>PYJA01000141.1:22948-66177 GCA_003635185.1 Candidatus Poribacteria bacterium | reverse complement strand
TGGCTCATGAATAATTTTAATGCAAAGTTCTTTAAAATCGTTTATACTTTAAGGTATGGATTTCCCAATAATAGAACTCATAGATGAAGAACAAGCGACTGCTTGGTTGCTGAAACATTTCCACCCCGAAGGATTACATTGTCCACATTGCGGTGCAGGCGTGGAGGAGGCACGTCTTTTTGGCAAAACCCAAAATAGCCATTTGCAAATCTATCGGTGTCTTTCTTGTGATGGCACCTATAATCTTTATAGTGGTACGGTTTTCCAGCAGAAGCAGTTTACACCTCCCCAGGTGGTGTTGTTGTTGCGTGGCGTTTGCCAAGGTGTTCCGAGTGCGAAAATTGCTCGTGAAATCGGTGTAGATCGTCAAACAGTGATGTCAATGCGCCGCGTGCTTCAGGCGAATGCGGAAACGATGCAGCCACATTCAGTCTTACCGGATAAGTGCGTTGAAACCGATGAGATGTTCCAAAACGCTGGCGAGAAAGGGGATCGGCATTGAGACCCAGACGATCCGCCCCGTCGGCGCGGCAACAAACGGAGAGGGCACGGCACCTATGCCAACGACCGGCCTCCGGTGGTAGGCACTCTCGGGCGCGAGTGTGGTCAGGTTAGATTGCGTGTGGTTCATCACACGGATAAAGAGACGCTAACAACTCATGTGCATCAGTTCACGCACCAAGATACTGTCGTTTATACAGATGGGTGGCGTGGGTATAACGGTCTTGATCGTCCACACGCTGTGGTCAGGCATCAAGCGGGTGAGTGGGCACGAGATGACGATGCTGATGGTATTCGCGAGGTTCACACGAATGGCATTGAAGGTGTCTGGACGACGGTTCGGAACTTCCTTCGCCGTTTTCGGGGTGTTCATAAGAAGTTTCTCTCTGGCTATATTGCTATCTGTGAGTTCTTCATCAATCGGAAATCTGTTTCTGTCAACTTTATATCAGAACTCGTTCAAGCATAGAAATGCATTCAATCTCGACATGAGCCAAAATATTATGCTTCAAAACCTTTACTTGCAGTTAACTTGATAACTGAGTGTTTTTAAAACTAAATAACCCTGGCGTTTGCTCATATTTCTACATAAATTGCCGCATAAACGTTCCTGCCTAAACTATAACTATGAGTAACACACATTAACTAAAAATTATTAAAACTAAATAATCCTGATTCAGAAATCTCTTGCCTTGTAAACAGATTCATTCTATACTTTTTTATATCTTAATCCACTCAGGAGAATAATCTGTGAATATTCGACTCTCAGATAAAGTAGCGGTTATTACGGGTGCTTCCACAGGTATTGGCGCTGCAACTGCCATCGCGTATGCAGAAGCTGGTGCAAAAGTTGTCATGGGAGATGTAAACGAACTTGATGGGCAAGAAACGTTAAAGGTAATTGTAAAAAACGGAGGTGTGGCTAAATTCTGCTGCACCGATGTAACTGCCGAAACAGAAGTTGCCGATCTAATGCGGACTGCTAAAGAAACATACGGTCGAATTGATACCTTAGTAACGTGTGCTGGTATCTTGGAAGGGGCAAGCGTTCGTATTGAAGATTTTGAAGCTGCTACCTTTGATTCCGTAATTGATGTCAATCTTAAAGGCACTTTCTTTGCGATCAAGCATGCTGTCCCAATAATGGGCGAAAGTGGTGGAGGGGTTATCCTCTGTATTGCTTCTGGCGCAGGCGTTCGCGGTGGAAGTTCCTCAGTTGCTTATGCTTCAAGTAAGGGAGGCGTAAACGGTCTTGTGATGACTGTAGAAGGCCAAGTTGGGTCACACATCCGCATGCACACAATATGTCCAGGTGGACTTGCTACACCGCTCAAACTTGGGCAGATTGCTGAATCAGCAAAGCGAGATGGAAATGATCCGGAGGCTGCAGTTGCCAATGCGCTGAAATCACTCGGTGATCCAGCGGGTGTTGCCCGAATACTGACATTCCTTGCTTCTGACGAGGCATCTTACATTCGTGGGCAGATTTTCACAAGATAGTTGGCTCTAAAATAGTTTTGAAAACTATTAACTACTTGGATTAAGTGTGTAGTCAATGTTCAACCACAAACTTTTTGAGTAGCGATAGAAAAAGATCGGAAAAACGGCGGAAACTAAACCCCACACACCAAAGTTGAATAAGAAAGGGATAGATGTGAAAATATCAAAAATAAAATAGCCTGGAAAGACAAGGAATACCGTTGCACCATAGTTGATATACATCGCACCTATAAAATATCCTTGTTCGCGTTCAAATTTCAATCCACATTGAGTGCAATGAGAATACATCGTGAACCGTTTTTGAAAAAGTGGACCTATCTCACATCGTGGACATTTGAGTCCAAAACCACACTGAAAAATCTTTTTGAGATTCCCAAGAGTTCGTTTCATATATGTTTCAATTGTAAGTTAGAATCAATACACTAAAAGTTAACTCAAGTTGCCCCATGTAGCACAATCTGTTAGATTGCGTCTGTGAGGACGCAAGCTGACAGTTTGCTCTACAACACCCCCGGTAGGTTCGGTTTCCTAACCGAACCGAACATAATGTCCAATTAATTCTAAAGTCTACTATATAAGTTAATAGGTGTTATCATCCCAAAAAACTTTGAACGTCCGGAGCAATATTTTAAAATCGTTCCACAGAGACAAATTCTCAATGTATTCCAGATCAACAGGAATACCTTCACGGATTGATCCGCGACGCCGTGGACTTAACTGCCAGAGCCCTGTCATTCCGGGGCGCACGAGATGGCGTTGATTTTCCCAATCCTCGTAATGCTCAGCGAGGAAAGGCATCTCAGGACGGGGACCGACAAGACTCATCTCACCCTTAATCACGTTAAATAACTGAGGCAACTCGTCTAAACTTGTTTTTCGAATCCATTTACCGATTGGCGTAATGCGAACATCTTCTGTTGAATCCGGTTTTTCTGAATAGGAGGGCGTATCAATATGAAGACTTCTGAACTTGTGAATGACAAAAAGTTTATTATTTATCCCAACCCGTTTATGTGAGAAAAAAATTGGTCCACGCGAAGATAATTTAACCAATATTGAAATGAGAATCATTAGTGGGGCAAAGAGGAGAATTAAAAAAAATGCTGCCACAAAATCAAGTAAATATTTTCCTCGCTTTGCGTAGAAGGAGGAAAGTCTTTTAACTGAAGGCTGTGCTGTGTCGTTCATATATGCAAAGTCAGATTTGGAGATGTAAAATTTTGTTGGCAAATGTGCCATTATCCTTTACCTTTACGAAATTAGTGAGTTTCACTTTTTGTTCTGTAGTTTTTCAAAAACATCAATATATTGTTCTGCAATATGGTCCCAGTTGAATCGTTTCCGTATCTGTTCAGGGGCACGCTGTCGGAAGTCGTCAACCTTCTCGGGGTTCTGTTCTAATACTTCTATCTCATTTTTGAGAGATTCTGAGGTTTTGTCGAATAGCACGCCGTAAGTTCCGCCTTCCAGGACTTCATGGTTGAATGGTGTATTTAAAGCAAGAATGCAGTTAGAAAACCCTAATGCCTTCAAAATAGAAGGATTGATACCACCAAATTGATGTCCGTGAATGTAAGCGAAGCAGTGATGGTGAAGTTCTTTTATATGTTCTGAATTATCAATGTGTCCGAGAAACATGACGTTTTCATTCGCAATGCTTTTCAATTTATCTAAAAATTGATTTTCAAGTTTGTTGCCTTTGTAGTCTGCCCCTCCAGCTATTGCAAGTTTTTTCTGGCTATTTGAGTTAACAAATGCCTCCAAAATCAGGTCTGCATTATTATCGGGGACAAGACGACTCGCTATTAGATAGTAATTCCGTGATTCAAGTCCATAATTTTCAAGTATTTCTGGATGCTCAGATGGTTCAATGTTTGCTCCGTAAGCGATATATGTAGTTTCAGCGCCTAATTCTTCAAGATAAAGCCTTTTCATTTCTTCGGCATCGGTTATCACAATTGGAAACGCGGCAGTAGCCATTTTTGCTGCCCATTTGAAATAGACCGCACCTATACCTTTCCATTTTGGACGAAGCCACTCCATTCCATCAACGTTGATAACAGCACTTTTACCAGCAATACGGAAAAACCAGCCAAAGGGACCGTTGCCAGCATTCCATACCAGAATAGCATCAGCAGGTGAAAACGAAGCGTGTAAAGTGGCTAAAAAACTGTGGCTGAGGGTACTAAACATTTTATGTTCAATGCTGGGGAGATAGACTAACTTGATGCCTTTCCATTCGGAGGGCCTCTCTTTAAAAACTGCTTTTCGACAATAGACGGTGACTTCATGCCCTGCTTCTACCCAGCGCGGTGCAAGTTCACCCATGATAGTTTCCAACCCACTATAAGTTCCCGGAAGTCCCCGAATACCCAACACGCGAATTTTCATCTTAAATCCTTCTGAATAATACCAAGATGTACCTACAAAACAATTTCTTTGATGCTTTAACCGATATGAATCTTCATTAAAAATGCTATTTCAATTGGAATTCTCAGCTCCGCTTAAATGACAAAGGAGACAACAGTAAAATTTTCAGGTTACGGCTTAAAATCGATATAAGGCTTTCGCTTGAATTTCGTTTCCAGTTTCATGTACATCTTGGCGATTTTCAATGTTTCGTCTCCAAATCCTTGCCCATTCACCATAGAATGAATAATGACCAACGGTAACCCAATTAAAACCGATCTTTAAGCGATGCTCACTTTGTGTAATTCCAGATAATGGTGTCCACACGTCATCTCTTGGTGCATCAGGCGGATGGTTTTTGTCTATGTTTCCTTGACCGTGACGTTCAAGTTCGTAGCCAAAAACAGTTTCAAGCTTATCAGTAAATCGACGACGTAATTCAATCCATAGATTATCTGCATCAGCACCAATACGATGTCCTATGGGTGTCGTAAAGTGTTTATAGACGTTTACTGGATTGACGTGTGTATAGGCGTATTGGTTGATAAAAGCGTATTCGGCGTGGAAATCGGTATCTTTCAATCCAAAAGGGTCCGTAATATAAATACCTCCGAGGATTCCGAATTTCGTATCCCAATGTTTAAAAACGGATATTGGATTTCCATCATCAACCATTACCTCGCCATAAATTTCAAAATTGTCTATAGGACGAATCCGCATATCAGCACTTATCAGTATATTGTCGCCACTACCCGGAACTCGGCTATCGGCCCGTGAAATGGTCTGTTCGTTTATCAAGTATATATTGACTGGATTGAGATATCCTGGCTCAAAACGGTTTCCAAAAATGATTACCTCAGAAATACCAAACCCAACCCTATCCCAGAAATACCCCTCAAGCCTATGTCCTGAAATATATTTTTCATTGATTTCATCTGCCATGTCTTCTAAAATACCGGTGAATGCAGTGAAGGTGGTAGTTTTGTATGTAGTTTGCAACTTCAGCATATCTATAGCAATAGGGTTTGGAGAAATCAATAGATTGCCGTGATAACCTGGGCCCCACTGCAGATTGTCTTGTCCAAGTTGTAACTCAAACCAAGGGAAGTTAAACTTAAGATAAGCATTGATCGCTGTTCGATATTTCTGTCCAATTTTTAGTTCACCTTCCAGTTGCCGATATTTTGATTCATCCGGATAAAAATCGTCAAAAACATCACCGTATAACCATCTGTATGCCATATTTGTTGTAAACGCGAATCCCTCTTTGACTTGCCCATAAAGATGTGGGAACCATGTTGTCACAAACATAGTTCCTTCAACAGGTTCTTTTTCAGACATGTTGTCCACTAACCTGGTGATTGTTCGCTGTCTCGCTCTTAAATCAAATGAAAAGCGATAGGTGGCGTTGTCACTGAGCGAAAATAAATGTGATCGCCGATTGGGAGGCGTTTGTGTTCCAGCCTCTGCGTAAAAAGCTAACAATTCATTCAAGCGTTTTTGGTCGTTGATGCTCAACGCCAATTCACCACTATCCAGTTTTTGAGACACCTCCACCAAAAAAGATGCAACCTGTTTTCGCGTAAACGGTAAAGAACCTCGCGCTACACCGGACACGACACGTTTATTAAGTAAACGATGAATAAAGCGGTAGGTTTCACTATTAAAATCGGTTATATCTGGGTTAAGTGGCACGTTTATAAGTGATGCGGCATCGACGCACGGCAAACACCAGATATGTGTAACTATACAGAATGTAAGAAAGATTCGTCCAAACATGGGATTTCTGCCTCCAGGAAATGATATTAATCAAAAACTTTTTATTTAAGAATTGTCATCCGGCGGATTGCTTTTACCGGACCTGTGTTGAGAGAATAAAAATAGACACCACTTGCAACAAATTCTCCAGCGGAATTACGTCCGTCCCAATATGCTGCCCTGTTTTTGGTCCGATAAGTACCAGCAGCCTGATAGCCTATATTTAGTTTTCTAATGATTTCTCCCTTTAGATTATAGATACTGATGTTTACATCTGTGTCCTGTGCTAAATCGTAGGGAATCCAAGTTTCTGGATTGAAAGGATTTGGGAAGTTCGGTAAAAGCACCGTTTTGTCTGGAATTGCAATATTAAGTAATCGTTCTAAGGTAGCGATGCCCTGTTTAAAAACATTAGAGCCATCGTCTGCTAAACGTGCCTCTGTGAGCCATTCACTTAAGAATCTAATATGTTTTTGGGAAATCTCAACATGTATTGCGGGTGCTGTTAGATTGTCGGATTCACCAAAATGTGCAGCAACTATAAGCAGATCAATGATGTCAACGCTGCCATCCCTGTTCACATCAACTTTCGGATTTTCAGGTGTATCAGCACCAAAATTGTTTGATATCAGGACAAGGTCTTGGAGGTCGACAATTCCATCACTGTTTATATCCCACGGTAACGCTTGCGGTGTTGGGATTGGTTTCGATACATCGGGTAAAGCTGCTTGCCAACCTAATTGGAGTTGCTCGCTGAGCTGCGCTACAAGTTCTTTGTTTTCTGGCAGATTCGCAATATTTACTGTTTCATTTGGATCAGTATCATAATCGTAGAGTTCACGTCCGTGTCTACCATCAGTTCCCCACTCGGTATACCGGTATTGTTCCGTACGGATAGAGACACCATTTATATTACCTCTCTTTAATTGGCTAAAAGCAGCGGCTTTCCACGGTCGTGTGGGTTGTTCAATGATAGGCATCAGACTAATCCCTTCCAGTTCAGAGCTAATAGGTAGTTGACAAGCATCACACAACGTCGGATAGATATCAACCAATTCAACTAAGGCATCAGTTTTGGTCCCAGGGTAAGTTTGTCCTGGAACGCTGATAATTAACGGTGAACGGGTAGATACCTCAAAAAGAGTATTTTTACCCCATGTTCCATGCTCTCCAAGGTGATAGCCGTGGTCACCGACAAGAGCGACAACTGTATTATCTATTAGGTTAAGGGCATCTAATTGTTCCAGAACACGGCCAACGAGAGCATCTGTATAACTTACAGATGCAGCATAAGCACGCGTCAACTCTAATATTTTTTCTTGGGAAATAGGGATTGTTCCATTAGGAATATCTTTATAAGATCTAATTTCATTCCAATTTGTTTGTGCGATACGCGGTGCGTTCTCTGGTGTTGTAGTATCAGTATGTATATTAAAAGTCTGGGAATTGTATAAGTCGAAGTATTTTTTCGGAGCGTTGTAAGGTAAATGTGGCTTGTAAAAACCAACAGAAAGAAAAAAAGGGTGATTTTGAATTTGTGCTAATACTTCTGCAACCTTTTCCGCTGTCTGGCCATCTCGCAATTCATGGTCAGCTACATCGAAAGCATTCCATGAAGGCGTTTTAGCTCTATCAATAGGAGTCCATCGTGGTCCCCAAGATCGCGCGCTCCATGCTCGTTCATCATGTTGGAGTTCATGAATATGCAAAACTCTACCAATTGCCTGAGTATAATATCCATGCACTTTGAAACGTTGTGGTAGTGCCACAGCATTTGGCAACTGATCCCGAAAATCCGCTGAATTATCTATTACACCAGTCGTTTCCGGCCGCAAACCTGTAATAATCGAAGTTCGTGACGGGTTACAAAGTGGGTATTGGCAATAAGCACGGTTGAAAAGTGTCCCCCGATTCGCCAAGGCATCAATATTGGGCGTGTGCATCTCTGCATGACCATAGCACCCGAGCAGAGGTCGTAGGTCATCAACCATGATAAACAGGACATTGTATTGTCCGGCTGCTTTTGCGCTAAAATTTGGCAATAATCCCGTTGTGAAGGCAGCAGCACCTGCTTTAAGGCTGGTAGAGAGAAAGCCGCGTCTTGTAAAGGTTCGTGAGATATTTCCTTTATCAGTGCATGTTTTTTTCATCAATTGCCCTCCGAGAAAAATCTATTTGAGAATCACCATTCGCCGTGTCGAATTGAATTTTCCTGCTTGAAGTGTATACAGGTAAACCCCACTTGCAACCCGTTCCCCCACAGCATTCTGTCCGTCCCAATACGCTGCGCGCGATTGAGTGCGATATGTGCCAGCAACTTGAAAACCGATATCAAGCTTTCTAATAATTTCACCTTTTAGATTATAGATGTCAATATTGACGTTTGTATCTTGTGCCAGATCGTAGGGTATCCATGTCTCTGGATTAAAAGGATTTGGATAGTTGGGCAAGAGGGTGGTTTTTTCTGGCACAACAACATTTAGTAAATCTTCCAACTTTTCAATTCCCTGTTTAAAAACATCAGAACCGTCATTCATTAAGTGTGCTTCTGTGAGCCGTTTATCTAATAGGTTAAGATGTATTGGTAAAATATTGGTGTGTGTTGGCGGTGTCGCCATATTGGTAGATTCTCCTAAATGTGCAGCAACTATAAGCAGATCAATGATGTCAACGCTGCCATCCTTGTTCACATCAACTTTCGGATTATCTGGTATCTCGGCACCAAAATTGTTTGATATCAGGACAAGGTCTTGAAGATCGACAATTCCATCATTGTTTATATCCCACGGTAACACTTGCGGTGTTGGGATTGGTTTCGATACATCGGGTAAAGCTGCTTGCCACCCTAATTGGAGTTGCTCGCTAAGCTGCGCTACAAGTTCTTTGTTTTCTGGAAAATTAGCAATATTTTCTGTTTCATTTGGGTCGGCATGATAATCATAGAGTTCACGTCCGTGTCTACTATCAGTTCCCCACTCGGTATATCGGTATTGTTCCGTACGGATAGAGGCACCGTTTATATTACCTCTCTTTAATTGGCTAAAAGCAGCGGCTTTCCACGGTCGTGTGGGTTGTTCAATGACAGGACTCAGACTCACCCCTTCTAACTGTGAAGGTATCGGGAGGCGGCATGCATCACACAAAGTCGGATAGATATCAACGAGTTCAATGAGAGCATCGGTTCGGTTAGACTGTTGCCCTGGAACGCTGATAATCAGCGGTGCACGAAGGGCAACTTCAAAAAGCGTATTTTTGCTCCAAGTCCCATGTTCGCCGAGATGGTATCCATGGTCCCCAACGAGAACGATAATTGTGGTTTCGGCAAGGCCTAGTGTGTCTAATTGCTGAAGGACACGGCCGACGAGAACATCTATATAACTTGTTGATGCAGCGTAAGCGCGGGTAAATTCCAATATTTTTTCATCAGAAATTGATGTTACCCCAATCGGAAAATCGTGGTAGTTTTTTATCTCATTCCAAATTGTTCTTGCTATACGCGGTGCTCCTTTTGGTGTCATAGAATCGGTGTGTATATTAAAGGTTACAGAATCGTATAAATCGTAATATCTTCGCGGGACATTGTAAGGGAGATGTGGTTTATAAAAGCCGACAGCAAGGAAAAAAGGCGTATTTGGGAATTCCGCTAAAACCTCTAAGACTTCTATTGCCTTGTCCGCAGTTTGTCCGTCCCTTAGTTCATGGTCAGCAACATCAAGAGCACTCCACGATGGAATAGTTTTTGTATGAGGAGGTGTTGACCATTTCCTCCAAATTGGAACACTCCAGGATAGCTGGTCAAATAATGAGGCAAGACCATGTGCAATCTTACCAATTGATTGTGTATGGTAACCATGCACTTTAAAATGCTGAGGCAGCGTCACAGCGTTAGGTAGAATATTCCGAAAATATGTGTTATTATCATGCACACCAATGGTATCGGGCCTCAAGCCAGTAAGAATAGAAGATCGAGAAGGATTACAAACAGGAAATTGACAATAGGCACGGTTGAAAAGTGTTCCCCGATTCGCCAAGGCATCAATGTTGGGCGTGTGCATCTCTGTATGACCATAGCACCCTAACAAAGGACGTAAATCATCTGCCATGATGAAAAGCACATTATAACGGCCCGCTGTCTCTGCTCTAAGATTCGGCAACAAACCCGTTGTGAAGGCAGCAGCACCAGCTTTCAGACCGGTCGAGAGAAAGCCTCGTCTCGTAAAGGTTCGTGAGATATTTCCTTTATCAGTGCATGTTTTTTTCATCAATTGCCCTTCCAAGAGAAATCTATTTGAGAATCAGCATTCGCCGTGTCGAATTGAATTTCCCTGCTTGAAGTGTATACAGGTAAATCCCACTTGCAACCTGTTCACCAGCAGCATTCCGTCCGTCCCAATACGCTGCGCGCGATTGGGTACGATACGTGCCAGCAACTTGGAAACCGATAACAAGCTTTCTAATAATTTCACCTTTTAGATTATAGATGTCAATATTGACGTTTGTATCTTGTGCCAGATCGTAGGGTATCCATGTCTCTGGATTAAAGGGATTTGGATAGTTGGGTAAAAGAACGGTTTTTTGTGGCACAACAACATTCATCAGCTCTTCCAGTTTCGAAATGCCCTTGCGAAAAATAGCTGAACCGTCATCGACTAAACGTGCCTCAATGACCCATTTTTCAATGTCATCAACATGTCTCGACAAAAAACCAATTGAACTTTGCGGTGCTGACTTGTGTGTAGATTCACCAAAATGTGCTGCAACCAGAACTAAGTCAAGAATGTCAACACTACCGTCTTGATTCACGTCTGTTTTCGCGTGTACTGGGACCTCTGCACCAAAATCGTTGGCAACGAGAACCAGGTCCTGGATATTGACAACACCATCGTCATTTATATCCCAAGGTGACGTTTTTGGTTCTTGTATATCAGGCAAAGCTTCTTGCCAACCAGCATGCAGACGTTCACTAAGATGTATTACAAGTTCAGCATTTTCCGGTAGATTAGCAATATTGACTGTTTCATCTGGATCAGTGAGATAATCGTAAAGTTCTTTTCCTTTTATCCCCTTATTTCCCCATTCAGTGTATCGGTATTGGGTAGTTCGTATAGACATCCCATTTGTGCGACCTCGTTTCAGCTGGCTAAAAGTGGCTGTTTTCCATGGACGACTCGGTGTCTCAATAATAGGCATCAGACTCAAACCTTCTAATTGTGAAGGCACAGGTATTTGACACGCTTCACATAACGTTGGATATATATCAACGAGTTCTGTCAAAGCATCTGTTTCATTAGGTTGTTGTTCTGGAACACTTATAATCATCGGAGATCGGAGAGCGACTTCAAAAAGCGTATTTTTCCGCCAAGTTCCGTGTTCGCCAAGATGGAACCCATGGTCACCGACAAAAACAATCACGGTTTTTTGAGAAAGCCCCAGTATGTCTAACTGTTGAATTACACGCCCAACTTGTGCGTCCATGTAGCTTGTTGATGCAGCATAAGCCCGAATCAATTCTAATGTTTTCTCATCTGATATAGGTCCTTCATCTGGAATATCAAGGTATGCTCTCAGCCCATCCAATTTGTTATTTGCAATCTCAGGCGCATCATTCGGCAGCGTAGTCGTCACAGGAAGAGAGAAGTCTTGATGTGTATAGAGATCGTAATATTTCCGTGGTACATAGAGCGGCAGATGCGGTTTCTCAAAACCAACTGCAAGGAAAAATTGTGTGTGTTGTATTTCAGCTAAAACCGCAATCGCTTTTTCGGCAGTTCTACCATCTGACAGATCGTTATCTTCAACATCAAGCGACTGCCAGACAGGAATATGTAAAGGATTAAAGGGGATCCATGGTGGTAACCATGAAGGCACACTCCATGAGTATGCATCATCCTGTGTTGCCGCGCTATGACCAATTTTTCCGACAGACTGGGTATGATAACCGGACGCTTTAAAGTGTTGTGGGAGTGTCACAGCGTTTGGTAGTGTCTGCCGAAATTCTGTTGCATTGAAAAACACTTTTGTTGTGTCAGGTCTTAATCCCGTAAGAATTGATGTTCGAGATGCATTGCACAAAGGAGCTTGACAATACGTACGGTTGAAAAGTGTACCACGTTGGGCAAGCCTATCAATATTAGGTGTATGCATCTCTGAGTGTCCGTAGCAGCCTAACATAGGACGTAGGTCATCAACCATGATAAACAACACATTATATTGTCCTGCAGCATCTGCATGGAATCTGGGTAGGAGTGCTGTTGTGAAAGCTGCTGCGCCGGCTTTCAGGCCGGCCGTGAGAAAGCCGCGTCGTGTAAAGGTTCGTGAGAAATTACCTTGTTCTGTGCTCGTTTTTAACATTTATTCCCTCAAAAGAATTACCTTATCCCAACGCCTTTTTAATCCGATCTAATCCACGGTTTATCTCCGTCAGAGAGGTAGCGAAGGAGAGGCGCAAATTGTTATCCGCACCGAATCCGTCACCCGGCACAACACCGACACCTGCTGAACCGAGCAGATAATCGGTAATATCCATTGACCCTTCAATCTTTTTACCGTCAAGTGTTCTGCCATAATGCTCAGAAAAATCGGGAAAGATGTAGAATGCACCTTGCGGTTTGACATAGCTCACACCGTCAATCTCATCAAAACGTTGACAGATAACATCACGGCGTTCTTCAAATGCTTGTCGCATTTCCTCAACGGCATCTTGCGGTTCATTGAGTGCGGCGACAGCAGCTTTCTGTGCAATGGAGGTCGGGTTTGAAGTGCTGTGTGATTGGATACGGGACATCGCTGAAATCGCATCTTCGGGACCTGCGGTATACCCGATACGCCAGCCTGTCATAGAATACGCTTTGGATACGCCATTGACGACAAAGGTAATCGCTTTCGTCTCCTCGTTGAATGAAGCGGGACTCTGATGTGTCGCACCGTCATAAAGCAGTGCTTCATAAATTTCATCTGATATGAGATAGACCTGATGTTTGACTGCAAGTGCTGCTATCTGCTTCAGTGTTTCCACATCATAAGTAGTACCAGTGGGGTTGCTCGGACTGTTAATCAGAATCGCTTTTGTTTTTGATGTGATTGCTGCTTCTACCTGATCGGGTTGCATGCAGAAGTTCTGTTCGGCAGTGGTTTCAATCACACGTGGGACTGCACCTGCCAACTTAATCTGCTGTGGATAGCTTACCCAATAAGGCGCAGCAAAGATGACTTCATCGTCCGGGTCACAGATCGCTTGCATGATGTTATAGAGTGTGTGTTTTGCTCCGCACGAAACGATAACTTGGGATGTTGTATAATCCAGCCCGTTGTCATTTTTGAATTTGTCCACGATTGCCTCCCGAAGTTCAGGAATACCGGGGACAGGTGTATATTTTGTGAATCCTGCATCAAGTGCAGTGATTGCGGCGGCTTTGATATAGTCGGGTGTATCAAAATCGGGTTCGCCTGCCCCGAATTTGACGACATCTACGCCATCCGCGATCATCGCGTTGATTTTCGCTGTGATGGCTAAGGTTGACGATGGTGTTACGTTTTGACTGCGTTGTGATAGTGAAATCATTAGTTCTCCTTACTTTTAAGTATTACAAAGACCAGGGATGAAACATTACTAAGCGATAGTTACCCGATTAGACAAGATAAACCGTATCCGAGTTTTAAAAACTCCTTGACATAACAGTTATAAGCTTCTTCATGAAGCAAGACAAACTGAATGCGTTCTGGGACCATTTCGTTATGCTGGTGTGCATTTTCTACAAATTCTTTCACGGTGTTTAGGGCGATAGGGGTTGCTTTTTCAATAGGATAACCGTAGTTACCCGTACTAATAGCAGGGAAAGCGATAGACCTAATTTCTTTTTCTGCTGCAATCTTCAGGCAATTTTTGTAGCAACGGGCAAGTGTCTCCGCTTCATGTTGTTCCCCATCATCATAAATTGGTCCTACAGCATGAATAACATGTCTTACAGGTAGGTTACCCCCTGTCGTAATCACAGCTCTACCTGGAGGACAGACACCTTCACGTTCGATAATTTCTTGGATTGCTCTCTCAATTTCTTCACCACCAGCATCCCGAATTGCAGCATCTATCCCACTGCCTTTGGTTAGTTCAGCCTTTGCCGCGTTCACAACGGCATCTACCTCTGCCTCAATTATATTGCCGTGAATAAGTTCGAAACGAGTTTTATTTGGTGATATTTCTGATGGTGGTTCTACACCGAGTTCTTCCTCAAATTGAGAACGGTTGATCTTATCATATCTTGCTTTCTCAACATTTCTCTTAAGAAAAATCCATTCATAAGGGTCTGTATCATCGGCAAATAGTCCTAAATTGGTCTCACTCACATTGAGGTAAGGTTTCAACTGATTATTTATCCCATCGTCCCTATTATTATCTTCGATTCGTTTACACTCTGCAATGGCTACTGGATTTCCCTTACTATTCAACAATGCAATATCCGCGCGCCCTTTTATATTTGGAGTAAAATCAATTCGATGTTCCCGCTTTGTAGTAAAATTTGCAAATTTCGGTGCATTAAAATAACGGAGGACTGCACCGACAACAATTCCTTCATAAGTTAAACTGGCATAATAACATATATGACACAATTGATCTTGCAAGTTGTTATAACGCTCCTGGCATTCCTGACATTTGCCTGGCTTTGGTGGTGCTGGCTTTGGTGGTTTTGCAATTGGTGCTATGTCGTTTGCATCGTCAATTTTAATCCGATATGCACTTGCGTCCGGAAAAATTCCAAATTGTCCCTTTATGTAAACTTTTCCACCTTTTTCAAGAGAGAAAGGGGGCTCAATCGTTGGCGGGATTACACATTCGATTATATCATTAGATTGTCCATCTGCAGTTACATCTTTAAGTTTCAAGATTGTATAACCAGCAGGTGTCACAAAAAGTCTTTCAATTTCACCTTGAACTTCGTCCGAATGTGTCTTTAGGGTATTTCTCAAGGTTTCTGTTAGATCATTAACAGAAATAGGTTGAGACTGCGGAGGATCTTCAGGCAATTTTACGTCTGTAACCATAAACCGATATTCGCTTTTCTTTTCATTGACATAAATCTCTCCCTTGACAGATACGTTGTTTCCTGCTTCAGGTAAATTCTCTTGCAGGGATTCTCTATCGTTAAAAATGACACACTGAATTTTCTGATTGTTATCCGTGAGCGTAAAATTGAGGGTGTTATTTTGTGTCTGTCTGATCCCTGAAACCTTGCCTTGTATCCAAACATCTTTTAACTTGGGATTAGGTTTTACGATATCCAATACTTGTTGTGTAATTTCACTAACATTTTTAAACTCTGTTGGCATATTATCTCTCCCTTTTACTTCATATTATACCAAAACGGATTGAAGTATCGGTAAAATGTCTTCATAGTGCCTTTGTGACTTGTTGTAGTAAACCTTTTGTGATAAGGTTCAATTTCCTTATGATTCCAAGATGCGCCTGAATTCATCAAAACTTGGCACTTGAACTGCTTCGCGATGCAATCGCTTAAGCGTTTGCAATTCCTCAATGCTTTCAATCATAGGTTTCAACGTTTGCACGTTGTTAGGTTGAAAGCGGATCTCTAACACATCAAGGAGCAATTCAATAGTATTTTTTCGTTCAAAGTATTCGGCAAAAGATGATTTTTGCATGGTTTTATCCGGCTCCATTTGATGCCAAGATACGCTTAAATTCATCAAAACTTGATACTTGAACTGCCTCAAGGAACAGCTGCTTCAATTCCTGCTGTTCTTGGATGTTCTCAAGTGTGGGTTTTAGTGTTTGCACGTTGTTAGGTTGAAATCTCACTTCTAACACATCAAGGAGCAATTCAATAGTATTTTTTCGTTCAGCTTTTTCTGTAAAGTATTCGGCAAAAGATGATTTTTTCATGGTTTCCTCCGATAAAATATCATAAATGTCGTGAAAATCAAATATAACATCAGACAAAATGACCGTAGCGGCAAGATAATCCGGTTTGTCTGCCTCGTCCATTGGAATAGTTTGTGCCACCTCAATACATTTCCGCAACCACTGATCAGCATCCATTTCTTCTGGTGGTTTCATCAGCGGTGCAAAAGGGATAAGTCCTTTTAGTTTCGCGTCTAAAACATTTTGCCCATCTATATTGCAGAGCCTGATGACTTTATATTTAATGGCAATCTCATACCCTGGCACATTTTGCACGTATTCGCCTGGGTCATTGAGTCCCGCATTCGGATGCAGGTAAATCACGTGTGAATAGATCGGCAATTGATATGTCCGTATCCCTAAACCAGCGTAACCTGCTATGCGGTAAGGCATCGGTACCTCTGTGCTATCGTGTGTCTGAAATTCCATGTGGACGATGGCTTCTTCACCGCGCACATTTGCATGTATGAAACTATCTGCACGATACCATTTGACGACAGGTTGTTCAGTTTCTATCACATTAATTGCTTCAGCATCCGTGGTGCCGAGGCAAAATTGGATACATTCATCAGCATTTTTACGGACAATTTGCTTTGAAGCAGTATCAAATTGTCCAATTAGCTGTGGTGCTATGTCAGGTTCAGTAAGTTCTGTAGCCATAACGTCTTTTCGAGTTTTTTCAGCAAATCCTTCTGTTGCGCTACAACGGTTATAAATTTCAAAAAAATTTTATCTGTAAAGGTCTATTTATGATCGCCTTTCCGAATTTCATCAAGCAATTTTTGTGCTTCAATTACCGCTCTCGGCGGATTTGGCAATTTCTCACCGATAGATAAAATTAACATATAATATTCATAAGCGGTTTGAAGATCACCGATGAGATGTGCGCTTTCAGCAGCATTGAAATAGCAAACAGACGCGGAAGATTCACACTTTTCAACTTCCAAACTTAGCTGGGCAAAACGGTAATTGTCGGCAGCGAATATGTATGACATACCAGCTTCTATCCATGAGCGTTGCATTTCTAATTGTCGTGCAAGATGAACGTAGTACGCGGCACCATTTCTTGCGTTTTTTCGTGCGTTCCGTTGTTTTTGGGCTGCTGCGTAAGCAAATCGCGCGCGTGTATAACAATTCGCGACGAGTTCTATTTCGTCCATCCGAATGAACCGTCTGGCGTGTCTGTAATAAAAAGCCCCGAGTCTTTTATACTGTCCGAGACATCCGCGGACGTTTTCTTGTTGCATAAAAATTTGTGCTTGTTGATAGATATACGCTGCTTCTTCCTCATGTGGATATTGTATGTCTTCGTGAACTTTATCCAATAAAAATTCAGGTGAAGCTTCTTCTATTAAGACACGGTAATTGTCTACTTGTTGTGCCTCAGTTTTAGGGAAAGAAATTGTATTTAATTCCCTCTGGTAAACTTCGGGGGGCTCCTGATAAACTTCAGGTTCCGTCTGGGTTTCCGATATGTTTAACGTATCAAATAGATTTGTTTTTTCTGTTTCAGAGAGCTTCTCAATCAGTGCAGCAATATCCTGAACTGTTGAAGCATTCGGCAGCGATGTCGCTGTACTCGCTTCCTTGAAGAGGGTGTCTGCTTGTGCAACAAGTTCCGCATCCTGTAAACAGAGGTTATGTGCCTTATGGAGTTCTCGAAGTGCGTTCTCTATGTTTTCGTTCCGTAGGTACTTAATCGCTTCGGTATAGTGTTGCCTAAGTCGTATCTTAACACGTTCGCGTTTCTCCTTCTCATCTTTGCTACGCATCTCAAAGAAAAGGTTTTGGTTAATGAATTCGGCAACATCAATTTGTAATCGAAATGTTTTTCGGCAACGTTCGAGGGCACTTGCAAGTTCAGTTGCGGGAGAATTAGCACTTTCTGCAATAAGGGCAGAGGCTTGCTGTTCGTATTGCCAGCGGCGAATGCGGTCAAGTTCTTCGTACATTTCAGATGCTGTTTGGTAACGTTTATCAACATCTCTATGGAGTGCTTTTAACGAAAAATTCCGGAATTCCTCTGGGCATTTTTCGAGGTTCTCTATTTCACCCGATGCCTTCTTTCTATCGATTTCATCGGCTTCACCAGAAAAAGGAAATTGTTTTGTGAGTGCCTCATAAAGCACTAAACCGGTAGCATACAAATCAGCACGAAAATCATAAGCACCATAGTGTTGCTCGGGTGCCATATAGCGGCGGGTACCCGTCATTGTTACAGCGAATTCGGTTGTTTCACCAAAAATACGGGCAATACTAAAGTCGGCTATTTTAGCTTCTTTTTCGGGAGTGAGGAGTATATTTTGTGGCTTAATATCACGGTGGAGAATATTGTGGGCATGCGCAGCTTTTAAACCGTTGCATATATCTAAACCAATATTAAGGACATCGTTTAATGTTAAGTCGCCTTGTTGAACAAGTTGATTGAGATTAGTTCCATCAATATATTCCATAACTATCAAGGCAAGGCAGTTATCTTTACCGGGTTCAACAGTATGGATCGAGACAATATTAGGATGCCCCCATATATTTGACATCGCTTGAAGTTCGGTTAAAAGATAGCGCATTCTGTCCGCTGGATACGCATCTTTGGAAAGTGCTTTGATCGCAACGATACGGTCCGTCATCTCTTCGCGCGCACGAAAAACAGACGAAAAGCTGCCAGAACTAAGATGCTCAAGCAACCTATATTTACCTGATATCAATTCGTTAATCTTCATAACGATTATTCGCTAAGTTATATCTCGGGTTTAACAAATTTCTGCGGGTTTATTGTCTCTGTTTTTAAAATTAGCAAAAATAAAATCAACTGTCAACGTTAAAACGGTATTATAGTAAATTATGTAAATAAGTTTACATATATTCTGTCCGAGCGATCTCCGAATCGCGACAAAACCACTAATAGTCGGGAATCGGAGTTCCCTCCTACAGATCAGATGTAAAGTTAATTGTAGGATCCACTATAATACGGTTATATTGAGTAGGGTGTGTAAAGTTTGTGGCATGTGTGTTGTCTGAATCGCGGATTATCGCGGATTTTATAGTCCAATCCGAAAATATGTGGACATTTCAATGAACAACAATTCCGGCACCATCACGCTGGCAAGGTTTCCGAACCTCGCCATATTATTATACAGATTTATTAGCCAGATTAATTTATTAATTCGGACCTTTTCGGTCCGTACGAGGCAGGTGCATCTCCCCTGCCGACAAGGTTTCCGAACCTTGCCATATTTTCTTAAACTTCATATAAGGGGGTTAGGGAGGGTAAATGGTGCTATTTCAACGATCTATCTCCCCATACGCTATCGCTATGGGGACCCGCCCCCTAAATCCCCCTTATCAAGGGGACTTCAAGAGAAAATGCGTCCGTCCTGATGTGGAATCTTTCTAATGTCCCTCAAGTGCTTTCCGTAATCCATCTCCATGTTCGCGCCACCAACCGTAGAGAATAGAAATATCGGTGCCGATACAGAAATGCCGCACGCCCATATCAAGAAAACGTTTCGCGCCATCAGCACTTCCAATTTCAGCGCGCGGCGGCACCCCCATCTTTATAGCAGTTTTGAACACCTTTTCTTGTGCTTCGCGTACTTCAGGGGATCCACTTTGACCAACCTTCCCGATACTCATAGAATAATCTGATCCGCCCCACTGAATCATGTCAACACCTTCAACAGATAATACTTCTTCTAAGTTTTCAACTGTTCCTTTCTTCTCAATCATAATCACAACGACAACATCACGAAGTGCTTGGACGTATTCCGGTCCACCACCGTATCCCATATAGGCGAATCTGCGGGTTGCAACGCCATAACTACCGCCATCTTCTGGCGTATCCGCACGTGTAGTTCGAACACACTCTTTCACATCTTCAACGTTTTGGCAATCGGCATATAGCACGCTTTGGAAGCCGGAACCGATTGCGCGCTGTGCAATGAAACCGCGTGGCTCTTGGTCAACTTTTATCATTGTTGAGATGTTGTGTAGTTCCGCTGCGCGACACAAATTATCCAAATCGTGCAGATCAAATGGGCCATATTCCCCCACAAATTCAACATAGTCATACATTCCTGTGTGTCCAATCGCCTCAACGATGGAGGGCCAAGTGGTGTGGATATGCGTACCAACGGTCGGTTTGTCAGCATTGAGTAACTCTCGAAAGGTATTTTTTCTCATCAATTTTCCTCTTTATGTATTGTAAACAATCTACAATTGCGATGCTTCGGTATCTATATTAACAAGAATCACTATTTTTTTTCAATGGAAAAATAACCAGGGCAGAGGCATTCATCTGAATCGCGGATTATCACAGATAACGCGGATGGACGCGGATTAAAGAGGAATCTTATTACAACCCCACCTTTTGAGAATGATTGTAGATGTGTGAAGATATAATCCGCGAAATCTGTGAAATCTGCGAAAATCCGCGATTCAGAAGATAAACGAATTACGTTTGCGAATAGACGCAATTTTTGTTAAACTGATAGTGCATCGCAACTTGCGAACAGAACGGAGGAATCTTATGAAAAACAAAATTAAATTACCCACAAATTTTGCTGATTATTTGCAAATTGAAAACGCTGAGTTACGTTTTGACGAGGCAACCAATGTCGCAAAACATATCACGGAAGCAGGTGTCCAAATCTATCCGAACATGGATCACGCCGCCATTTTCTGTGACCCGCCGCATCTTGTCGCCGATGGTTTAAAACAACTCGGTTATGTGAATGGATGGGATGTCCGATGTTATCCTTCCCCTGTTGACGGATGCGACTATATCAACGTCTCTGCACAGTTGTCTGCGGATAGTGCATCACACGATGATGGATGGTTTGACTACGTTGCCGTTGTGCATCCTGTTGACAAAGTAGCGCTGCAGCACATGCTCGGACAGGGATATGGGAATCCGTTTATCCATCACTTGACATGGGGACTTGTGCCACCAGACCGCACCACCGCAGATGATTTTGAATATGCAGGCATTGTTGTGCCGTTTATGGTCCAAAAACGAGAGGTTATCGGCAATGCAATCGGCGATGAACCGGGCACCCTGATTATTGCTCTCCCTGAGAACGTCATGACACATCCAAAATTTGAAGATGCACTTCCTGAATGGATTGGTGACTTTGACCAAGCGGAATATCAAGTTGAATCCATGCAGGGTGGGGGATTCCTAATTCAGTTTTTTGTGTTAACTGGCGGCAGAATTGAGGTTGCGCTGCGCGTTGGGACAACACAGACATTCAATCCGAAAAGTGTCCACAAGATTTCTGAAGATGAGATTAGTGCTGTGCAGGAATAGCGACATGAACACTTGTTCAGTTTCACTTGAGATAAGAAACTTTGCATGATACACTTAACATAACTTTAATATGCTGGAAGATTGAGAAAAATTTGACACAGAGGAGGGACCGTAGTAATGGCTTATAGCAATTTTACCATTGAAGAAGTACTTAAAACGTTTCAGTTAGAAACGGATGAAGCAGCAGACATCTCTTCTGAAATAGAGTCAATAGTTCCAAGCGAGCATCTCACTACAACTTTGTCACGCAATGTCCCATTAGCCCTTGCTATCGGAACAGAAAAGGCGAAGTCCGAACTTATTGTTACCAATGTACTTGTTGAACTCCGAGAAAAGTTTGAACAGCGTATTAGCCTCTTTTCTGGAATCGACTTCAATGTTGATGTTGAAAAGGGGTTAACCGGTGTATGCGATTTTCTGATAAGCAACTCACCTACGCAATTTTATTTAGAGGCATCTATTATTATCGTTCTTGTTGAAGCAAAGAAGGATGAACCAACCACAGGTTTCGGACAGTGCATTGCAGAAATGCTCGCTGCCCAACACTTTAATACCCAAAAAGGCAACGATATCCCTGTCATTTATGGTGCATCTACAACAGGTACAGTCTGGCAATTCCTTAAATTGGAAGGGCAGCAGCTCTACATTGATAAAGCTCCCTATTCAATTGGACAGTGTGACAAAATCCTCGGTGTCCTCTCAAGAATGGTAGAACAAGAGGTATAATGTCTGTCAGTACCTAAGAATCTAATTCGGGAGTGGGTTGTTGAACGTATTGAGGGAAAGTAGTACTCCGTGTAGGAATAAATCTTATGAAACAAACCCGTTTTCTCATTTCAATGCTCCTTCTTGTTCCAGTCCTTTTCCTTGCTAATGGTTTTGCGCAAGATTATGTTCACTATAAAACCCTTGCAGGACATTCAACGTCGGTCTGGAGTGTAGCCTTCAGCCCGGATGGGCAAACACTTGCCAGTGGAAGTTCGGATGGCACCATCCATTTATGGGATGTGAGGACAGGCACACATAAGAAAACACTCACAGGACATTCAGATTGGGTCCGTAGTGTAGCGTTCAGTTCAGATGGACAAACACTTGCCAGTGGAAGTTACGACCATACTATCCGTTTATGGGATGTTGTTACAGGCAGACACTTAAAAACACTCGCAAAACATACTCAGAGTGTGACAAGCGTCTCGTTCAGTCCGGATGGACAGACACTCGCCAATGGAAGTTGGGACTGTAATATTCGCTTGTGGGACGCTGTCACAGGTCGGCATAAAAAAACACTCACAGGGCATACAGATTTCGTTTCGACTATCTCGTTTAGTCCTGATGGGCAAACACTCGCCAGCGGAGGTTTTGTTGGGGGGACAATCCGTCTATGGGATGTATCAACGGGTACAAACAAGCGCACCCTAACAGGACATACAAGTAGTGTCTCAAGTGTAGCGTTTAGTCCGGATGGACAGACACTTGCAAGTGGAAGTTACGACAACACAATCCGCCTATGGGATATGTCAACGGGTACAAACAAGCGCACCCTAACAGGACATACAGATGGAGTCTCAAGTGTAGCGTTTAGTCCGGATGGACAGATACTTGCAAGTGGAAGTAGGGACAGCACCATCCATTTATGGGATGTGAGGACAGGCACACATAAGAGAACGCTTACAGGACATTCATATCAGGTCGTTAGTGTAGCGTTCAGTTCGGATGGGAAAACACTTGCCAGTGGAAGTTCGGACAAAACTATTCGCTTATGGAAATTAACTTCCCCGCGTACAACAAAGCCTGATTCCCCTACACCACCAAAACCCACCGCCAACCAAGTCTACACCAACGCCATCCGTGCAGTCATGTGGATAGTCAACCCCGGAATAGGTGAAGGCAGCGGCGTGCTACTTGATAAAAAACACAAACTTGCCGTTACTAATGCACACGTCACAGGTCCACAGAACACGATAGACGTATATTTCCCCGCACCAGACGAAAAAGGTGAACTCATAAAAGACAGAAACTTCTACCTAACAAACGGCGGCGTGCTAAAGCGGCTCGGTTATTACACCAAAGCACACGTCATCGCGAGAAATGAGAAAACGGATTTAGCAATCATCAGGCTTGACGGATTCCCCGAAACCGCCCGCGAAATTGATTGGAACTTCACGCCACCTACAACAAAAGTAGGCGAATTGGTCTACATCCTTGGCAATCCTGCGAAACAGGAGTTGTGGCGTTGGACTCTTGGCGAATTTCTGAACGATCACGAGGATTTCCTGCATATTCAGTCCGATGTGTTCGGTGGCAACAGTGGCGGACCAGTGCTTAACAAACAGGGTATCCTAATCGGCATTGTAGCACGCAGCGATCAACTCATGAATGCTGCAGCTATTCCTATAAGACACATAAACCGGCTGCTATCTGAATCAAATGTGAAACACTCACGGTTCCGCAGATAACTTGAACATATAGGAGTAGGGTTGCTATACCAAATCTTTAGAAGGAGATTATCTCACAATGGTTTATAACGATTTTACCTTAGAAACAGCAGTCAAAACGTTTCAACTCGAAGTCGTTGAAACATTAGGCCTCTTTTCTCACATTGAACCGATTATACCGCGTTCCCATTTCACGACAGATCTTAAGGAAAGGCTGCAATTAGCTTTTGCAGTAAATACAGATAAAGCGAAGTCAGAATTTGTTATTTCTTATATCCTTTTTGAGTTGTTGGCACACTTGGATCGCCGTCCGACTCTTTTTTCTGGCATTGAATTCAATGTCGATCCTGAAAAGGGTTTGGCCGGTATGTGTGATTTTTTGATAAGTCTGTACCCACTGTCATTTATTGTAGAGGCACCTGTTAGCCTTTCTGTTAAGGTTCCCAATATTTCCGGAAAAGATGAGTCCCACATAATTGGGCTCGGGGCATGTGTTGCAGAGATGATCGCCGCACAACGCTTTAATAAGACAAAAGGGAACGAAATCCCTTGCATTTATGGATCTACTACTTCAGGAATAAATTGGCACTTTCTCAAATTGGAAGGGCAAAGTCTCCACATTGATATGGCACTTTACCAAATCTCAAATTGTGACAAAATTCTCGGTATCCTCTCAAGCATGGTAGAGCAAAAGGCGTGAAGTATTCCAGTCCATGAGAATCTAATTCGGGAGTGGTTGTTGAACGGATTGCTATGATGAAAGAAGTGTTAGGTTTCTTTGACGCACATGCGAAACTTTCGGAACATAAGAAGGCAGCCCAATGGGGATGTCGTGATAAACCTATCTACGGAAAGGTCCTCTCTGACATTGAGAAGATTCTCATCATCCGCGCGGATGGTATAGGCGATTTGCTGAACTCCACACCAGCGATCGCGTTGTTGCGACAAAACTACCCATCGGCAGAAATCACGGTCCTGGCGCGACCACTCAATGCGCCAGTGCTACTCGGAAATCCTGATGTTGACCGGGTGATCGTGTTTGACAGGCGAGGGGAACATCGTCAATTGACAGAGCGACTTCAATTCTATCGCGCCCTACGCCGTGAGCAGTTTCACCTCGTTGTTGCGATGCAGACCGCTACGTGGCCGCATCTTATTGCTTTTCTCTCTGGTGCTCCCTATCGTTTAGGTCGCTATCAGAAAGGTTTAAAATCTACACTCACACATGCGTGGCGTGGCAAGTATCAAAAAGGCGAAACCCACGAAGTTGATAGAAACTTGGAATTAGTCCGGCTAATCTGTGAAGGTGAAGGCGACCGACAACTTGTTTTCAACTTGTTGCCCGATGAGATTGCGAATGCCGAAACACGTCTTGCGTCTTTAGGTATCGGGAACGATGCTTTTCTAATCGGCATTCACCCTGGTGGCAGTTCTTTTGATAAACGGTGGCCCGAAAAGCAGTATGCTGAACTTGCCGATAGACTCGTTCAAAATTACAACGCTACGATACTCCTTTTACACGGTCCTGACGAAGCAGAACTAACACACAACATTCAAGAAGCAATGCAGTCCGATGCTACCACGTACGCGCCAAAGACAATTCGTGAATTGGGGGCACTGCTTTCCCGCTGCAACTTGGTCGTGTGTAATGATTCCGGTCCGATGCACCTCGCTGCAGCGCTTGATGTGCCAACGGTAGCAATTTTCGGTCCCACCGATCATGTTGCATGGCATCCGATGAGTGAAAACGCATCTGTAGTGCGGCGCGATATGCCGTGTTGGCCCTGCAGTGCTCACAAGTGCAAAATCGGATGGGAATGCACCAAAAAACTCCCCGTCGAAATGGTTTGGCAGACAACGGCAATGACCGTAGAAGCGAGTCGAAAATGAAGATTGCTATAGCAGCTTGGGGAACAACGGGAGATGTCTATCCAGTTTTAGCACTCGCTGAACGTTTGCTCCAAAGAAAACATCATGTGCGCGTATGTGCGCCAACCATCTACAAAGACAAGATTCTTGGAATCGGAGCAGACTTCTATGAAGTGGGGATTGCCTTTGATTTGGCAGAATTTCATCAAACGATGGATACCGTCCTGGCGATGCGCGATCCTATGGCACCACTACTGCTCATCGCGAAGGAGGGTATTCTACGTCGCGGCAAAAAGTGGTATACCGATTGCCTCACTGCAATGGAAGGGTTTGATTTGGCTATTTGCCATTCCATAGACATCCCCGGACAGGAGGCAGCTATCCGAAATGGACTGCCGTGGATAACTGTGACGTATTGCCCAGGCTTCATTAAAGTCCCAGATAATGCGCCGTATCCGTTCCCGAATTGGAGTCGAACACTCAACGCTATTATATGGAAATTGGTCCGACTTCGTCTCAGATATGCTGTTGACCCGCTTTTTAATAAGTTTATCACATCTGTTGGTGGAAAACCGAGGGCATCAATGGCATTAGATGAAATGTATTCACCGCACATAAACCTTATCGCAGCATCCCCTGCGCTTTGCCCACCAGCTAACTATCCACCGAACCACAAGTTCACAGGCATTTGGCACCTTGCGCAGCCAGATTATGTCCCTCCATCCGAACTCACAGATTTTTTAGCAGACGGACCGCCGCCTATCGTTATTACTTTCGGATCAATGGGCGGAAGTGATGGTCGTGAAACAACAGGAATCTTAATTAACGCTATCAAAATGACAAAACAGCGCGCTATCATTCAAGCAGGATGGGGCCTTTTAGGTGATCAGGATGCTGGAGAGGACATCTTTTGCACGGAGTATGTACCGCATCAATGGCTGTTTCCAAAAGCGTGTTGCGTAGTGCATCACGGAGGGGCAGGCACAACAGCATCAGTTTGTCGAGCTAAAGTCCCGTCTGTCGTAGTGCCACACATCGCCGATCAGCTCTATTGGGGAAAGTTACTCTTTGATTTGGGGGTTGCACCGAAAAGTTTACATCGGCGTAAACTTACCGCGAAACGCTTAGCAAAACGGATTGAACAGGTTTTTGTCACACCTTCAATGACAGAAAAAGCAGAAACCTTAGGGACACAAATGGAATCTGAAGATGGCTTAACTACAGCAGTTAATCTGATTGAATCCTTTCCTTTGTCCAAAAAATGAAAAAAATCCTTGTCTTCAGTTTCAGTTTTATTGGCGATGCAGTGCTATCTACTGCTGTTATTCAACCGTTACGATCGCACTTCCAAAATTCCCACATTACCTTTCTTGTGGGACCGAACGCGTTTGACCTTCTTGCCAACGACCCGCAACTTGATACTACCCATATTTACGACAACCGAGGTGAACATGCAGGCTTAAAAGGGCGGATAAAACTCATAAAAACTTTACGCCGCGAAAAATTTGACCTTGTTGTGAATCTGCGGGATAGTTTTACTGCACGGTGTATCGGAGCGGAACATTGGGGATTAGTGCGCGGGAATAGAGAACGGCATGCTGTTACCCGGTATCTGGAAGTCCTGAGTGCGCAAGGCGTTGACACAACGGATGCACATCCGCACTTACAAGTAACCGAAGCAGATCATGCCACGGCTCACCGTTTCCTTGCCGAAGCAGGTGTTACATCAGAAAGATTTTTAATTGGCATTCACCCAGGCGGGAATTGGGTTTACAAATTGTGGGGAGCAGAGAAGTACGCACAACTCGGGACCGCTTTATCAAAAGAGAAAAATGCCTCAATTTTGCTTTTCGCCGGTCCAAATGAACGGAAACTACAATCGCAAGTTGCAAGTATGATGACAAACCCCCCTCCCCCCCCTTATCAAGGGGGAATGGATATATCACCGATTCTTGTCAAAACCGAAAATTTGCGTGAAGTCGCAGCGTTGATTGCAGCGT
The DNA here is from genome assembly GCA_003635185.1 of Candidatus Poribacteria bacterium. GTDB lineage: Bacteria > Poribacteria > WGA-4E > WGA-4E > WGA-3G > MSPOR6. The sequence continues at coordinate 38,487 of PYJA01000141.1, read as the reverse complement.
GTGATGTCTACATTGGTAACGATACGGGACCAATGCACATTGCTGCTGCTGCTCGAACACCTGTCGTTGCGCTTTTTGGTTCAACAAATCACATTCGGAGCGGTCCCTATGGTGATAAGCATACAGTTGTGCAGAGTGGGATAGAGTTGGGGTGCAATCCGTGTCATCCGGGCAGACATCCTGGCGGGTGTGGTGCGGGTAGCTGCGCTGTGATTGATGCGATTACGGTGGAACAGGTGTTGGATGCTGTGAATAGGTTAGTCTTGTAGGTTGGTCGAGCTTGCGAAACCCAACATCTATAAACTCTACGTATCCTTGTTCAAACAGTATTATTAGATGACCAAAATTGTCTTTGTTAGATCCTGTTTCTATTGACTTCCTATCCCGTTCAAATCAATATCATCATAAGTTTTTGCATTCAGAATTTGATCAAACAATGCATCAAGTTGCGAGCATTCCTTGATTTCAAGTATTGCATTGACAATGGTATCTGAGGTCTCTGGGAACTGATGTGTTAGGAGTTTGATAACATTCGTCTGTTTTGCCAGTGTCTCACCTTGTTCAATGCCTTCTTTCTTGCCTTCTTTCTTGCCTTGTTCAATACCTTGCATCTTGCCTTGTTCAATGTAAACTTCTGCCATTGTCTTTGCCATCGTATCTATCTCCATATCGTTTGCGTTCTGTTTGACGAAATCTATCAATTCCTCATGTTCTGTTTGGGGTCGTCGGTTGGTAATCAATAAGACCAGATAGTGAAGCGCATTCAACCTTTGTTCCGATTGTTCGGGTTCAAGCGTGTTGAGATGTGCGATCGCCTCGTTCAAGCTACGAATTATGGTGTCTTTATCCGCCTTTTCATTTTTTAGCACGGTGAGCAACGATCCAAACGGATGTCCGGTTTTTGTGAGTTCCTCGGTTCCTGTTTCTTTTACACTGAGAAAAACCGTATCAAAAGTCGGGACAAATCGTGTCAGGATATCCGGTATCTCCATGATTGCTGTGAGCGACAACGGCACACGCCATCTGCGATCACCACTATAAAGCACGATAGGCAGAATCGGACTCAGTTTCCATTCTCGTTTCGGCACGTTTTCTGACACCCACTCTTTCCGTTGTGCATCCCAAATATTCATCATATAAAACAACATACGGAACCCCATTGACACATCTACTACCGATTGATGCTCTATAAGTATGTAGATAAGGAGTTCATCCGTATCATCCCCTTTTTTGAAAGGGACACTAAAAAGCAGATCTGACTCCTGTTCGCGCAACGTGTTTGAGACAAAACTCCTATTTTGTAGTTCAAGCTGACTGAAATCAATGCGTTCTACCAATTCACTCGCAACGATTTCTATCAGACAGCGCACATTCTCCTTGTCTTGTAATAACCATTTCATGCTTCTGTCTGGAAAATGTGTAATCAGAGAACGGTAAAACTCACGAAGTTCCTGCTCTTTAGATGTTTCGTCTTGTGGCATGTTCGCTCCTATCATTGATCTAACTATAGGATAGCATAAGATGAAGCGAAATGCAATGTAAATCTTGTATTTGAGGATTGTGAAAACTTTTGCTTATATCTGAAACCTTACACACCCTTACTTGACTTGTGAGCGGTTGCGCTTTTCGGTTCAACAAATCACATTCGGAGCGGTCCCTATGGTGATAAGCAGACAGTTGTGCAGAGTGGGATAGAGTTGGGGTGCAATCCGTGTCATCCGGGCAGGCATCCTGGCGGGTGCGGTGTGGGTAGCTGCGCTGTGATTGATGCGATTACGGTGGAATAGGTGTTAGATGCTGTGATAGATATGGTTTCTTAACCGCACCTATCAGGAAACGTTCACATGTTTTAGATTGGTCTATAAAGTGCAACTTACATCTTATCCCCCTTTGCTACATTACAAGGTTTGCAGCGTAAGGTCAGGTTTTCCCATTCAGTTAGTCCGCCTTGAGAATATGGAATTTTGTGATCAGCATCAAGCTGATGAAAACCTGCGGGGCCAGAGAAAACCTGCTTGCAGTCCGGGCAAACGTATCCACCGTGGATGCTGTCGTAGTGCCTACGGAAATATGATTGTTTCCATGTTTTTGGGAAATTCTGAGCGCGTGGATTGCAAGGCGGAAGACTTGATGGGCGTGCGCTCAAGGGTATTCCTTCACAATTCGAGATAAAAGGATCCTTGCCATATCACATTGGGCTTTCTGGCCGCGCTCACCTTTCCACCGTCCTCTTGATTCAGGGTACCCGCCTTCTTTTTCAAGCCACTTTTCACCTGCCTGGCGAGGGGTTTCAATAAAGTTGGCGATTGCATCCCACGCATCATGGCTCAACTGATCTGGATCAATTTTCAATTCGACTGCGGCACCAATCAAGAGTGCCATCTGCTTGTATTTATCAACACTAATCCCAGGCAGTCCACGTCGGAGGATAGCATCAAGCCATTCAACGAAATTGTGGAACTCACCTTCAAGTCCATCCCCGTAAGTAGGAAAAACAGGTGTGCCGCCTTGTGTGTCCGTAAATTGCAACTGCGCGCAGTAGATGTCTAATGCCTCTTCCGTTGAACCGTGGAATACCAACGGGAGATGCTTCATTGAACTTGGAGAACAGATGAGTTGATTCAACTTTTCTCTATGCAAAAACGCGAGGTACCACAAGACCATTGCAGAGGGAGTTTGTCCTTTCGCGCGGTCTTTTCCGTCCCACCAATCTTTCCAAAGTTCCCACGCATCTGGATACTGCCCCCATGGGTTCTCCACGTTTTTTTCGGCGGCGGCTTCTATCATTCTATTAGCAGAGTCCGTTTCAGCATAAATGCCGGCGAGTCGGATGAAGTAGACACACCGAGATTCGCTGTAATACGAAAGCCGAATATCTTGCGCTGTTAAAGGGGTACCACCTTCGTTGATACGCCGGAATATCTCAAGTTTAGTTGAAAGTTGAAGACTCGCTGGAAGGTAAATGATTGCAAGCGGGTAATCGTTGAAAACATTTTGAAGCGTTTTTGGAATTTCCGAAAACTTCTTTCCACTATAGTGAACACTTTCTGGTGAGAAATAGTTAATTGCACCACTTGCCATCAAGCGAAGTTCGTCATTTGCATACTTCAGAATTGTGCTTAACCGCTGTTGTCCATCAACAACCTCAATAGTCCCGGTATCAAGATTCTCCCAAAAAAAGAGAGAGGGGGTCGTTAGATTATTCAGCAACGATTCTATGAAAAGTGATTCTTTCCGCAAGTCCCATTGCTCCGCATCACGTTGATAATCCGGAATAACTATCCGGTCATTGTTTAAACGGATAATAATAGACTGCACATTTTCACCCTGTGCTCGAGTTGCTTCCCTAACGATTGGTGCAATTTTCAAATTGTTTTCAGCCATGTGGTTCTCCTTTGTGAAGGATTCATTCAAAATATACCATAGGAAAATTAGTCTGTCAAATTGATTTTTGTTCTCAAGATGATACTTTGTGTCATAATTTCCTCCACTGCAACCTCAGACTATTTAGCACAACCGAAACACTACTAAACGCCATCGCAAACGCCGCAAGCATCGGATGTAACTCACGTAACATCTCAGGCAAAAACGAAAGCGGAAACAACACACCTGCAGCAACAGGAATTAACAACACATTGTAGAAAAATGCCCAAAATAGATTCTGTTTAATCGTGCGGAGTGTAGCACGACTCAGTCGAATAGCATCGGGAATAGCGCGCAGGTCGCCATGCATCAACGTTAAATCGGCTGTTTCCATAGCAATATCCGTCCCTGTGCCGAGTGCCATGCCCACATCTGCTTGCGCTAACGCAGGTGCATCGTTGATACCATCTCCTACCATCGCCACATATCCACCTGTCTCTTCTTGCGCTTCTTTGACAGCAGTAGCTTTGTCTTCAGGCAGAAGTTCCGCCATCACATTAGTAATCCCAACATTTTTTGCAATAGCAGCGGCAGTCCCAAGGTTGTCCCCAGTCATCATTGTAACTTCACATCCGAGTTGCCGGAGTTCGGCAACAGCAGCTTTCGCTTCCGACTTCACCGTATCTGCAACAGCAAGGAGTCCGTTTACTTCCGAATCAATTGCCACCCACAAAACTGTCTTAGCATCTGCCTGTAATCGTTCCGCCTCCGTTTCAAACATCTGAGTCTGAATTTGATGTTGTTCCATCAAGGATAAATTGCCTATTATCACTTTATTCTCACCGAGTTGTGCAATTATGCCATTACCAGCAACAGCGGTGAATTCCGTAGGTGCAGGGGTGTCAATCCCGCGTTCAGCAGCAGCAAGAACAATCGCTTTGCCGATAGGATGTTCACTGCCACGTTCTGCAGAAGCAGCTATCTGAAGTAATCGATTCTCATCTCCATCGTTTGTAATAATGTCAGTGAGTGTCAGTTGTCCTTGTGTTAAAGTGCCAGTTTTATCAAGAACAATTCGCGATAATGCTCCTACATGTTCTAATGCTTCACTGTTCCGAAAAAGGATACCGCGATGCGCGCCAATGCCTGTGCTTACCATAATCGCAGTCGGTGTAGCTAATCCCAAAGCACACGGACACGCAATGACCAAAACTGCTACCAATCGCAGCATCGCTGGTGTAAATCCCTCGCCAACGAAAAACCACCATACGAAAAAGGTCACTGCGGCGATACATAACACAACAGGCACAAACACACTTGCAACTGCATCCGCAGTGCGTTGAATAGGTGCTTTGCTCTGTTGTGTTTGTTGAACTAACTGAACAAGGCGGGCAAGAGATGTCTCTGAACCGACGCGCGTTGCCTCAATTGTGAGCATGCCGCTTTGATTGATTGTTGCACTTGCCACTGTATCCCCGACTGACTTGTCTACAGGCATGCTTTCACCAGTGAACAAACTTTCGTCAACTGCACTTGAACCCTCGCGCACAATTCCGTCAACAGGCATGCTTTCACCAGGACGAACAATCAGTAGATCACCAACGGCTACCTGTTCAATCGGGATGTGTTGTTCTTCACCATCTTTGAGAAGACACGCTGTTTTCGGAGAGAGTCGCATCAGTTTTTTGAGGGCGGCACTTGTCTGTCCTTTCGCACGTGCTTCCAAAAACTTGCCCAGTTTAATGAGGGTAATGATAACAGCCGCCGTTTCAAAATAGACATGGTTTCCAAACCCTTGTAGATTAAATGTGAGGGCAATCATCACAACAACGCTATAGAGAAATGCAACAGATGACCCCATTGCAACGAGCACATCCATATTGGCAGAACGATTTCGCAATGCCTTGACGCTACCGACATAGTAATCCCAAGCGACGTAGACCTGCACTGGTAATGCCAAAACGAACATCACCCAGTTGACCCAAGGATCGTGTGCCCACTCACCTACTAATTTCATATCTCTACTCATACTGAGTAGGAAAAGTGGTAGTGTAAAAAGGACACCGACACTGAATTGCAACTTTTGTCGTTGGAGTTCTGCAGCACGTGCGGTTGCTTCAGAATCCGCATCAATAACGTCATATCCGAGGGATCGGATTTTGTCAACGATTGCTGCCTCACTAAGATCAGACGGATTGAAGGTGATCGCCGCCTGCTCCGTGGCAATGCTAACATTTGCTACGGAGATCCCCGCCATTTCCTCAAGACTATGCGTGATAGTGGCAGCACAACCTTCGCAATGCATGCCAGTGATGGGAAGAGTAATCTGCTGTTGCATTGGACTTCACACAAGGTTGATCTTACGCCAGATGAACAGGTTCACCAGTTGCCAAAGATTGATTCGCTGCGATGGACAATATAGCAGTCTTCGCAGCATCAGGATACGGAGAACGAATTGCGCTACCGTCTCCAGTGCGAACTGCCTCAATAAAAGTGCTATCCATATCTATCGTACAATTATTTTCCGGATTCCACGTTTCTTTTCCATCAGCTGTGGAAAGCACAAGAGCACGTCTCAGGTGATATTCCAGCGAACCGTCCTCACAGAAGATGTCTAACCCAGAACGCCGTAATCCGTTTGTTGTGAAACAAGCAGAAAACATAATGCCAAACACGCCACTCTCAAATTGTAATGAGACAGCAGATGCTTCCTCAATATCGTAATCGGTATTCGGAATCAGGTCATATCTTGCAACGGCATAGACGGTTTTGACTTCACCAAAAAGATAACGCGCCATATCAAATTCATGGGTCGTCTGCTCCATAAGTTGCCCACCAGATTTTGCTTTCTCACGCCACCATCCACCAGGCATGCCGCCCATCCAATACCCCATGAAAAAGCCAACACGCCTTGAGGCAAGAAGTTCTTGTGCCTTGTCAATAATATCAAGATAACGTTCCTGATAACCGCAGGCGGTAATGATGCCCTTATCCTCAACTTGTGCTGCAATTTCCTTTGCTTCGTCGGCATCCATGTGGACAGGTTTTTCCACAAACATCGGCAGTCCGGCTGCAACAACAGCCTTCTCTGGAGCCCCGTGTGCAAACGGTGGAATTGAGATATAAACCGCATCCAGCTCCTCTTTTGCAAGCATCTCGTTGTAATCCGCGTAAGCCTTACCACCATACTGTTCAACGGCACGCTCCGCTTTTTCAATCACAATGTCACAAAAGGCAACGAATTTGTTGCCGCCTATTTGAGTTAATTCACGTAGATGGCGATTCATGTTGCCACCTGTACCGATAAAACCTAATCTAACGTCTGACATAAATCCTCCTATATGAAATGCAAATTACTACGGAATAAGTAGTTTTGGACTTACAACAAAATTTTAAAATCGCTCTCAATATAGATGTAGACTACATTTTTCGCTTGTTTTTATTGTGCAAATATGGGACAATTTAGGTAAGAAATTAGGGACTGTAACCCCTAACAGAACCAAAAAAGCGAGTTGTTTTTTCAACGGTTTTGTCTTATCTGATATTGTATCAGAAATCCTTCAGAAAAAGCAACTCCGAATAAGGTAACCTGTGGCACAATTTTTCACGGGACAAAGGTACCGTTACAAAAGTGGTTTCTTGCTATATCCTTAGTGCTGAACGCAAAGAAAAGCTTGTCAAGTTATCAACTTTCTCTCGCAGGGTTATTTAGTTTTCGGTTTTTCGGACGAATTTTGGACACCTGCTATATACCCCAGGCCGGTAGGTGCGGTTTCTAACCGAACCATAAGCGTCAATTTAGCGTGCATCCAGGCCCGGTAGGTTCGGTTTGTAACCGAACCGGACTGAGCCCAGGCGAATCCTGGGTGTTTTGTTCAGCAGCACTGCTGAGTGGACAGGATAGGTGAAGGTTTCTGTGTAGGATCCGGTTCGGTTACATGAAGATTAAAAAATAAATTAGGTAATTTGGCAAGGTTAGGAAACCTTGCCAGCAGTGGTGTACACCTGCTGCTGGCGAGGTTTCCTAACCTCGCCCCCTTACCGAAATATTTATTTAAACTTCATCAAACCGAACCTACCGGCCTGGGGCATTTAGCGCATAATTCTTTTCTTAAATTGACAGTTATGGTGTGGTTTCCCAACCATACCAGTATAGTTATTGATCGCTTACCAATTGTGTGAGATCCCACAAAAGAATTGTGCCATCTTCACTCACACTTGCAAGCGTTTCGCCATCTGGAGAAAACACAACAGCGTTGACGCTCTGTGTATGTCCGGTAAAGGTTTGCAGGCGTTTCCCAGTCTGTGCATTCCAGACATGCACAGCGTTGTCGTCCTCACTACCACTCGCAAGCAAATTCCCATCTGGAGAATATGCCAAAGAAGTTACTTGTCCCGCTCCTTCAATTGGTGGCAGCATCAAGTCGCCCGTGTGCGCGTGCCATAAACGAATAGTCCCATCCTGACTACCACTGACAAGTGTGCTACCATCTGGCGAATATACCACAGCGGTAACACCGTCTTCGTGTCCTGTGAGCGTTTTCAAGTGGCTGCGCGTGTTTATATCCCAAAGTTGAATTGTCTTGTCTTGGCTACCACTGGCAAGTGTAGTGCCATCAGGTGAAAATGCTACCGCAGAGACCCAGTCCGTATGTTCGGTAAAGGTTGCCAAACGTTCACCAATTGGGTACAATTCGCCTATGCGAATTTTCCACAAAGAAACAATATTATTCTCACTAATTGTATTCTGGATAGCATTGCCAGACCTTTTGTGGCCACCTCCGCTTGCAAGCGTCCTGCCATCGGGTGAAAATGTTACTGAAAGAATCGTAAACTTATACGGGTAAGAAGTCTTATGCTTATGTTCCGCAAAACTGCCGAGGAACCGTCCGGTCTGCACGTCCCATAAGCGCGCTTTCATAGAAGTACCACCAGTTGCGAGCAGCTTTGCCTCCGAAGAATATGCAATTGAATGGACATCACAACTCGGTTCTTTGATCGTTTTTAAACGTTCACCAGTCTGTGCATCCCAAAATTGAATTTCGGATTTGCTGCCGCAAGTGAGCATGCTGCCATCGGGTGAATATGCTGCAGAGTAGAATTCTGAATATAGGTGTCCAGTAATGGTTTTTATGAGATCACCGGTGTCGGCATCCCAAAACCGGATTGTGCCATCGTCACTTCCACTTGCGATTGTCTTTCCATCCGGTGAATACGTCACAGATACGACCTCATCTCCATGTGTCATGCTTCTCAGGAGTTTTGCAGTGCTTATCTCCCATACATCAACTCTATCCCAACGGCTACCTGTGATGAGCGTCTTCCCATCGGATGAAAACTCCATTGATTTAAACTCTCCTACCCACTCTGTGTAGCTTCTTAAGAGTTTACCCGTCTCAACATCCCAAAATTGAAGTGGATTACCATCATCACCAGTCGCAAGAATCTTACAATCGTGTGAAATTGCTGCAGCATTGAAATTCTCTTCAATCACAACATCTTCTATATGATCACCGGTCTGTGCATCCCAGTACTCAATCAGAGATTCGTTTTTTTCAGCACTACCGATGGTGAGGAGCATTGCACCATCAGGGGAATATGTCATTGCGCTTAGTGGGTTCACATCAGAGCTGAAAGTTTGTATGGGATTTCCTGTTAGTAAATCCCAAATCTTGATCACCCAAATATCACCGTTACTGGCGAGTGTTTTCCCGGAAGGACTAAACGCTAATAAATTAACACCTCTTGCGACACCTTTTTGGCGCTTATAGGCAACATAGGTAGACTTAAGTTTACCCGTGCGTGTGTCCCATAATCGAATAGTGTTGTCCTTACTCCCAGAAGCAAAAGTTTCGCCATCTGGACTGAATACTATCGTTTTTACCGGCTCCGTATGTCCTGTAAGCAGGTCAAGTGCTTCCCCTGTTTGAACATCATAAATCCAGATACCGATAGAAGTAGCAACAGCCAGGCGTTTGCCATCAGGAAAATACTTTACCTGGTGTATTCTGCCTTTTCCGAGACGTGCTTTTGCACCTGCTGGTAGTCCTAAGTGGATATGGTTTTGAGAGAAAGCAGTGGCAGACAAAAAAGTTAACAGATAGAATGTAGAGATTAGTGGCAAAAAAACCAGGACGATGTTTAATATTTTCATGTAATTTAAACTCCTTTGAAAATTGTGTCTGTTGTCTATATTTATATTAGACATATTAGACATTATAATGATTTAATTGAGGGTGTGCATAAATAATTCCCATTTAAATATGCGCTTAAAGGTAGTAGGCACACGCCGTGTGCCGTCCACAAGTTCAAAGAGGCGCAATGAATTGCGCGACTACAAACACTCTATTTCTAAAAGGGCAGTTATTTTTAAGAAATGGTATAAGAATAAAACGTAAAAATAATTATGGCTTTCACTATATTATGCAATGGTACTTACTGCGGAACATCCCATAGTAGAACTGTGCTGTCCCATCCGCCAGTGGCAAGGGTGCGTCCATCCGGTGAATATGACATAAACCAGACACCTTGTATATGTCCATTCTCGAAAGTATGAATTACTTCACCAGTGCTGGCATCACAAAACGATAATTGACCGTCCGAATCAATGCCAACAATTGTACACCCGTCTGGTGAATATGCCCGAAAGTATGTTTTTTCTTCTGATGTGATAGTCTTTAGCGGATCCTCACTATCCATATTCCAAAATTGGGTAATGCGACTTACCATATCAATGCTTACAAACTTTTCCCAATCCGGGGAAAGTACAATTGTGTCCGCCTTAAGGTCCTTTACGGGCTCCCCAGTGGCAATGTTCCAAAAACGTGATCCTGAATCACTTGTACTCACAAGCATCTTTCCATCAGGTGAAAACGCCAAAGTTCTGACATAATCGTTGTGCCATTCAAGTATTTTTAAGGTTTTGCTGGTAGACACATCCCATAAGTGAATAGCACCGTCAGAGCCTCCACTTGCAAGTATTTGCCCATCAGGACTAAACGCTACCGATACAGCGCCATTCTTTTTGTGTCCTGTGAAAACGCGTCCACGCTCTCCTGTTTCAGTATTGAATAGATACACTGTGTCATATTCAGTTGGCCCAGGTCCACATGCAAGCGTTACGCCATCTGGAGCATAAGCAATACAAGCGATACTAACCGAACCTGGAGCGTAGATCTTTTTTAGTCTGCCAGTGTGCGGATCCCATAATCGCAAGCTTGGACCAGTGCTTACAGTAGCAAGTGTATTTCCATCTGGTGAATATGCCATATCACGAAACATTTCTGCATATCCATCAAGGGTTCGAATCGGATTAGTGGTGGCAACATCCCAGAACCGAATTGTACCATCACTGCCAGCATTTACCAATGTTCTACCATCTGGGGAGAACACTATATGATTGGTCGTATCTGGTGGGCTTTTTATGGTTTCGAGTCGTTCACCTGAAGCCACATTCCAAAACTGAATCATATCGTCAGCGTAATCGGCACTAACCAGAGTTTGTCCATCCGGACTGAATACGACTAACGTGACACCGTCGGAATTTGTTGTATGTGTTAAGGTTGTCTTAAGGTGTCCGGTGTCGGTATCCCAGAACCGAATTGTCCTGTCCTCACTGCCACTTGCTATAGCTTTACCGTCAGGAGAATATGCTATAGACCAAATTAAATCTGTGTGTCCAGTGAACGTGCGTATGAATTCGCCAGTTTCTGCATCCCACAGATGAATCATTTCATCTCTGCCGTGACTGGCAAGCATTTCGCCATCTGGAGAATATATGACCTCAGAGACACGACCCGCATGTCCAGCAAAGACAAGAAGTTGTTCTCCTGTAACCACATCCCACAAACGGATTGTTTCATCTTCACTCCCACTTGCCAGTGTTTTCCCATCGGGACTAAACGCTACCGAACTAATACCTTCAGTATGTCCTGTGAGAGTCATTTTATGTTTTCCTGTATGCGGATCACATAACAGTATGGTGTTATCTTTTCCATCACTTGCCAAAAGGCTGTTATCAGGACTGAAAGCGATTGTTGAAGCACTTTCCATGTGTTCTGTGAGCAGATTGAGTTCTTCACCGGTGTGTGCATCATAAATCCATATACCGATCGTTCCTGCGGCAGCAAGTAGTTTGCCATCAGGTGAGTGAACCATATCAAATATGTGTCCTTTTCCGAGACGCGTTTTTGCACCTTCCGGCAATTTCCATTTTGTAGAATCTTGGGCAAGGTTATTTTGCATAGATGATTTTCCTTTTTGTAAACCGTCTTTGCTGGTTTGATTAGGGGTAGCATCACTCCTAACACGCTTTTGCATATTAGGTTTTGACTGTATGTCGTGAAAAACGGATACTTCAACGATTTCAATAGCGGTTTCTGATTGCGCGTCAAAACTATAGGGCAATTGAAAGTAAGTCAGGTATTGATTGCTCGCGCCCAGCAATAAAATAATTAGAACGACAGATGAACCTAAAGCCCCGAATGGTAACAACGGCTTACTCACTGAGGGGGGTGTCTGTTCTACGTTGCTAATATCCCGCATGATATTTGCAGTCAGATTCGGAGATAATGGGACAGTGCCAAGAGTTTCACGAATTAGAGATTCTTCCTCTCTTAGACGTTTTCTTGCGCGGCTCAACCGACTTTTAACCGTGTTCGGTGACACGCCTAAAAACTTGCTAATCGCTTCGCAAGTCATCTCTCCGAGGTAGTGCAGAATTATGACCGTGCGTTCACTTTCCGGTAGCTTTTCCAGTAGATTTTGAACAATTTCGCGGCGGCGCTCAGCTTCCGCCTCTTCACGTTGTTCCGAAATATAACACGCATAAGCTGTTTCTTCTAATGTATCTTGGCTTGTGGCTTCAAGGGATTGCACTGGCTGTTTTTTCTTACGCAGCCATGCAATGCATTGTCTGTTAGCGATCACATATAACCATCCCGCAAATTGATTCGAGTCTTTCAGAGTTGGCAGTTTTTTGTATACATGTAGGAAAATATCTTGTGTAATTTCTTCAGCGATATGGAAATCCCCGATTTTTCGCCATGCAAGCGCATGAACGCTTTTTTGGTATTTTTGGACTAAGTCACTGAAAGCCGCCTCGTTGCCAGATAAGATTTGGTGAATTAATTCAGCATCGCTTTTTTTCATTAGAGACCTCATTATACGCATGTGTTTACACTAATTAATGACGCGATTTAAAAGTTGAAAGGTTGCATGATTGTCATAATTGAGGCAAATTTGAATTCTTTATCTGAATATTCCATTTTTAAAGGTAGCAGGCACGCTCATGAAGATTAAAAAATAAATTGGGTAATTTAGCGAGGTTAGAAACCTCGCCAGCAGAGATGTACACCTGCTGCTGGCGAGGTTTCCTAACCTCGCCCCCTTACTGAAATATTTATTTAAACTTCATCCGCGTGCCGTCCGCTTCACATTTTGGATGGACAGCACGCGGCATGTGCTTACTACTTTGCAGTTGCCATTGGTTCTATTCATAAGTCTGGTATATCAAGATTAAATTCCCAAAAAGGAACAAGCAGAAGAGATGATTGCACGATTTTGTGCAAGCGGCGTTGAAAAGAAGGTGCATGGAACAGCAGGCTGCTGTCCCATAACATTTTTGGACTCTGTATTTTAAATCACTCGTTTTACATAGACATAATATGCGCCAAGTGTCAATTCTCCTGTTTCATCAGAGAACAGTGTATGCAGACGTGTTTGTCCTGCTTTGAGGTTGAACGTAAAGGTTACACCAACTGCATCAGGATCAATAGATTGTGTCTCTGACTGATCGCCAATACGGATTTGTGCAGATTTTAAATCTAATGCGCGGCCACCGTTATAGAGATCAATTTTCTCACCAGGAATCCCTTCTGTAATGGCTCTGTTTTCTTCACGGGGCCAGCGGCGCAACTCGAAACTATACGCCCCATCTTCAGGAATCTCAATTGCCCAATACCCGTTGCATTCCATACCGTTCCGTATTGACCCTTGATTCCAAGCATTCCCACTACCGTGCCAATCATGTGTCGTTATACATGCAAGTTGCTCGTTTTGGGTGCCGATAACAATTGGACACTCTTCATCAAACCGTTCCGAAACTAACGTCCACCATGCTTCATAATGCTCGCGTAGTTCTGCGACAACTTCGGGATGTTCACCAGCAATATCCTCTCGTTGTTCAGGGTCTGCTTGGATGTCATAAAGTTCGGTGCCATTGATAAGCCGCCATCTTTGAGACATTGTGGCACTCTGTCTCCACTTAATCGGATTTTCAATCCGTTGTGAATCTGTAACAATCACGCGATCTTCCCATTCCACCGGTTCATCTTGCAATAACGGTGCGATGCTGGTGCCGTGGAAACGAGAGGAATCAGACACCTCTAAATCGCAGAGGTCAATTAACGTTGGCAGCAGATCAATGTTAGCTGTGAGTTCGTCAACCTCTTTCTTTTGTGAGAAGCTACCGCCGGGCCAATGCATAAAAAGCGGCACACGATGTCCACCTTCATAAGGTGAGCCTTTTTTACCACGCATCCCAGCATTGTATCCAGACTTGACAAACTGCTGTCCATCTAAATCGCAGCCATTAGCAGATCCGTTATCGGTCATAAAGATTAGGATAGTATTTTCCTCAAGTCCAAGCACTTTGAGATGATGTCGGAGTCGTGCCATGTTGTCGTCTATGTTGGTAATCATGCCATAGAAACAAGCTCGCGATTCTGGTTCTCCTTTCCTGCGGTATACCTCACTATAGGCATCAGGAACACGGAACGGACCGTGCGGTGCATTGGTTGGAATATAGCAGAAAAATGGACGATTCTGATTCCGCTCAATAAATTTCATCCCCTCTTGAAACCATACATCTGTACAATACCCTTCAAACGGTTGTTCAGACCCATTGCTAAAGTAGGTATCATCAAAATAGTCGTTTCCCCAATAGTCAGGCGTTTGACTGATACCGCCCCCACCGTGGTAGAGTGCCTCTTCAAAGCCGCGGTCGTGCGGACGGAACGGATAGTTATCGCCGAGATGCCATTTGCCGAACATGCCAGTTTTATAACCGTTGCGGCTAAAAATATCTGCCATCGTGACCTCATCGCTTCGTAGAAGTGATCTGCCTCCGATGGTATGCCACACACCTGTTGAGTTGCAGTATCTACCGGTCATGATGCCTGCGCGCGTCGGGGAACAGGTAGGGCCGACATGCAGGTTTCGCAGTTGGACGCTCTCTCCTGCAAGTGCGTCTAAATTCGGCGTGTTGATAACAGAGTTTCCGGTGCATCCTAAATCACCGTAGCCTTGGTCATCTGTAATAACAAAAACTAAGTTAGGTTGTGCCACGATAATATCTCCTTTATTTTCTATTTTATACGTGCTTTCTATTGCTTATCCTATATTCAGATGAATTACGCGATTACAAACACGGGTGCTCTTATAGTAAAATCCATAATTATTGGACACGACGAATCAACGCCTCATGCGCGGATTATGTTTTTAGTGCTGCCAAGTCGTTTTTCGTCCGTTTGCTGCTAAAGGTGTCCGCATGTTTGATGCGGAATAGATTCCTTGGGTGTGTGTCCAAGAGGTGGATAGGAATAATCCGCGTCTTCCGGGTTCTCCGCGATTTTCGAGATTCTGACAACACATAAACGGGGTGTGTAAAGTTTTTGTAGAAACCTTGATGTTCAGAGAAGTTGCGGGGAATAATAGAACTCATAGCGAGTACGGGTTAAGAATCGTTAAAAGTTGCCCGAAAGTTTATCATAGAATATGCTAAGTTACGAAAACCTAAACGGGTTTCTTTGAGTTTATCATAACTCAGTGCAAGTTTCCGATAAGTCCCTTGCCATCCGAAAGTTCGTTCTACTTTATATCGTTCTTTGTCCATATCTTTGTTAAACCATCGGAACTTGCGAGCGAAGGCAATAGCTTCTTTGGTATTCCGCCGGTTCGGATAAATCACAGGGAGCAGTCCGTGTTGTTTGATAATCTGATGATTCTCTTTGGAATCAAAGGCAGAATCCAGTGTTAGCGGGGAAACCCTCAGGTCTATTCCAATACGATGCGTCCAGTCTATAAGACCGGTAAATGCTTCAGGCAAAAGTTTTGTATCATGGCGGTTGACAGGTTGCACAGTTATCGGGCAGATGATGAACCCGTGATTGTCAATG
>PYJA01000141.1:0-22928 GCA_003635185.1 Candidatus Poribacteria bacterium | reverse complement strand
GTTTTATATGCCGGTAAAAATCCTTAAGCGAAACTTGTTTCATGAATTGAAACTCAGTTGTTTTTCAGTTGTGTTAGCCATAAGAGAACCTTTCGGACAATAAAATAGGACAGACATTAATAACTACTATAGTTTGGACAGTTTTTTGAGTCGTGATGCTTTTTATTTTCATTTTAAACCTCGTGCTAAAACACATTTCGCCCCTCTGGGGCTTGGAGTGGGACTGGAAATGATCTATACACATTCCGTCCCTCTGGGACTGCCACTTTGATGTTTGATATATTTTCGTTGAGTTACAATACTGTCCGAAACTCACAGAAAAAGAATGTTATTGTCCATTTCGGCAGCACCAGCGGTGCGATAGGTGTATAGAAACGTAAATGCATCCAGTAACCAAGCACCAGCGGTGGCAGCATGCGCGTGTGGCATGCTGCATGAGGTGTCCAAAAAACAATACAAACGAAAACTGTCCAAACTATAGTACCCTGGTAGGCGCGTTTTGTAAACGCGCCGAGCCCAGACATCAGACGCGATAAACGGCGCGTTTCCAAAACGCGCCTACCTTTGGATAATATATCGGACGGACAAAGCCCTCCAACAAGAGGATATATCCTAAATTGACACATAAGGTGCGGTTTCTAACCACACCGAGTATCTCCACAAATTACCTAATTTATTTTGTATCTTCATCTGGCAATAGTTCTCGTATTTCTTTTATCGGATATTCCGGTACAACTTCGCAAGTCGTTCCAATGAGAAACCCAAAAAGTAGAGAAAAGTGATAAGCCAATTTATAGTTGTTGTTCGGACAATACCATTTGCCTCCCACCGTCGTGCCGATATATGAATACGCGGTTTAACCATTTTTGTTTTTCCTAACTTGCGCAATGCCTTGGAAAACCCCATCTCTTCCATAATCGGAACTTCTGGAAAACCCCCGATACGTTCAAAGTCGGTTCGCTTCACAAAAATTCCGCTATCCCCATAAAAAACTTTTAGATACTTCCCGCGCATGTCCGCTGTAACCTCAAGAATGCGATATAGGATACTCCGACCATCAATTCTTTGGAGAAATCCGCCACCGACATATCCAGACAGTAGTGCAGACTCTACGGCTTTGCATGCTCCTTGCTCAAGCCACACATCTGCATGTAGAAATATTAAGATGTCACCTGTCGCTGCCGCTGCACCAGCATTTAGCTGTTTAGCACGCCCTTGTTCAGATTTAATTACCTTCCCATATTTTTCTGCTATGCGGATGGAATCGTCGGTACTGCCCCCATCTACAATAATGAGTTCACGGTTTTTCAACTTAGGTTGAAGGCGAGAGAGCGTTTTTTCCAAAATCTTTTCTTCGTTCAGAATCGGAATAATCACTGAGATCATATTTTTTCTACTAAACAAGACAACCTACTACGAAGTTTTTTTGATATACTGATTCAATGCCAAGATCGGAAAAACAGCGGCATAAATCGGATCGCTGTATCCACCAATTATTTCCCAATAAATTCCGACACAACTCTCTTGCCATGAACCGTTTTCCCTTTGATTCTCTAAAAGAAACTGAATTCCTTTTTCAGCAGCCTGGTTTTTACTATCTGCAAGTCCGAGGGCATAAGAACACCATGCCGTCTGTTCCACGGTGCTATCCGTTGGATTACCAAACATATCCTCCCCCCATCCACCATCTGTCCTTTGTGTCTGTTCCAACCAACGAATACCGCGTGCAATCTCCGGCGCATCTCCAAATCCTGCTTTGATGAGCGCAACAAGCGCGCATGCTGTTCCGTAGGTGCGTTTTGCTAACCATAGATCGTTCCAGTAACCATCACGATGAATAGCATCGCGAAGCCATTGAATACCACGGTTTACAAACATTTCATTGTCCCCATCCGCCAATAATGCTTCAATGGCATGTGTAGTAATGCTAACACATCCAACATCACCTTCTCCGGGTTGATACGTGTTCCAACTCCCATCTTTCCCCTGATTCTGTTTCAACCATTCAATCCCACGTTGAATAGCACTTTTTGCATCTGCAGATGTCAGTTTTGTACGAATTAAAGCCAGAGTTGCCAAAGCCGTGTCGTCTGCATCGCTGGGAAGAGAACTATCACGCATACCAGAAAATGACCAACCACCATTCTCATTTTGATGATTAACAAGCCATCGTGCTGCTTTGCTGTTAGAATAGCTTGCCTCGACTTCTGTTAAGGCGATGATGCTCAGGGCGGTATCCCACACATTCAGATTTACCGCTTCTCTGCATCCACCATCCGGATTCTGTGTAGCACGTAGCCATTCAATACCTTTCTCTATTAATGTCTGAACTTCGGAGTCGGCACTTCCTTTTTTGCGTACTTCAATCAGTGCTAATACTGACAGAGCAGTGATATAATTCACGCGAAACCAACTCCCATCGCCCAAAACACGTGCTTTTAACCATGCCACCAGCGAATTTATGATTTCGGGACGTTTTGTTGTGTTTAACTCGATTATAATAAAAACAGGAACTAATGTGTGCTGTTCAGCAATAAACAGCTCTTGAAAAAGAGAAGTATTGAAAAGGTCTACGGGCGGGAGTTTGTTTCTTGGCGGTTTTAACAACGCGCGAAACATTGGAATGCGCGTTAGGAATTTGACGAGTCTCAGCAATGGTAATGCATTTTTAGAAACGGTCAATTTTTGCCAGTCAAACTGATTGAAAGCTGCATAAGCGAGCTTAACCAAGGCAAGGTCAAGCGGATACTGCGGAATGCAAGAGAGTGTTTCTTGAATCTGCGGAGCTGGCGCGTGTTCATATACCTGTTCCAAAATCAATCGGACAAACAACGTTGCATCCGGATTTGATTGATTTGCAGTATCCAATCCCCATGTGCCGTCTTCCTTCTGGTTTTTTATAAACCAATCAATCAATGTTTTTTCTGGTGTTTGTCCTTGCGCGAGTCGAATCCATGCATAAGCACATGACGGAAACGTACTTGAGGAGAGTTGTCCTTCAAAGTTTCCGTCCGCACGCTGCTGTGCAAGCAAAAAATCAATAGCCCGTGTTAAGGCAGATGTAGGCTGTTCCTTCATTGCCGAATTGTGTTGGGATGTTCGGTTTGATGTCATCGTTTAAGATTACCCCATAAAAGCGGTAAAGTCAGTTTGGTAAATTCAACTGCCTGGGGTTTATCAAAGTTCGGGCTAAGTTCGTCTGCCTCACGAGCAATATCACTTATCCGCACTTCGTCGATCAAACCTATCCACTTAAACTGGCGTGTATTCTTACTGCCAATGACTACGTCGTAATCGGCACCTTTCAATTTTCCGCCATGGTTCTTTGATGCTGCCTCTTTGCCATTAATATAAAGCTTAACTGCGTTGGAGTCATAAGTACCAGCAATGTGATACCACTGTTCCAATTTAAGTGATTCTGCTGGCTCAGCGGAAGCTCCTCCGTTTGTCGTGTTAATATGGAACTTGGGCATAGCATTTGAAACGCCTAAGTGGTATGCCCCCGGGGGACCATCCCAGTTAGCACATATAAGCCGCCAACCGTTTAAGTCTTCGGGATAAACCCAAGCTTCTACGGTAACTGCATCTTCAGGAATAAGCATCTTCGCTTTTCCAAGAGAAATCACTGTATTGCCATCAAAACGAAACGACTTTCCTGCTTCGTTTGCTTTATTCCAATCTTGGTTTGGATCCCATGATGCTTTCCCTTCGACTTCTGCCTCTACATTGTTGGCGGAGACATCCTTAACCTTGTCTCCGTTGAAATGCCAAAGTCCGAGTGTGTTTTTGTCAGGCAGATATTCAAATCCACCTGCCGCGAAACAGGTGTTGATCCCCAAAAAGAGAAGACTAATACATGAGAAAATGTAACGCCATTTCATAAAAAACATTCTATATTTCCTCCATAAATAATACGCTATGAGATTTTGAAAAGTATAGCATATTATAGTAAAATCTGCAATTATCTTTACATTGGCGAGGTTAGGAAACCTCGCCAGCGTTATGGTGTGGGGATTGTTGTTCATTGAGATATCCACATATTTTCGGATTTTTCTATAAAGTGAACTAAACAACCCCATTGGGTGTGTAAATATTTAGATCTCAAAAAATTGTTGACTTTTCCCCAAATATGTGATATACTTAAAATTAGAATTTAACGTGCCGGTGTAGCTCAGTGGTAGAGCGCACGACTCATAATCGTGATGTCCGGAGTTCAACTCTCCGCACCGGCATTGTTCTTTGAAGGCCTACCGCATGGAAACCCGTTTTGTGCAAGAGATGTACCGCTTCATTTCACAGCACACAATGATTGAGGATGGAGAAAAGGTCCTTGTTGCAGTCTCAGGCGGTGCTGATTCCCTTGCCCTACTTTACGGATTGCATGCGCTACATAAATATTTAAACTGCCGCCTCTATCCCGTTCACCTTGATCATGGGCTCAGAGATGATTCTGACGTAGACGCTGAATTTGTCCGTGAACATGCAGGGCATTTAGGGTTGCCTTTTATTGAGCATTCCGTCGATTTACCACGTTTAGCAAAACAGTGGAAACTTTCTATAGAGGCTGCAGGTCGTCGGGCGCGTTACGAATTTTATGAATCTGTCTGTGTAGAAGTAGGCGCAACTAAAGTTGCCCTTGGACACCACCGAGATGATATTGCCGAAACGGTTTTGATGAATTTACTACGTGGCACAGGGGCAAGTGGTTTAAAAGGAATCGCACCTATCAGAGACGGGAAGTTTATACGGCCGCTCGCAGCGTTCACCCGTCAAGAAATTGAATCATTTCTCAAGTCAATGGACCTTGTGCCAAGATGGGACTCAACGAATACAGATAAACGTTATCTCCGTAACCGAATCCGTCATGAGTTAATACCGCTGCTTGAACAGGGTTATAATCCAAATATCAGGACAGGATTAAGTCGGACCGCTGAAGTTCTAAGTGCCGAATCCGACTATTTAGACGCAATTGCGCAGGAGGTTTTTGACGTATGTAGACTTTCGTTATCTCAATCTAAAGGCGTTGTGTTAGATAGAGAAAAATTTCAACAGAATCACATTGCATTGCAGAGACGAATTCTTAGACATGGCATCGCTGAAATCTTCGGACAGGTAGACGATTTCTATTTCGAACATTTTCAAGCAATTCTTGGTCTTATCAACAGAGATAATCCAAATGCTGTCCTAACACTACCAAACAATATCCAATTCAGACGTGCATACCAACAACTTATCTTTGAGAAAATACCCGTTGAGACCGCAGATTTTACCTGTCCTTTAAATGTGCCAGGAAAAACATTGATTCCCGCACTAAATGCAGAAATTACGGCATATTTAAAGGATACGCCACTAAACAGTGTTCAGTCCATACCTGATGGCACTTTTGAGGCAATGTTCGATTTTAGTAAAATCCAATTGCCGTTAACAGTCCGCAATCGCCGACAGGGAGATAGATTTCAACCCCACGGCATGCAAGGAACAAAAAAGATTAAAGATTTCTTAATTGATGCAAAGGTAGCGCGTTGTGAACGCAATCGCATCCCATTGCTCGTTGACGGTGATGAAATTTTATGGGTCATTGGGTTTACCACCAATGAGAGATTTAAAATCCAACCGCAAACACAAAGATACCTCCACTTACATTATGGAAAAAAAGAAACCGTTTCCCAAAACCGTTCTGATTTCTGAATCACAGATTCGGAAGCGAATTCAGGAACTCGGCAAGCAAATATCCGAAGACTATGAAAATCAAGAACTTGTCCTTGTCTGCGTACTCAGGGGGGCAACGTTGTTTTTCGCGGATCTCGCGCGTGAAATATCTTTACCACTTCGTTTTGAGTTCTTGCAAACGTCAAGTTACCATAATAGTACGGAGTCATCTAAAAAGATACAGTTCATCCGAGCGGGAAGCGATTATGTTCGGCATAGACATGTCCTTATTGTAGAGGATATTATTGACACTGGGCGCACCTTGAAGTTTCTTGTGGAACATCTCGGTTCATTAAATCCAAAAACGATTAAGATATGTGCCCTTCTGGATAAACCCTCTCGGCGCGAAGTTTCAGTTAAGGTTGATTATTCCGGTTTTGAGATTCCAAACGTCTTTGTCGTTGGATATGGACTTGACCATGGACAATTATACCGAAATTTGCGATATATTGCTGTTTTGGAAGGCATTTAGGATTGTGAATTAAATTTCGAATTACCCTGAAAACTATTGGAATCAACAATAATTACTGCTTAAATTAAGCAATTTTTCTTGACAATTTATTTTACATTTGATATAATATTTAAAATACACATTTTAGCAAAAAAACATAAAGGAGATTTTTGATGCGTAAAATCGTATCGCTTTCAATTTGTGTGCTGCTGATAGCAGCATTAGTCTATTTTACACAAGCACAACAGTTGGGGGACAAAGCGCAACTTGGACGCGAACTTTTTCATGATCCAACATTTAAAGGGACCCTTGAACCCAAAAGTATGACCGGGCTTTCTTGTGCAGATTGCCACGCTGATTTTGATGAAGCTGCAAAACCGGACGGTTTAATTCGGGCTGGACATAGTGTAATCGGTGTCCCGAGCCGCGGAGAGGCAAAAGGTGGGATGATTTCAGGTGCTGATTTCGCGCGTGCTGCCGGTGGCGGCGGTTTCTGTTATGAACACTTTTTACAGAAAAAACGGAAAGATAGAGTTAACCCTACTGCGATTCCAGCCGAGCATGCAGAAGCACTCATGGCATATTTTGAAGCAATTTCGGGAGACAACAAAGGACCACAGTTTGAAATGGAAATGTTAGATGACGATGCCAAAGAGGCAGCCGGTGAGAAAATCGCTGCAATGCCTGGTGATACGAAAAAAGGATGGCAACTTTTCGGACGCGCCTGCGTCGTTTGCCATACGACACCTTTCAAAGGCGGTGTTGGTCCGCAGATCATCAGACCCGGCGGCAGATTGCCACGGGATGTTAATAAAACAATGGTTCGCTGGGCGAAAACGATCCGTGGCGGCGGTGCTACACTAATGCCTTTCTACGCCTCTGATATTCTCAGTGACCAAGATATCGCGGATATTGTCGCATTCCTGCGCGAGCAGCTGGAAAAATCAGCAAGATAACCTATGGATTTGGCAGGGAGCAACTCCGCCCTGCCAATTTTGTCAGTGTCCGCATCCATTTTTGTAACTGCCTTTCCGCTTAATCCGTATTACTTTAAAAGTACGTATAAAAGCAGATTTCCTTCCAAGTTTTGAGTTGTGTATACTTAAAACCAGGAACCTTTTTATCTGTGGAATGGATATTTGGACAGATAATAGCAAACGTCTTGTCCAAAATAAAAAAAGTGGATGGAGTCATGAGGATATACCAATTTCTTGCATTGTTTTTAGGCATTTTCATTCTTGGGTTAGTTCTTAATATTTCAGGATGCGGTGGTAGCAATATGAAAAATCCCGTATCTGATACTGATGTAGTGGAAGATGATGTAGAAGAAGCGGGTGAACTTGATGTAACAGTTACTGTTACAAAAGAAGTGGTCGAGCCGGGAGAACAAGTAGAGCTAACGGCTTCAGTTAACGGAGTCAGAGGAACGAGTGTCGTTCTCAACTGGTTAAACATTACCGGATATGGAACGCTCTCCGCCACTAACGATTATACAGTCACATGGACAGCACCCGATGCATTAGGTGAAGCTAATACACGGGTCGAAGTTCTTCAACTTGTTGTGACTGTAATAAGCGAAGTCGTTTCAGTTGGTGCCTCCGGAATTCAAACTGACACACAGATTTTTTCAGATATAACAAAGATATTGCTGAAAGTTACTCGTGAATAATCTCGATCAGTTATTGGCAAACGCACTGTCGTTTAAATGTAAAAGGAACGGAAATTCTTTAAAACAACCAAGTTTTTTGCTTGTTTAGGTGGTAATTTATATTAATTAACGTGAGTTTGATAATTAAAAGAACGAGCGCAAATTGAACAGAGAACGGACATATTTGATTAAAAAATCGTTATTTTGGTGTTTTTAACCCTCTAAATCCCCTTATCAGGGGGACTTTAAGAGGAAATGTGGAAGTCCAAATTATTTATCAAACTCACGTTATTAATTAGGTTCTATATGGCATAACCCAAATTAGGTATTAAATGAAGAAAAAAAATATTCAAATAGTTGTAGTCGTTTTATCCATAATTTTTGTTTCAGCATCATGGACATCTTCATGTATTGGGATGCTTCATCAGGTCAAGGCAGGAGAGACATTGTCCGGAATCGCCAAACAATATGATGTGTCTATGAAATCTATTGCCCGGACCAATAGTTTGAAGTCTATAGACCACCTGCAAATCGGCGAAAAGTTAGTAATTCCAATCGGAACCAAACCCGTAAATTCAGGAAATACGTCTGATGGAACTTGGTATGTTGTTAGAGATGGAGATTCATTATACAGTATTGCCCGAAAGCATAATATTAAGGAGTGGAGAAAACTTCAACAAATAAATGACATCTCCAATCCCAAAAAACTCAGAATCGGCCAAAAAATCTTTATCCCAGGTGAAACGAGTATCGGTTTTGCAAAACCGTTGGCTATTCCTTTGATTGTAACATCCCGATACGGCTATCGCCACCATCCAATTACAGGTATCTACAGTCTGCACGAAGGCATAGATTTCCGGGCAGCAACCGGCACACGGGTGTATGCTTCAAAAACAGGGAAAGTTACCTATGCTGCCAGAAAAGGCGGCTATGGAAAGACTGTTGTCATGCAACACGAAGACGATTTCTCCACAGCGTACGGACACTTGTCAAGGGTTTATGTATCCGTTGGTGACATTATCCTACAAGGACAAGTTATTGGTTTGTCAGGAAACACCGGTAGATCAACAGGTCCACACCTGCATTTTGAAATCAGATATAAAGGTAAAAGTGAAAACCCAGCTCGCCACCTTGATCTCCCGTGAACGAAAATGGTTATTCATAATCATTTTACTCCTCTTATTCACGGGTTTTCCCAGTGGAAAATACATCTTTTCAGATTCACGCAACAATAACAACGAAATCGGAGCATCTGAACGCAGGCCTGTCATCGGAACGCGTGGACTCGGTTTAAGCCGCGCATTTATTACCAGTGCTGATGATGCAACGAGCCCGCTTTGGAATCCAGCGGGGCTTGCCTCCCTTAACCATGGAAATCTAATTTATGATTTCTCACAAGGTGCGTTTTCCATTGCATATCCGATTAAACCCCTCGGAACTTTCGGCGTAAACCTTCTTGACCTCAATGCTTCTGACCGTTTCCTTGTGAATCATACTGCTAACCCTATCGGTACGTTTGAATTCGGTTACAATCAAGCCCTCCTTTCTTATGCAAGGAAATTCGGTCCTGTCCAACTTGGTGTTAGCACAGGGTATAGTCGTGCCCCTAATCCGAACAGTCTTTGGGCGCCCAATTATGATGCCGGAACACTGGTGACTCTTGCCCCTTATGCTATCGTAGGCATGCAGCTTCGGGATATCAGGGGTGTATCCATTCAAGATGAAAATGGAACACTTTTGAAAACCTTTGACCCACAATTTGCTTTCGGCACAACCCTAATACCTCACCAATTCGTTAGGTGGCATACCGGCTTTAATGCTGCGCAACCAGGTTTCGGCACAAGTCTTGAAATCGTAACCGGTTCTCTTTCAGCAAATGTTGGTTCGCATTTCTCTTTTCACACGGGAAAACCTGCTCAATCGTGGAGTTTAGGACTCTCATTCAAACAGTGGGGGAAGCAAACCTATTATGCTTTTTTAAATGAAGACAATCTTGGGTATAAGCATCTACTTTCAATTGGGATTACTTTTGGTGAAACACAACACAAACCTGAAAAACCTAAGATAAAAAAAGTTGAACCTACATCTAATTCTACACAAAAGAAGAGCGTTCAACAAATTGCTAAAAAACATAACATTTCTATAGAACTGATGTTAGCTATCATTTATGTAGAATCAAAATTTAATCCTATGGCTGTGTCAAAAACGGGTGCAGGAGGTTTAATGCAGATGATGCCCGGAACCGCAAAAGAATACGGTTTGAAGGTCCCAACATACTCGAATAAACTGAAACCAAACTTTGATAGAAAAGTAGACGAACGATTTGACGCTGAGAAAAACCTCAACGCTGGATTGAGATATTTCAACTACCTTTTAGAGAAATATCTTAATAATTTAACTTTGGCACTCGGTGCATATAATGTTGGCCCTGGCAAAGTGAGGATAAGAGGGCCTCTTGTCGGGAGAGGGAAAAAATACACACAGATGGTGCTAAACCGTCGCGATCTTTATCAAAGCAACGCGGAACTACTGCAAATAGATATGGAAAGGTTAGAAATTATACTTAAAAATTGAGGACGAGATATGGATACTATTCGATTGGCAATTGTTGGATGTGGCGGTATGGGACATCGGCACATGTACGGGTTGGCAGAACTCCATCGGGTAGGATGGAAGCGGTTTGAGCTTGTCGGTGCATGCGATCCTGTTCTTGCTAATGCTGAGTCGCTTGCCAAGCAAGCGGAGGAACGTTTCGGCAAGAAACCAGCTGTTGTCGGAAACATGGAAGAACTGGCTAAAGTCGGCATTGATGCCGTAGACGTAACAACTACACCCCCTTATCACCACACTGTTGCCGTTGAGACACTTGAACGTGGATGGCACACAATGGTGGAAAAACCGATGGGGTTAACCGTTCGCGCATGTAACTTAATTCGTCATGCTGCAGAAAAATCCGATGCCGTGCTGAGCGTTGCAGAAAACTATCGGCGCGATCCTATCAACCGATTGGCAAAAGCACTGCTTGATACAGAAGTTATCGGAAAACCCCGCTTTCTTATCCACCATGCAATTGGCGGTTCAAATCGCATGCTTATCTCTGTCTGGCGGCATCAGAAAGATCAAAGTGGTGTTCTGCTTGATGTTGGTGTCCATTATGCCGATATGATTGAGTATCTACTCGGTGAAGTTGAAACTGTCTACGCCCAAACCCGACTTCATGAACCGATCCGACACAACCCTGCTGCTGTGAGCGGCGAATCCGGATCAAACCCCGCGGGTGTTTATACGGAATGGCAACGTAAAATGCCAGCTGAATTTGAGGCTACTGCGGAAGATGCCGCGTATGCAACGTTGACTTTCAAAAACGGAGTCGTTGGGCAATATATTGAAGACCACGGGGCGTGGGGACAAGGCAGCTGGATCAGACAAATTCACGGTTCTCAAGGTTCAATGGCGCTCCCCGGGGACCGAAGCGGTGGAGTTATATCCCTACAAATTGATGGACAAGGAACGATTAACGATGAGGAGCTTTTAGACCTCGTACCTGATTTTCGCCTTGATGCCGTTACGACTGACCTATTTGAAGGCGACCGTCTGTGGCAATATAATTTCCCTTTTTCAGATACCGATGCAAAAATTATCGCAATTGAGTATGGTGATTTCGCCGAAGCAATTGCTGGCAACCACCCTATTGAAGTGGATGCATATCAAGGTACACGTTCCGTCGCAATATCCTACGCCATGCTTGAATCCGGGGCAACTGGACAAATCGTTCACTTGGATAAGATGATAGACGAATCCATCAGGACCTATCAGCAAGAAATTGATGACGGGTTAGGAATTTGACATGCGTATGTGTTGCAATAAAAAATTGCAGGGGTGGGATTTGAACCCACGTCCTCCGGGTTATGAGCCCGACGAGCTACCAGACTGCTCTACCCTGCGCTAAGAAATCAATATGGTCGAGGAGGGACTTGAACCCTCACGCCTGTTTATGGGCGATGGATTTTGTAGAGTAGGCAACCAACGCACAGCCTTACCTGTGTTTTCAATTACCCCTCTCCGAACCCTGCATGTTCCTTTCAAAACACAAGGCTCTCCAGTAAATCTTTATAGTTTGCTTCCATCATACTTTCCAGTATGTATTTTGTGATGACATTCTTTACAGGTTATGAGTGTTTTTCTTCTCATACTACTCATCAATTTTTGCCAGCCATCTTTATGTTTCTCAACATCACTCATTTTTCTGATGTGGTGAACTTCTATTTTATCTTTGCCACCACATATTTCGCAAGTGTTATTGTTGAGTCTTGTAAGTAAGTCTGACCTAATAGCAGTTTTTCCTGTAATGGCTTTTATGCCTTTTATTTCATCACAGTTTGGCATAATACTACCAAAGAACTTGCTTGGGAACTTTACCCACTTGATATGGAAGTTTCCGAGTGTAGCAATTAATGGCGGTTTACCTTTTCTTATGACTTCTACTATTAGAGCTTTTATGCCCAGTTCGGTTGTCTTTTTATATTTCTTGAAGATTTTACTTACAGAAGTTTTGTGTTTTGATGACAGGGTTTTAACCGCTGATGTCATCACAAGGTTCTTCAGTTCATACATTCTGTAGGCGACATTTTGTGCCATTATATAATACTGGTAGATGCCTTGAAACTCTGAATTATATGCTCTTATTATCATATAATCTGACAATTCTAAATAGTATGGCCTGTGATACGGTTTACCTTTCTTGGTGTATTTTCTTTTCCATTTTACAAAAATATCGTAGGGCATATCCAATCTTATTGTTCCGTTTATTTTTGGTCTTGCCTTTGATTTTTCTGTATAGATTTCAAAGTTGAGAAAGCGCGCTTTTTGATGCGTTGCGTTTGTTATTTTGGTTTTATCGTCTGAAAGTGTGAGTCCAATAGTATCTTTTAGGAAGATTTTTATTTCTTCTTTGATATTTTGGGCTTCAACCTTACTTCCGACAAAACCTACAATAAAATCATCAGTGTATCTGACAAACTTAAGTCTGCGGTAGTTGTCGTCTTGGTGATTTGACCAAGTGAGACCTTTGGATTTTGCTATATTTAGTTCTTTCCGAGCCTCTTTTATTTCTTGTATTTCACCTTTTTGTTTTGCTTTATTGATTTTTCTCAATAGTCTTGCGTATTCGGAATTTGTCCTTCTTGATTTGCCTATATGCCATATTTCAGATAATTGTTCTAATTTGTAATCCAATTCGGAGAGGTATATGTTTGCCAATAAAGGACTTATAACCCCGCCTTGTGGTGTTCCTGAATGTGTTGTATGATATTTCCAATTTTCTATATAACCTGCTTTTAGCCACATTCGGATTAGTTTTATTAGTCTATTATCTAAAATTTTATCAGATAGGATTTTCAAAAGGTATTCGTGGTTTATGTTGTCAAAGCAACCTTTTATGTCGCCTTCTATGAACCATTTAGTCCCTTTCCATTTCATTGAGATTTCTTCTAAAGCAGTATGACAACCCCGATTTGGTCTGAACCCGTGAGAGTGGTCTGAAAATTGTGGTTCGTAGTATGATTCCAGAACCATCATTACTACCCTTTGGATAAGTTTGTCCGTCCAGCAGGGTATTCCTAAACTTCTTTTCGCCCCATCTCTTTTAGGTATGTAGACTCTGCGACTTGGTTTCGGTCTGTATTCACCGCTTTTGAGATTAGCAATGATTTTATCAATCTTTGCTATTGACATCTCATCAATGGTTTCATCGTCCGAACCCTCTGTCATAGCACCTTTCTTTTTAGCCAATTCGTGATATGCTGTTAGAAATAGGTCTCTGTCGCATATATTGCTATATACTCTTTTCAGAGGTAGATTTCTTTCACCTCTATCACTCACTATTCCAAGATATTTATTTGAGATAGTCTGCATTTCGCATTCCTCTAATATCTACTTGGTTTGATTTACCTGTTTCCCTTCGTCTTTTCTACCTGTTAGGGTAGTGTTATTCTCATAAGAGAGCGACTACTATGGAAACTCCGTAGCCATAGGGTTCTCACCCCGTAGGCTATCCTGTAGTTCCGATGTAGCAATTATAGAGAGGTTTAGGTAGTCCATTCATACGCTTACTTGTATTTATCATACAATGGTTGAGTTGTTTAGGAAGTTGTTAGACAGACTTAAAATCTAACCACACAACTCAATGGGGGTATCACTAATCTTTCCCTTTTGACCTCGCATAATCCCTGCGTATTAGACTTCGGGTAGTATAACTCTTACCTTGCCTCTCAAGTCTTGGGCATCTTTGAGGTAGATTAGTTCTCTCATTATGCCCTTTACTACTATGCTATGTTTAGGTTCAGGTTTCCCTTTGCCCTAAAGTAGTTGACTTTACTCCTTTCCTAATTGGTGTAGGTGATTATTCACCGATTGCTAACATCAGCACAACAGCGCACAAGTCCATTGTGTCTACCGATTCCACCACTCGACCAAATGGATAATATAATAGTATACACGATATAATAGATATTGTCAACTTTTTTTTTAGATGCCTAAAGTTTTTCGCATAAATATTACATCTTTCCTGTTGTCTGGGTTTTCAATCCCACCAAATGCCATACGCGCATTCTGCATTAGTTAGGAAATCGCACCGTTGTATAAGAGCTTCTGCACCTGTCAGAATGATGTTTTCTCCCCTTCACGAATCGTTAAAGTAGCATTGATTTTCTGAGCACCGATAAACTTTGTTCCGTGTGCATCGTAGAATTCGAATTCGCCATCAAGCAGTTCAAAAACTGCTACATCCGCGGTTGTCCCAATTTTCAGGCTGCCGAGTTGTTTCTCGCGTTTGATCGTTTTAGCGGCGTTGAAAGTTGCTTTTTCAATCACTTCCTCAAACGAAAGTCCGAGGTGTATCAGTTTTGATAAAGTTGTTGGCAAGTCATAAACGGGACCATTAATATTGCCGGTATGTAGGTCAGTACTGATAACATCAGAAATAAAACCTTGCTCCATCGCTCGTTGTGCAATTTCGTAATGAAAACTTCCCGCCCCGTGTCCAACATCAAAGATTACACCATCTTGTTGTGCCTGCCATGCCTCTGGAATAACCGTTCCTTTTTCATCAACGATATTATCGCCATTTCCTTGAAAGCAGTGGGTAATTACATCACCTGGTCTCATTAATTCCAAAACACCTGGAAGTGGAACACCTGCACCGATATGGCACATTACAGGCATCCCAGCCTGCTCTGCTGCTTGGATAGCAAGTTTTAGCGGTTGAACACCGTTTTCTCCCACCTGCGTTTTACCTTGCCGCACTTTTACACCGACGGTGATGTCGCGATTAGCTTTTAACGTATCAGCAACGCGATCTGGGTCTGCATAGGCAAGATCATGCATCTCTCCCACTGGACCATAGACAAGCCCAATACCAGAAATGTGGATGTAGTTTAAAATGTTAGTTTGTGCGGGTTCTGCAATAAATTCACGGAATCCTGGAAAAGTTGCCCAGCTGGCACTACCAGCATCAACAACTGTTGTTGTACCTGCAGTAGAACAGACGTTGTCTGCTTTGATACCCCACGTTGTAACACCGTAGTAGACATGTGTATGGATGTCAATCAACCCCGGTGTGACGTATTGATTCTTAACAGAAATGGTCTGTTTCGCCAAAGTTTTTGGAATATCGTGGTCAATAGCGGTGATGACTCCATCTGTAATCGCAACATCACGAAGAGCATTTAATCCTTGCGCGGAATCAATGACAGTCCCGCCTTTGAGTAGAATATCATATGTGATACTCACGACGGCTAAAGCCGTGTGCTTCTTTGAAACACACTGGCTCTCCTATGTGATTCCTGCTTCCGTCTCTCGTGCTACCTTCCGGAACTTGCTTGTAGTCTTATTTGGACTCCACAGGCGTGACTTTCTGTCTATCCGACGGTAGAAGGTCTAAGGTTTATTGCAGCGTTTACATCACGGTCTATTTTGAGTCCGCAGTTGCTGCAATGGTATATTCTCTCTGAGAGTGTCAAGTCGTCTTTCTTGTGTCCGCAACGGCTACACGTTTTGCTACTTGCAAAGAATTGGGATGCTTCCGTTATAGGGATGCCACGTGCCTCTGCTTTGGTCCTGAGTTTTAGAAGAAACCCGCCTAATGCTGAATCTGATAATGCTTTGGCAAGTTTTCTATTATTTAGCATATTTGTAACCTTGAGTGTCTCAATCCCAATAGCACTTGCACGGTTGACAATCTCAGTCGTTGCTTTGTGATGTGCATCATTTCTGATATAAGCAATACGATAATGAATACGTGCTATCTTTGCTTTTTGCTTGAACCAGTTATTAGACTTTCGGACTTTGCGGCTTAGCTTGCGGTGCGCTCTCCGAAGTTTTGCCTCATAGCGTTTGAGGGGTCTCGGATTATCATATTTTGTGCCATCCGAACAGGTTGCTAATGAGTTTATACCAACATCAACGCCAATAACAGGGTGAGTTGCGTTATCCGCAACTACTTCGGTGTTCTCTGTATCAACGGTGATAGATACAAACCATCGGTGTGCCGTTCTTGAAATGGTAACCTTGATAATCGGACCTGTAAACCTGAGTGACTCAAACATGCGGCCCCAACCAATCTTGGGTAGTTTTATTTTTTTGCCTTCCACTTGGACTGATTGCTCATCTGTGGTATAGCTCTGTTTCCTACCGCGCCCGTGAAACTTCGGGAACTTCGCACGCTTGCTCACCCAATTCGCAATACCTTGCCCAAGATTCTTGATAGCATATAACGCAGCACGCTGATCTTGGGAACGTGTCCAATCAAAACGCTTTTTCGCCTTATTAAAGTTGACGTTCAGGGTCCACCACGATTGAAAGTTGTCTTGATCTAAACCCGACTTAAAATCTGATAACGCTTGATTATATGCAAATCTGGCATATCCACATTGAGATGAAAACCAATGACGCTGCTTGAATGTCGGATCTAATGCAATTTTATGTGTTTTATATGGCATAGAACTGGTTCCTTGAAAGGTTTCTGGTTCCCATTGGTGTGGTGTGGCAGCTGCACCAACAACTACCACAGAACCAGTCCTATAAGTATACCACAAAATACCTCAAAAGTCAAATTTTTTTCCTTATCCCGCACAAGATAAGCGGGATTGGACCCAAGCCTAAAGGCTTGGGATTGTTAAGAAGTCCCTTCATGTATTAAACACCACGTTTTTCACCCCAGATATCAACATGCACACGCGGTGAATAGCGATACCCATTTTCTTTGCAGAGTTCAACTAACCATTCCTGCTTTTGATTTAGCACCCGTGAAGTTTTGCCTTGAGGCATCAACATGATAGTTTCTGCTGGAATGCCGATATCTGTCTGCAAGGTTTGAATTTCCGCAAGGTCGTCAGGTGTGTCTACCACAAACTTTACTTGGCACGTATAGGTGTCTAAAAACTTGCGGATAACTTCAGGACAGATACGTCCCCGTTCGTGCCGTTTATAAAAACGATTTTCTGATGAGGGATTAGAATTACGCAACTTAGGACTCATTGAAATTAAGTGAGCAGCAACTTTCGCGAAAAGCGTTGCATTCGTTTCAATTGTGATGTGGTGTCCTTGTTTATCTAACTCACGACAAAGAACTATCAATTCCTTGGTTTGAATAAACGGTTCCCCACCAGTGATAACAACATGCTTGCATCCGAATTGTGCAATCGCTGCAACGCTTTCGGCAACAGTAATATCCTTGTTTTCAGGCTGCCAAGATGTGTAGGGTGTGTCACACCAAGAACATCTCAGATTACAGTAACTTGTTCGGAAGAAAACAGATGGAACCCCTATGAGTTGTCCTTCCCCTTGAATTGTATGAAACAGTTCGCTATATTTCATAGGGGACTCACTGTTAGAATTAGGAAGAAGGAGACACATTATTTCTCAAAAACACTTAAGCCTCAATGAGCTCAATCTGAACGTTATCCGGTCCCTTGAAAAATGCCATCATGAGTCCAGAAGGTTTTAGGTCTTCAAGCTCAGCACCTTTTTCTTGTAGTTCGGCGACAGCAGCGTCAAGGTTTTGGACAGTGAAAGCGAGTTGATAGACACCCCAGCGGGGATTGCCGCTTGTCGGTTCAACATCCATATCGCCAAATTTGGGTGAAAGGAAGATGTTTTCACCGCCAATTTCCATCCGTACAATTTTTAAGCCTCTGACTTCAACGGTATCAGTTACCTTCCCGTCAAACATCTTTTGGTAATATTCGATTGCACCGTCAAGGTCTTCACATCTGAGATGTATATGATGAAATGTAAATGCCATTTAAAGGCTCCTTATCCAAAAATTGTTTGTATCGTTTCGTGGACAACTTTTGCCAAATGGTTGCTAAGTGGGAAGTTTAGTTAATTCGGTTCTCTAAAGCACCATTGACAAAACGCCAAGATGTTGTTATTATACCACATACGATAAATGAAATCAAGTGAGTGGAATGTGGAATTATGTCGTTAGATGGGTACACGACAATTCAATCCGATCAGATAGAATTGTTAGCATCAGAACTTGCAAAACGAGAGTTGTCAATAATTGATCAATTTGAACCGATTGCTGATTTTGAGGAACTCCTTACCTTCTCTGAAGCGCATCCCACCCCAATTGAATTCGATGAGCAACATCCTGCATGGCGGCTTGAATCTGTGGCAGCACGCGTAATTGAGGCTATCGCGCTCGCTGCGCATGAACCTCTAAATGATATTGGATGGCGATTACTTGCCCGAATTCTGTTAGAGCATACGGAATATCTCTGGACATTTCCTGAAGCATCCACAGCACGCGAAAAATTGGCGGCTGCTAATGCGTTGACATTAGCAGGTAGCGTTTGTGCGATGTTGCCACAATCCGAACTATGGTGCCTCGCGGGATTTGGACGGATCGCTGCGAATCTCAGTGAAGTTGCCCCGACATCATCGGATATGCATGTTGTCCAACCGCTTGAAGCAGCTTTTACCCTCGCCAATAAACAAAACCTTCCAATTCTGGATTCCACAATTGAATGCTATAACACGGTTATGAACCGTCGTTTTTCTGCTAATAATAAGCTAAAGTTTCCGTTATGCGATCAAACGTTCTTCCATTATCTGAATTTGGACTTTCCAGGATTGGAAAATGTCAAATCTGCTTTTTCAGAGGGAGATATAGCCTCAGCAAAATCGACATATACAGCATTTCGCACGAAATTTGTAAAAAATTTCCAGGATACCTCACATTTAGAACAAGCAGATACATTTAGCACCACAAAATTATATCTTGAATGTTTGCTAAAATTGTCCATTTATCCAACACCCTCAATTTATGCAACTACAGAAATCGGTATCGCATCGCTTCTCTTTCCAGAATTTCGGTTTAGTGAGCAACTTCTCACATTGGCATCTCGGCGCTACAAGTGGATCGTTGATGCATTTTTCCATCCGGATGGTTTTCACAAAGATACATCACTACGGTCTCAAGTAGAAGCAATTACCGATTTTTCCAGATTCCTGCAAATATATCAAAGCATAAAGCATTTAAGGTGTTTTCAGAGTGCTGAAGAGATGAAGGTGTTGTTACAGAAGCTATTAGAAGCATGTATCTATATTCGTCAACCAGATTTATCTTTTCCACTTGTCGGCACTAATGTTCCTGATAATTTAAATTTTGATGAACTGTGTAGTCTGAATAATATTAATCGGCAAGATAGGAAGTACGAGGCATTATCGTACGCGTTCCCTTATACTGGCTATTATGTCATGAGAGATAGTTGGCGTTCTGATGCACAATATCTACTTTTTGATAGCGGACCGTTAGGAAAATTGGGATATGAAGATAAGTTGAGTTTTGTGTTGTACGCACATGGGTGCCAACTGATTACACATGACCAAAAAAATAAAGATGGGGATTCGCGCGGTACGGCAAGCGAAGCACACAACATTATTCTAATTGACGGAAAAAGGCAGCTGCCTGAATCGGAAATTGTCCCTGACCCTGATACACGCTGGATTATAACTTCTGAATTTGATTTTGTGGAAGGATGGTACAAAACATCTGACTACCATCATAAACGATCCATTTTTTATGTTAAAGGGGAGTACTTTATCTTACATGACCTTGTTCTCGGTGATGGAAAGCACTTGCTGGAGCAGATTTTTCACCTCGGCGCATGCGGGGAGCAAATTATCACACCACATATTGCAACAGATTCTGGACAAGCATGGACGCAGGAATCTGGGCATAGTAATATATTTATCGGTGCTATTGACACGACTCACCTTGACGTTAAATTGAATGATAATTGCCTCACATATCAGACTCAATGTGAATTGCCGGCAGTTTTTAATGTTGTTCTATTTCCGATGAAACCTAACGTGGAACACCGCCCCGAGATTCATTCTGTTTCGGTCTGTGCGGATGCGGATGTGTTAGCAACCGGTTTCACGGTCCAATCTAATGACATAACAGATATATTTCTTATCTCTGATGATGGTTTCGCAGCGATGTCAACATCGGAGACAGAGAAAAAAATAGAATTTGAGGGAGAATACCTGTTTTTACGGGGAGACAAATTCGTGATGCTCAATGGGAGGTATCTCAAAGTAGGGACAAAAGTGCTTGCTGAATTAGATGAACCAGTTGAGCGTTATATGAATATGGATTAAGTTTGTACTTTAGAGGACATATCAAACGGACAGGCAAAAATTGAGATTAATTTCAAAATCTGTTATACTATATTTACACAAACTTCAACATCTTGTGAAG
Organism: Candidatus Poribacteria bacterium; assembly: GCA_003635185.1. Classification (GTDB taxonomy): domain Bacteria; phylum Poribacteria; class WGA-4E; order WGA-4E; family WGA-3G; genus MSPOR6. Next base: position 2,354 of record PYJA01000141.1, on the reverse strand, counting down.
GTAAACTATACAGGACTTACGCAGTTCCCCCTTGATAAGGGGTTAGGGGGTTAAATAGTCCAGTATTCAGCGTTTTTAGTCTTTTTAACCCCCTAAATCCCCCTTATCAGTGGGACTTTAAGAGAAAATGCGTAAGTCCTGCTATAGAAATAATTTCGTGGTATTGTAACTTAGGTTGCATCATTGGAATCAGGTGGACAATTTACGCAAAATGAACATGAGTCAGGATTGATAATATTGTTGAAGGACACAAAATAATTTTTGCTACTATAAACGTCATATCATACTCACGTAAAAAACTTATCGCAAAGTTCTGATTCACTGTATTAGACAGAGGTTTTGAACAATGGAGACATACATATTCTCGCAACTCACAGAAGAAATACTCAAGACACTTGTAACCTTGAACGAAAAGTATGTTGCTCCAGAAGAATGGGAGAAAATGCAAATAGCCCTTACTGCAGAGGAGTGCAGACGGCTTGAAGATATCAAATCGACCCTGTACCGTCGTCATCTGGTCGTTATGAACGAGACGACGCTCTGGGCGCGCGCGATTTATCCGATGTTGATGCTTGCAGAACAAGGACATATTCAAGCGTGGAGTAGTGTTCCCCTGAAAGCCGTGTACCCTGCGTTTGTATTGGAAGGTGAGGCAGATGGTGCCCTCGCGCCTTCTCTTGGTGGGAGGATTCAACCACCATATTTGATTGTTCATGAAGCAAAGCGCGGTCTACATGCACCAGACCCATTGCACCAACTCTGTGGTGAAATGCTAGCAGCAGCATGGCTCAATTGGGAAAAAGAACAGATGCTCGAACACGAAATCTTCGGGTGCTACACTATCAATGATAGTTGGGCATTCGTGCGAGGTGTCGTCAGCGACATTGAGACCGACAAACCAACCTTCACACTTGAATTTTCACCGGATTACAACGGAATTTTGGATGCAGAACAGATCGTCCAACTTCTGAAATATATCGTTACAAAGCACTTGGAGGAAATAAATAATGGCTAAACAACACCACGAACTTGCTCATGTTTTTATCGATCCATCACAAACTGTCAACGATGCATGCGGTCCTGTCAAATCCGATAAGAGTCAGATTTGACTTGTTATACACAGACATGTTATGTAGATAAAGAAAATTGGAATGCGGAATACACTACCTCAAGAATTGCATTTCTATCAGACTCCGAGTGGAAGTGTCCCTTTTTTTGAATGGTTTCATGAACTTCAAGATCAGAGAACTCAGACCAGAATCCAGAAACGACTACAGCATCTTAAAAATGGCAATTTTGGGGATTGTCAATCTGTGGGGGATGGAGTCTATGAACTGCGTCTACATTTTGGGCCAGGTTACTGTATCTATTTTGGCAGAATTGACAACACAATCGTTCTCCTGCTTTGCGGGGGTGACAAATCATCACAAACACGAGATATCCAAAGAGCAAAAACCTATTGGTTAGAACATAAGGAGACAAGATGATGAGAGAATATCCGAAATGGCGCGATTTTTTGATGGAGCAACTTGCCGAACCGAAGGCAGCAGTTGACTATCTCCACATTACATTAGAAGAGTTTCAACTTGACAAGGATATCACCTTTTTTTTAAAAGAAGTCCAAACAGTAATTGAGGCACAAGGAGGAGTCAACGAAATCGCAAAACGCGCTACCATGTGCCCTGAAACCCTATTAGAAATTCTTTCAAGTGAAGAAGCACCACCCATTGACATTTTTGTCAATATCCTTTCAGCATTTGGATGTAAACTCACAATTCAAACAATAAATGACAACGGAATTAGTCGTTTTGGGATTCCACAAATTTTAAAAAAAATAATTTGACAAAACCCTTCCAATTGTAATACCATTTCTATTAATTTTTGTCTCATTACCGGTTATTAAAAATCAAACGGAGGATGGCACAAACTGGCAGTTTATGGGACAAAGAGAGACATTATATATCAGAAATGGTATAATATCCTTTTAAAATCATGAACTTGGTAGAGAGTTTGAGCCGCGCCGCAAGGCGCGGTCTCTACCACTCACCGACTCAAACCTGAAAATCATCAGCAAAAAATTAGACGAAACTATTTTTGGATCTCTTCTGCTGCGTTAAGTAGTCTATCGCAATATCTATAAAAAGTTGTGAAATCGCACCCGCAATTGCTTTCAGTCCTAAATCTAAAACGATTAATCTCATTTTGTCTATTTTGTCTTGTTTATTTAGGGGGTTACAACCCTCTAATTACTTATCTAAATTGTCCCATATTTTTGTGATTAAAACAAGCGATAAATGCAGTCTATATCTATGTTTAGAGCAATTTTAGTTAATCCCGAAACGACTAATTCCGAA
>PYJA01000140.1:62869-62982 GCA_003635185.1 Candidatus Poribacteria bacterium | reverse complement strand
CCCATAGGTTCAAATGTTCTATGAGTTCCTTGTCAAGTAGGAATGTGAATGCTTCGGGTTCGTCTTGCGGAAAAAGGGGGGATTTGATTGAGTCGGGGGTATTCTGCTCAACC
>PYJA01000140.1:17338-62819 GCA_003635185.1 Candidatus Poribacteria bacterium | reverse complement strand
ACACGGGTCGTGAGTAGATATTGACAATAATCAAGACGTGTTGGTTTTGTCATTTTATGAACCTCCTTATAGACTATATTAGCCATAGGAGAGAAATATTACAAGTATTTTGCGTAAGTCCTGATATAGTTGAATTAGAACAGACGTAAATTGAGCAGAGATGGAGCATACTTTATCCAAAATAGTCATTTAGATGTTTTTAACCCTTAAAGTCCCCTTATTTAAGGGGACTTTAACCCGATGCAAATTATCTGTAGGCCCGGTTTTAAGCCGCGTTTACATTGCTTTTAGTTCAGATATCGGATAATCCACCTGAACACTTATATTGAACCGTCCCCAAATTTCTTCTGAAACAACGATACAGTATTGTGATCAGGGTGATTCGGTAGTTCTGCGGGAGACTCCCACTCTTCGGGAACATCTGTCAGTTTCACAGGTTTCCCATCGTTTTCTAAAATTGACTTCCACCCGGCAAGAAAGACGTTGGTCTTGTGCTGAAGCTGCCCAAAGGTTTGCGGCATTTCGTTGTACAGTGCCATGTTCTGAAATGCCCAGATTGTCGGCACCCAGATTTCTGTCTTATCAAAAGGATAACCTGTGCCAGTGTGGATTCTAAAATTTTCTCCACCGTAAGCTGCGTGCGTGTGAATCTGCACAGTCCCCCATGACCCGCTTACCTGATGAAGCGTCCCATAAAATTGGTGTCCCTCATTATCAACGTGTTCAAAAGTGATAACACCGGGAGGGCTATGCCAACTATCTGCCTGATATGCTACGGATACAACAGGATTTCCTGCCTCAGCAATTGCCTTGCACACCATATAGACACCGTGAATGCCGTGTGTGGGATAGTCGTCAAACGAGTTGGTGGCTGTGTAGCAGACGATTTGCTTATCTTTTGCCCATGCCTTCGCGCGTGAGATTGGATCGTTATGTTCGTGACTTGAGGGGGCAAGGATTGTTGCGCCGTGTTTCTCCGCCAACGCTATCATTTTTCGCGCTTTGGCGAGGGAATTCGCAAATGGACGATTGATAAGGTTCGGTAAACCCGCTTCAAGATAAGGTTCATGCAGGATATGGTTCCACGGATGGTTATAGTATCCACCTGAAATTACGCCATCTACCTTTCCTAACATGTCATCGAAATTCTTCACCGCTTTGCAACCGTAAGATTCAGCGATCTCTTTTGCTTTGTCGTATTCAATATCCCAACAGTGTGTGATGCGCATTCCCGTGAAAGGTGTATCTTTCTGGCCGACACGCGGATTAATGGCTGGTGCCCATAACGGCATGTGTGAATACGAGGCTACATTCAAAAATCCGACGCGAAAAGGTTCATAATCGTGACGCGGTGTGTCGCTTGATGCATTCATTTCAATCTCCTTTGTATCTTTCAGTACTTACGCAATATCCTCAAAAGTCTCACTGATAAAGGGATTTAGAGGGAACCCCTATAGCGATAGCATCCGGGGAGATAAATCACTGAAATAACGCCTTTTTAACCCCGCCAAATGCCAAAAGCGCATTTGGCGTTGATTCACTACCCCCTTGTCAAGGGGGAATGCGTAAGTCCTGCTATAATAGAAAATGAAGAAGGCGATGAAGTTTATCTAACCCCAGATCACAAATACGTCTTTACATGTCGGATTTATGAAATCAAGACACATGAAGATTGGGGGAAATGTCACACATATCTATGCATCTTTTGTAATCCGATCTGCTAAAAAAGCAGACACTTAGCACATCCCCCAATCCCTGTTGCGGAAGAATAGTCATAATTGGAGGGGTTTGAAACCCCTCCAGCACATAAATTAAGGAGTTGCATACCCTGTAAACATAGTGTACACAGTCCCCTATCTACTTATTGCCAATATCTATAGAAATCCGATATAATACTTTTCAATTAGAAATAGTATGGCTCTACCGATCAGCACCGTAATCAGGTTCTTTTGCCGCTCGGATTACCCATTCTTCAAAAACAGATTTGAATGACTTTGCTTTTTCTCCAAAATGGAGATATTGGATACTTTTTACTGGGACCGATACCTCTCCATAGATCGGTGAGCGTCCGTACAGTTTATCACCTTTAACTTCAAGCGGTTCAAAAATCAGAATTGGGTTGTGTATCAAAGCGAAGCGCACTTGAGACTGTGGGGGTGTAGGTTGCTGATTGTCAACTGTCTCTTTTGTCGATGTATCAGAGTCTTCAACGCTAATATCAACAATTCGCGCCACCCGGTCAATCGGGATAGAAATCTTCTTCAAGTTTGATTCAAACAGAATTGTTCCGCCATTGAAACTCAGGAATTTGCCCCGCCTTAAATCGCCATTGTTTGCCACAAGGATATGGTTCGGTGGATTGTCACGATTGAAACGTGGAACAGTTAACGCGCGTTCTAATCTGACATCTAACGCTTCGGATTGGGTTTCAAGCGGATCAAACATAACTTCAACGCCGTGCTGAAGGGCAGCAACGTCGTTAGCGGCAAAATCTCCTCCGAGAATAATAACTTTCGGATTTTCTCCAGGTTTTTCATTATTCACTATTATTTTTAAGGTGCCATCTTCGGCTCTCTGCATCATCGCATCCAGTTTTCTGCCATCCTCTAAAATGATGCGATGTTTATCTCCACCTGTAATAGTAATTGGGTTCCGGTTTTCCTTTCGGGTTTGCGTTTTACCACGTGTGAACTCAATGCCTTTGATATGTGCGGTGTCTATACGCGTTGCACTGATAAAAGGCGATTGCAAACTAACGGCAGTTTGGTCACACGTCAGAACTTTACATGGGATAACTTCTCCGTTTTTCAAATGCAACAGATGGGGAAAAATCTCTACATCAAAAGGACGTAGCCTTGATACGTGCTTATTATTACGTTCTACGCGGACAGATTGGGTATTTGCAAGGGACACCGGTTCCGATGTGCCTACAGGCTGTAATTGAATGCTTGATGTATCTTTGCCGTCAAAAATCACATGTCCACGGAGGCTGTTTGATGGAAAGAACATCTTGTCATAATCTTGTCCCCGTTCTTTGATTTTGGCTTTAGACTCAAACCGAAGCATTGAAGCACCAGCAAATGAACAGGTTACCGGTTGATCTGCGAATGCAGTCTGCAGTAAAACGCTATCCGTGTCCAGTTGGACTATCTGTCCACGTATAACTGATCCGTCAATATACGCTAACGCCATAGATTCGTTGGTTGTTGTCAATGTTTTCCCCGGTTGGACAACGCGGTCAACCTGCTGTAGGTTGATGTCTGATCGCCCCTCATCCGTGTCAAGGACATAAGCTTTGTCTTTTTCTACAAACAATTTGCCGTAAAAAACTTCTCCATTCATCATGTGGACTCGAGGTTTAGAGAAATCAGCTTGTTGGTTTTTGAATTCGGCAGGCTGCCGATAGACTTTTAACCGCCGTATTGTCAAATTTTGACCTCGATTATAAATATAGAGCCCCGGTGATGCAAGAGTCGGTTGGACATTTTCCAGTTCTAAAAGTAAATTGCCGTTCAAGTCAAACACTTTCAGCATCCCGAGGTCCTGATCATAAGCAAGCCGCAATCGGAAGCTGCGACGATCTGGTCCAATTGCCATTATAGATTCAAATAGTGTGCCTTGAACAACAACGAGTTCATGAATCCATGTTTCCACCCGTAGTGTTTCGTACAAGTTTTTCCCGAGAGCAAGCACAAAACCGGGATTGGGTATAGTAGACGCTAATTCGAGATCAATTTCAAAACGTTTTGGCCATTCGAGTGTGTGGAAGATATTCGCCTTTTTTTGATCTGTGTGCGGATGTCCGTTGTGATCGGGATACCAGCCGGTGTGTTGATTTTCAACTGCCTTCCTACCTATATTTTCCTTAGGTGATTTCCAAGCGCTTAGCTGTGAACCATCAAAAATGAGGTTGGGATGTGAGCGACTTTCAAGTGAATAGATCAATTCTCTATTCACTCGGAATTTACCATGACGTTTGCTGAAAAAGTGGAGGGTATTTTCATCTGAACCGATAATATCCGCTATCCAAACATCGCCCAATATCGTGCCGACGCGAAAAGTCTCGGTTGCTGGTGCGAGTTGTTTTGAAAAAACAATTGAATCCAACACATTGATATCAATAATGAGATCGTCAGAAAAATACGGTGATGTCCAGCGGATCTTCCCCGACTTGCTTTCTAATAGTTTGCCGGAAAGCGCATCTCCATTTTTCCAGCGTAAATGTGTTTCTTGAGCCAATGTCGTCATAGGGATCCACATCATAGCGATTACGATGGCAGTGATCACTATCTTTTTGGGATACTCTTGCATTGCATTTCTCCTTCTTGTAGTAGTCAATATTCGCCTGTTCGGTTTTAGAGAAGTTTATATCACAGGACTTACGCATTCCCCCTTGATAAGGGGGGCAGGGGGGTTAAATAGTCCAATATTTCACTGTTTTTAGTCTTTTTAACCCCCTAAATCCCCCTTATCAAGGGGGACTTTAAGAGAAAATGCATAAGTCCTGTATCAATAAAATCCACCTTTTGGCATGGATTTATCTTTCATAAATAGGTAAAAGACGGTAGTTCAATGCTAAGGTAAGCACAGCCATTCCTGTGCCATAAGCTTTGCCGTAGGAACTGTTGAAACTTCCATCTTGTTGTTGCATCTTCTGTAGTCGCTCAATAGTGCGTTGATTCCATGCTTGCCATGCTTCAAAGTCACTTTGAAACAACGCCTGAGCCATGTAGTATAGCGTATAGAACATGTAATGATTGCCGATATTAAAATTCGCTCTGCGTTTGATGAATTCGGCTGTGGATTTGTATTCTGGTGTGTCCTTCCTTTTGCCAATTGCGTAGACGAGGGTTGCGATTGCAGAACGGGTGAGTCCATCACCATGGCTGCTTGATGGCATATAGGAGACACCACCACCTCGCGTTGTGCAGGTTTGAAAGAAGTTTAATGCTTTGTCAATAGCCTCATTCGGCACTTCAATGCCGGCGTTTCGCGCCCCAAGTATCCCCATTAAAACGGTTCCGGCAACGGTTGTATCAGCATCGCGTGCTTGTGGTGAGTAACGCCATGCACCCCAGGGATTTTTTTCTTGTGCTGTCAATGCACATCGCACTGCAAGCTCTAACGCCTCACTGAGGGTGCGTCTTCTATTTTCAGGCACGTCACTTCCTTTCCAAAGCAGATTCTCACTTACGACACCATACGCCTCGGACAGTGCTAACGTGGCAAACCCGTGATGGTACATTGATGCATGTCCGCTCGTTCCCATATACCCTGTTTTTGCGTTTTGATTAGCGATGATGCTGCGTAAGGCTTTACGGATATGTGTGGCATAAGGACCGTAATCAGGGTCTTCACCACTTGCCATAAATGCCATTACACATATACCTGTTATGCCTGGACCATTTCGTGATGCTTGCCAACTTCCATCTTCTAACTGTGTATTAGCGAGGTATCGTAAACTTCGGTCGTTAATACTTCTAACTGCTGGTGGGACACCTGTGCCGTAGCGAAGGGTTGGATCCTGAGCATAAGTTGGTTCGCTGAAGAGCGTTACCAGCAACATTAGAAAACCTGAAAATCCGATAATGAATGTGTTTTTATTTATCAGTAAACCTGAAACTATTTTGTACGTTGTCATTCTTGCATTCCTCCTGTTGCGAAGGCATTTCGCTGCCAAAGACTCAACATATTAGGATCAATGTTTAAGAAACATTCAAGAAACATATATACTAATCCGACATTATTCATTGTGGGAAGTGTCAACTTGGCAACGGTATTTTCAAAATGTTTAAGTTGTGCGTCGTTAAGGAGTAAGAACCTGTCAAAGAGGGCAACTACCACATTACGCGAGACTTGTTGACGAAAAATCTCTCTTTCTGTTTGACGTTTGTTATATTGTGCATACATTTCTTCAGATAGAACGTCTTTGATAGTTTGCTGGTATAGCGGATGATTTATAATTTCGAATATCCTTGCAAAAAACACAGATTTGGTAATATATTGTAAGATTAGATTGTCAACCATGCTGGGTTCTGTGTTTTTCTTATTTTGTTTGTTTATGTTCTTTGTCCCCCAATATGCTTGTCGCATAACATTGAGTTTCTTAACAGCATTTTCTCGAGTGATCGTGTCGTTATTTACTGATACCATAAGGTCAGATAATGTTTCAAGAACAAGGGTTTTTGTATTAGCGTATTCTTTTTGATTGTCAATGAATTGCGGAATCACACCTTTGAAAACAAGGGCTAAACGCTGATTAGCATGTTCGTTGAGCGGTCCAAACTCTTCTATATGTGCCGTTAGTACAGCTTCTGCAAGTTGCCACGGTTGTGATTTGTGGATATTTTCTTGAGCTTCATCATGAGGTTCATCAAGGTTCGTGTTAAAACCTTGGTCAAGTTTCGGTGTACTTCTTTCCATTTCTTTTCCGACAGCTCTTGCCAAGTCAGCTAGAGTCGGCTTATTTTCTTCAAGATTTTTCCATCCTTCCCAGATTTCCAGTTGTTTCTTGGTCAATATTTTATTCAAAGAAACAGTCGGTTTCTCGTGTAATAGATTTACCACTACCTCTTGAAAAGGTTGACTCAATATATTCATTAGGCTCAAATGTCTATCTTTTGTAATCTGAAATAGGGATTGTGTTATTTCCCCGCGTTGATTAGGTGTGAGACTGAATGCTTGATCCATGAATGCAGTCATAATCCGAACAATTGCTTGCTGATATCGTTGCCGCCGCGCCTTAGTGAAATCAATATAATCTTGCAATTGTGTCTCGGTTAGGTGTTTGGCAAATGCAGATTTAGTGTCGGGATGTGATAACAACGCTTCATGTAACGCTATGTAACCGTCCGTTGCCCGTGGGTAAGTTGGAACGCTGCCATCTAGCTTGAATACGTTTTCAATTGATTCCTGTATTGATTGGTAAAGTGCTACGACTACTTTTCTGTCTAAACTGTACCGCGTACCGATATCTGCACAAACATGTTCAAGGAAAGCCTCAACCAGCCATTTGAGGCGCTTAATCTCGTTGACCATTTTGGCCGGGTAATAGAGTTCACCCCCGGTAGTAACTACCTTTGGTCCACTAACCCGAGTTCCGTATCCTCTTTTGTATATCTTAATGGTATAGCGCCCTGCTGGGAGTCCTTTGTATTCATACTTACCTTTGGCATCGGTCTTGACTGTCCGCTCTTTTCCATCTGAACTAATAATCTTGACCGTAGCGCCTCCAATTGGGTTTTGTTTCCCTATTGCTTCAGTAACTTCGCCGCGGATGGTCGCGCCATTTACACTAGTGTCTTCTGCAAAGGCAATACATACTGAAATGCCGATACAAGCAATTACTATTAGCAGAAAACTAAAACGAGTCATTCCTCTGAGTCTCCTTGCAATCGTTTCGCCCTACTTGTGTTGAGCATAAGCGCATTTAGCATCTAAGCCCCGAATTGTCAAATTTCATCAATTAGTGATAGGTAAAGATAAAGATAATTTTGCTGCCAGCGACTCAGTACACCGTCGTCTATCTGTGCTATAAGTTTGTCAAACATATCCCTCGGAGCATCCCAACCTAAAGGGGAGACAGTCAGCTTTGCTACTGCCATTTTTAACTGTTTTCGCTGCGCGTCATTTAAAAGCAGTAATGTATCCAAGTTTGCTACAGCTAAATCACGTAAAGCTTGTTGATGGAAATTCTCTCTTTCTGATTGGAGTGCGGTATATTGTTCATACTCCTTTTCAGAAAGAACGTCTTTGAGGGTTTGTTGATAGAGGGCATAATATGTTATGTCATAGGTCGGGAAATTGAGTTCAGTAGTCATATAAATTTCCCGATTGAAACCTCTTTTTCCACCTACTATTCCGTTTATGAGTGCTCTCCTGTGTGCAGCTATCTGTGTAAAACGAGTAAAAAAATGAAAGTTGAAAAGCCCTGTATTATCAAGGGTTTCATCTGATTTTTTGTTTGTATCTTTCTCATTCCATAGCTTTCTGCTCAAGTTTTTGAGTTTCTCATCTGCTTGTTTGGGAGTTATCTCTTTCGCCTCGATCGCGTTAATGAGACTCGCTTCGGCTTCACGATAAGTTGTCATGATTTTTTCAGCTTCAAGGTATTTTTGAGCCACGGCTGTGGTAATCAGGGTTAGTTGTTGTAAAGCATGCTTATTAAGTGTAGTAGCCAACTGTTCGGTATGTGAGGCGAGTATTGCTTCGGCAAGCTGCTTTGTTCGTTCATGAGATTCCAACATATCTGCTTTTTTCTTTAGTTCCACCAACTGCAGTATTTTTTTCTGTGTCTCGGTCAATACAGTCAACCATGCTTCATCATCTTTTGAGTTAAGTCGCAATTGCACAATCTTTTGGCGTTGATCTGCTGTCAAACTGAGTTCCTGATCAAGCGATGCTGTAGAATAGTGGGCGTAAGCTTGCTTTTCTTGATGCCGTGGTATGTTGGTAAAATCTTTTAGTTGTGTCTCGGTTAGGTGTTTGGTAAATGCCGTTTTTATGTCTTGACGTAACAATAATTCCTCAAATATATCAAGGCTGTCATCATCCCATCTAACTAAGAAGTTTGACAAGTTTTTACGTTGCTTGATTGCAGTCTCAACTGATTCATGAATTGACTGTTGGAGAGCGTTGACAGTTGTTTCATCTAAACCATAATGTTTCGCCAAATTTCCGGAAACGTGATTAAGTAAAGGCAGAATTCCGTATTCAACAGTCCCTTTTACGCGATTGAGCCAATTAACCGTTTTGAGTTCTACAATCTGGTCTCCCCCACTTACTACCGAAACAGATTGATTACCCCTCCCCTCGTTTTGAAATCCTTCCTGAAGGTATTTGAGGGTGTAATTACCAGCAGGAAGATTCGTGAATTTATATTCACCATTAGTATCAGTCTTTACTGTCCATTCTTTCCCATTAGCACTTATAATCTTAATTATCACACCTTCAATAGGGGGTTGGGTTTTGCCATATTCAAGTACCTGACCTCGAATGGTACCTCTCTTTGCATCATTGTCTTTTGCAAAGGCAACGCATACGGATATACCGATACAAGCAATTACTATTAGCACTAAACTACAACGGATCATTTGTCCAACGCTCCTTTAATTAGTTCGCCCGAATTGTAGCAAGTCCTGTCTGCCATTCTTTACCTTTCTTGCCTGCATAAAGCATGAAGTAGGTGTCCTCGATTTCGAGTATCTGACCTGTCAACACACCATCGCAATCAAACGCATGAGGGTCATCTGAAGGTACAAAAATAGGGTTATAAGGGTTCGGTTCAAAGGTGCGGAAATCACGAGTCCGCATATGCCCGATCCGCCACACTTCACCGTCAAATCCGCCGTAGAGAATATGGAAGTACTGCGGCCCTTTGAACAATTCGGTTTCACGGACGGCTTTACTATCCCATACTTGCCCACTACCTGTAAAAACGGGATTTGCAGGATTTTTTGTGATCAATGCAGGGTTACTCGTCGGGGTGGTCGCATGACACATTGTTAGTCCTTCCCCAAACGACTGTGTTGCCTTACCAGTATAAACGATGTGAATTGTGTCACCATCCACCGCAACCGAGGGGTGGGTAGATCCATGTCGTTCATGTTCGGTATCTGCGGGGATGACAGGAGTGTCTTGCACGCGCTTCCACTTGCCCAGGTCTCCATGACTCACAAGCAAACCTGTCTGTTCAGGTGTGGTTTTCCCTTTCCCTCGATAATACATGTAAAATTTATCATCAATAGGATTTAGGAAAGGAAAAGGGTACTCGACGGCTGCATTATCAAAACCGTCCGCTGAAGGTTCAAGGATAGGGTTACGCGCGTCCTGTGTGATGTCGGTGAGATCACTAATAGGTGCAGTCGCGTGCATTATCAACCAACGGACACCAACATCCCGTTTACACCAGATGTAGTGCACCGTCCCGTCCACGATGATCGCGTGGGTAGCCGCTGCCCAGAGAGGTGGCGGAAGAGAGATGATAGGATTCCCTGTTCCTATTCTCTTGAAACTGGCAAATACCTCAAACGGAACAGCAGTTTTTTGCTTATCTGCCATCGGTTTTTCCTCTATTTTACGGCACGTTGTGTACTATTTACTGTCCTTCTAAAACGTTGAAATAAGCGTCTAATCCTTGACGAAATTCCTCTGGCAATACACGCCCCGCTTTGCCTGTTGCCTGTTTAGGTGAACGTTTTTCTATGAAGGCTGTTCCGGTGTCATCGCCAACGCCCATGAGCCTTAATGCGGAGACGATTGCCGCTAATCCGCCACCACCACCGCCAGGAGATTGTCCGCCGCTACCGCCACCAGGGGCATTCGGCGCGCGTTGTGTCTCAAGCAAAATTTCGATCACTTCTGAAATAGCTGCGATTGCCTTAGGACCAGTGTTAGGTTCCGCAAGGATTGACTCTGCCTCCTCCATCACCTCGGCTGCCTTAGCAACTTTGGCAAGTTGTCGTCGGATCAGCGGTTCATTGGCATTGTCTAACAGACTTATTTCTCGTGCGACTTCGTGAGTATCCTCAGCGATTTCATATTGTATATCGCTTAATGCTTCGCTTCGCTCATAATATTTGTCGTCAGTAAGCGCATTTTTTGCTTGTTCAGCCTCGCGTGTCTCTTCCCGTAATTGAATTTCGCGGTTGATAAGACGTAACACTTTCACGATGATTTCCGGTGGTAGGTTGGGCAAGACGTTTAAACCGCCTTCTCCGGGCCCCATTTCAGGTAACGGGTCTACCAATTGTTCTGCCCACCGATCCAGTGTATCCGCCCAATATTCTGCCTCAATGCTCGATTGTCCGATAAAATTCCTGCTAATTGATCGGACAAGATCCCGCATCTGGTTTGACACAGAAGCGTTCTCCATCTCTGAAAGCACACGCAAATAGTTTTCATTAGGACGACGGTCAGTATATGCTGCCATATCTTGTATGATAGTCGTCAAGTTTTTCGACTCTGTTCCCTCAAGTGTTGCTAAACGTTTTAGCTCCTTCTGATTGTCCGCTTCTCTGTTTGATAGACCGAAACTATCCAGGTTATTAAGGTCGGCTGCAATGTCAACCTGTTTCCGAGATGCTGCTTTCAAACGTTTGACAAATGTGCTGTTTTCAAAGCTAACAAGCAGCCTTTTCATCTCATCTGATAATTTGGCAAAAGCATCTAACAACTCTTGCTGCTCTTCAACTGCTTCCAGAACAAGTTCTGATGCTTGAGGCGTTGAAGTTTCTCCATCATTTTGGTTTTGATTGTCTCTGCCGCTTCCCATTAGGGTAGTTTTAGGAATGCCCATTCCTCCGACGGTTTGTCAGGTTGGTCCCTCTTGCGGGTCGTCAAATGGGTTGAATCCCGATTCAATATCAAAAATATTTGGCGTAGGATTCGCGGGTGCGAAACTTGGTTTGCCGCCTTCTGGTGGTTTGCTCCGGTTCACGCTTATGGAATCACCACTTTCATTTGGATCCTCTGGCGTTTCTGCGTCTGCTGCCTCAGATGGTATCTTACTATCGGGGCCATACTTTTCAATATCATCTTGCGACTTGCCAGGTTTGCTGTTTGATTGGCTATCAGCTTGTTGACCATCAGGTTTTGAAGTAGAAGGGGCTTGCTGACTGCTGGCGTCTGCTGGTTGTTGGCTGCTACTCTGTCCGGGCGCTTCAGCTGCTTGTGCAAGTAAGTCTGCCACAGTAGGCATTTTCTTACCTGCAATTTCTTCCAACTGTTCAAGCATTTCACCCCACGATTCAAGTTGACCCGCATCAAACTCACTATTTTTTGCTGCTTCCTGTAGCAATCCCGTACCGCTTTCAATGAGACTGTCAAGTTTTGCTGCGTTAGCGCGTTCTGCCGCGGCTTGATTCTGTAGTTTTTTGCGCTGTGCTGGATCGTCAAGCTCCACAGGAGACAGGTCACGAAGTTCAAGGTTGGTTTGATGTAGCTGCAGTTCTTTGTCATGCACATCTTTTGCCGCGCCTGCCCAAAGCTGCATCTGTCCAATGAGCCACTTAAAATGTTCTGCAGGCGTTAGCACATGTAGCACAATCTGCGGTGAACGGACACGTTCACGGTTGGGGAAATAATCCTCTGCAAACGCACGCAAACGCAGACTCTGTGGCTTAACATTTTCGCGTTCAACAGAGAATGTTGCAGGAACAGTGAGTGCTTCCGAAGTCGGGCTTCCTGAAGACACGGTTTTTTCTCCAACGGCTGGTTCCGGATTTTGAATCGGATTCTCAATACCTTCCCATTCCAAACCGACCCGCTTTACACCGAAGTCATCCCCCGATTGAATTTCGAATGTGAGTACCTCTGTAGAAAGAACAACTTGATTATTTTTTAATTTAGTGATGGCGACTGTTGGTACAGCATCCTCTTGTGCTTCAAACTGCAGCACTTGTGGTTCACTTGCAGCGAGTCCAAAGCGATCACGCCATGTCAACTGCATTTCCGTTGTCGTCTCTACCGATATAGGTTCCGTTATCACGGTTGCCCCATCCACCTTTTGCGGACGATTGTTCAATGTTGCTTCTGACAGTTCGCGTGTCGTAGTAGCTTCCAAGGTGGCACTGCTTCCCTTCACTAAGTTCACTATTCCGCCTCTCACATCGTCTATTCGTGGTTCTTCGTGTTGTAGGTAGTCGGGCAGCTGGACTTTAGCAATAAGTTCTTTCAATGCTGGTCTTAATTTGGGTTCAACTGGTATAGAACGGCGTGCATCCCCCACGCGAAGATTAATTTTTCCATCCTCAGTTTGTGGCGGCAATTGAAATTTGTATGTTGATCCCTCTCGTTTTGCAACCACAGGTTCCTGGTCTGCATATCGTGCTTCACCCGACTCAGGTTTCCAGGGTGAGTTATCTTTCAACTGTGCTTCAACATCAAAGGGTTCCGCATAAGCTACGACGCGAAGATCGGGGTTGCCTTCTAACTGCGCAAAGGTATATCGTTCCACGTTTCGCCAGGGAGTCAACCATCGAGCGAGCGTATTCCGAGTCGTTGTGGGGATCACGAGGACCCCGATGATAACTAACACTAAAGGCAAACCTACAGCCCATGCCCAACGTCGATGCCGAGGATTTGGTACAGCGTCTGCAAGATTATGCTTTGCTACCTCTTCATCCACTTGACGCATAGCGGCTGCCACAAGTGCAGGACTTGATGACTGATCCGACCTTTCCGATGCAAGTTCCACGATGCCAAGCACGTGATCACCGAAACGGGGAAACTTGTGCTGTAGCAACCGTGCGATTCCATCTAAAGTGCGATTCCGCCACACCCAATTGTAATACTTCAGCGGCAGGAAAATCACCATGCCTGCCATCCCAATTACCAAGATGAGCGCGCGTAAAAGGGTTGGCGTATCAAACAATCGGTCTAAGCCAAACACGATGAGATACGAAATGATAAGACCGAAGAGGGCCGCTAATGTGCCTTCGGTAAGTTTGATTATCCATACCCGTTTTTTGTACTGTTCTAATGCTTTTTTCATGCGCGGAGGTAAGTTCACTCCGCTATTTTGTGGTTGTGTTTGGTTCATTGAAATTCTCCTTTTGAATAGTTATCAGTTATCAGTTATATTTCTTTTTTCTGAAACTCATTATTGAAACCTAAAAGTCGTTTATATAATTTGGTAAAGAATCTTCTGCCAGCGTTAGAATGTGAGGAGATGTGATTCTGTCTTATATTGTCCCGCTATTTGACGTTCACGCGGTAGATAAATTGCAACCGAGATGTTGATGCCGTGTAGATATTGGCACATCAAGGGACCAACCGCTTTCCAGTCCAGTCCTCCCAACCCACAACCGAGGGCAGGCATGGCAAGCGATTGAATTCCTTGCTTGTGAAAATTGTCGCGAACCCACGCAAGACCGCCTTCAATATCATCTAAACGTGAGTTGTCTTTCCAATGCCGTTTCGTTGCGAAAAGCAGGAACCACTTCACAGCATTCGGCGCAACAAGTGGTGCCCCTATATCAGCTAATTCCTCATCTAATGAACTTTCGCGCTTGTAGAGATACGGTTTTGTTGCTGTGATTCGTTTTGCCCGACAGACATCCTGGTATGCCACATAGACATCGGGGAATTGGTATTTAGCACGTGAGGCTAACCCTTTTCCCATAACGCCTTGTAGATTAACGCTAATTGTGAGTGTCTGTAGATTTGAGAAAAACATATCTCCATCAATAAGTGAAATGTTGTCGCCTATTTTTGTCCGACTATGTGGTTGAAAAAACATGTCTGGTTCAGAACTAACGGTAACATGGGAATTGCCTATTTTTTTCTTGACAGCATCTTGTACTGAATTGCTTGCTACATAAACTGATTGAATATGTTCAGGTTTAACGTGGCCAGGAATTAGACATTCTGCCATAATTTTGCGTTTGGACCCGTCATCTCTATTCCACCAATCGTTCCGAATTATTGACCACTGTTGCCGAAGAACTTCCAACCCCTTAGAAGGATAGTAAAATTGTGTTGTTTCATGCGCGGCGTTTCCGTCTGTGATAAAGTTCCCTTGTTCATTTAACACTTTTTTATTGACACCAAGAACAGCAAGATTTTTTGGGTCCTTTTCATGGACAACCCGGTACATCATGGCGTTACGTGGTTGAAAATAGAGGTTAGCATAAGACCAGAGACTCCTTTTATCAGGTGTCGTTATTTTATTACGCAGACTGACGATATCCGCATCATAGATAGGCGTTGAATCTATCCGTTCTGATTCGATTCTTTCGTGAGAAAAGACTCCGCGCGCAAGAATAGATGGCAGATTGTCTATGTGTGTGATGTAGTAGAGTTCTCGTATGTCTAATTTCTGCATAGTTACCTCTAATAAAATTGACACGTCCAATTACGTAAATAGACTGTAACGCTAACTGTCGTTATCATATATTACATCAGTATTGGCCACAATTCTTCATACAAGTTACGTTACTACCACCAAGTCGTCCACCAATTTGATAACCACAATTGGGACATTGCTATCCCTGTTATTTCGTTCACCGCGAGCAGTAACAGCATTGTTGCGTTCGCCGGATGCTCTGCCACGTAGAAGTCTTCCATGTAAGAATGTATCGCTTCCTCAGGATGTTCCCCAGGTGTTGTCATCAAGTATAGCATTATTTGTTTCGGAGTCATCTCCATCTGGAAGTAGGAGAGTATATTGTTAGGACCGTATAGATGTATTGAATTTATATATTTCCTTTCATTTTCCAACAACTTTAACATTTCCTCGTTTTTGCCGCTTAAACCCCAATCTATCAGCTGAAGAATGTAAAGCTCTCCCGAATTTACCTGATTGTATGGAAGTTGACTGTAATATTCTATTTCGTCATCTGGAAGTTTTAGTAGCAATTCTTTCGCATGCTGATTCCACGGATGGTTATTCTGTGGCAAGTACTCATCCATCTCCTCAGTGTTAAAGTGAAGTGTTTCAAGTAGGGAAATTGCATCATCAATACTCATATACATAAAGTGAAACTTTTCGAGTGCCCAAATTGCATTCTCTACATCGTACTCAAAAAACTCTTGATCTGGATAGAACTCTTGACCCGGATAACGGTACTCATCAAATTTGCGAAGCATGTCTTGTTCAAGTTCTTCAGGTCGATCACAACGGACTGCAGAGGCAACCTCAAATGGACTTTGGATGCCAATTTGAAGTGAGAGCTGCTCAGCTCGTTCGTTGGGAAGTCCATGAGTCTTGCCTATGTTTATCAAGCCTGGCAAGTATTTATTCACCAAAATATAGACATATCCCATAGTAATCCTCTATAGCACAGGAGCGTGACAATGATTTCGTGACCGAATTCCTATTGTTTATAGTTGTGCAATTCACTGCACCTTTTCTTACCACACTAACCTTGTTTGCTCACGTTTATAAACCACGTTTTTAACCCAATCCTCACTTTGACCTGTAACTTCGGCAATCTTCTTTATTTCCCAGTTCTTTTGTCGTAACTTCTGAGCGAGATCTTCTAAATAACGCTTTTGTTTTCCCTCAGAAGCCGCGTATGCTTGTTGAGCACCCTCCATCGCAGCAAATGCTTCATCCGACTTACGCTTCGCTTTAGTGTATTCTTCTTTTGCTATACGGACCTCCTTGATGTGTTCCTGTACCTTTAGTCCATCTTCTTTGTCAAAATCATCATAATTGGGAACAGACAATAGGGATGTAAGGTGCCTTGATTCAACGTGGGCACATTCTTTCTCAATATAGTTCACTAATTCTGGATCGATTCTAACAAGATCTTGACTTCCAATTCTGTCAAATTGATCAAGAAGTTTTCTTTCTAACGCTTTTGCAGCCTCTTTACTCTCACAATACTGATAGCCAATCAAAGTAACACGTGTTGCTTTGAATTTTTCATAATCCCGAATACGCTCTTTAAGCCAGCGTCCCTCGGCACTTTCGCCGATTTTACAAAAATCATCGTCTTTAGCATGCAAAAAATAGACAATATGTTGTGTCCTCATAATGTTCCCTCTATAAATACAAAGGCTCGTATAAAAAGTGTGTAGGTTGACGCTTAGAATTTATGCTTTAATTATACACTATTTCAGATTATATTGAAAAAAGAAGATATTCTATACACTATTTTATATCGTACCTGCCATCTTACGTGCAACCCAAAATAACCCAAGCAGCAAGATAATCAACCCACCCCAAAGTGGATGCGCCCAGATACGTGTCCGCTTCACAATCGGTTCAGGTTCTGGCAAAGCTGCCAAATGGTCTAACAGCGTTCCGACCTCAGCAATCGGCACCAATTTGCCGTTAGTAACCTTAGCAATTTCGTCCAGAACATCAAAACGCGCTAAGCGTCCTTGCTGTTCCCGATTCAAGCCTTGCACTGAAAGTTCTGTTTGAACCGATGCACCCGTTTCACTACTTGTCGCAACGAGGCGGTAGTTGCCAGCCTCTTTCGGCACAAACGTTCCTACGAACAACCCCAACGCATCTTCTATACCCGGTTGAAGTCGGATTGTTTCTGTTTTACCCGCAGGAGAAATCGCTTGCACAGTAACAGTGCCTCTATCCATCGGACCGCCTACGTTGTCCATCACGTTAGCATTTAACGTTAAGACATCATCGACGTGTGGTCTGTCTGGTGAGTAGAACAGTCGTATGGATTCGCTCTGTGCCATCTGCCGACGATATGCCATCCAACGTGCAACTTGGCTCCAAAAGCGGTAATGATATTTATCTTCTATCCCATGCCGCCACCGCCATGCGCTGTCCGTTCCCATAAACAGTACTTTACCTGTGCCATAGGTCTTTGTAACAATAAGCGGTACTCGTCCAGCAACTGTGGCAGCTTGATCGTGCACTGCTAATATCTCGGTGCCTGCCTTTGCTCGTTTGACACCAGCATACCAGAAAAACCCTGGTAATCCGCGCCACACATCGCTATTGTCAAGGTCAGTATCTCCGAGACGCGTCAACAAACTGCGCTGTCCGGATTCGGTGAGTGCGAAATATCCTTGAACACTTGAACCAACACCGTTTGGTATAGCAGGGTCTAAAACAACAGGATAGAGGTCAGCAAGCGGTCCGCCGGTCAACGAATCTTGTGCGCCAGTTCGCCCTGGTATAAAGACGATCCCAGCGGCTTGCGCACTGACGAGTTGCCGTAAATCCTGCGCTTGTTCAACCGTCAACTGTTCAGGTGCTACACCGACATCTCCAAGAAACACCACGTCAAATTGGCTCAGTTCTCTTGCATCCGGAAAACGTTTGATGTAGCTGCGTCCACCTCCGACCTGAGATAGCTTAGGATGAAAGAGCAGACATGTAACATCGACACCTGCATCCCGTTCCAAAGCGTTACGTAGATAACGATATTCCCAACGCGGATAAGATTCAATAACAAGCACTTTCAACTGCTCCTTCCGTATGGATATAGGTGCAGAAAGTTCATTATTTTCTGGAATTAACTCCTGTCTATCTTTCGCAATCTGTAAGGTGAGGTCGTAATCACCCGTTTCTTGTGGTGTCCATGCGATATTATCTTGTGCTTGTCCCATAGCGGGAACAGTGATAGTTTTAGTTGTCGTTGCTTCGTCATTAATGCTTAACGTGATGCTCACGTCTCTGTCCTGTCCCAAGGTGTTTCGGACAACAAACGGGATGCGCAGCTGCTTTTTTGTAACGCCAAAAGTTGGAGCATCTATACTGACTAACTCAAGGTCGGGCAATGGCACTTCACTGCCGACTCCCACAGTGAAAACAGGAACGCCTTTCATGTGAAACCGTGTCGCTGCCGCTACGGGTGATTCACCGATATTCCAATCACCATCAGACAGCAGTACCACGCCACGAAGATTGGAATGATTGTCCAAAACGTGCAATAGGCCTGCGTTTATATCTGTCGCTTCTTCTGCGGGGTCTAACAGTGAAGAAAACGGCTCAAATACTACATTGAGTTCAGTATCTTCCTCCGATTTCCAAACATCTTCGGACATTAGTGGCTGAATTGTTTCGGCGCGATTTTTGCGTTTCGCTGTGGTATCTTGATCGTCAATTATATCCCGTGTTTGCATGCTGTTAGATTTGTCCCATAGCACAGCAAGCGTGGAACGTTGCTCCGGCGGATGAGATTCTAACCATTCAGGTTGATTTAGTGTGATAACCACAAGACATATCAGCACAAAACGCAGCAACTCAAGCCAACCGATACGTTTGCGATAATTGCTACGGTGCCATGCGAACCAGCACAAAACACCAGTTACAATTACAATAATTAGTCCTAAAGTTATGACGGAACCGCTTGAGAAGAATTCAAGGTGTCCTTGTTGGTCTTGCATATTTTGTTGGGATCCAGGTTTAATATGTGTTTAATCAGCGTTTGCATCTGCTGCAGTTAAATCTACGATAGGACTACTTTCTGCCTTTTTGCTCGGTAAACTCAGCACCGCTTCCACAATAAGTGCTATCGCCATCGCAATTAGAAAAATACGCCAGAGTTCATTAGCTAAAGATGAGGTATCTCCGACTTCCACATCTATTCGCCGATAAGATAATCCATCAAATAATGTATCTACAGTTTGGACGGGCGCTGCCTTAGCAGCATCTTCAGCTTGGCTGCGGTTTATTGCCACCCAATACGCTTCGTCTCGGAACACGCCAGCATGTAATCCGCGTTGCGAAACTGAGATGGTGTCCCCTTCAGGTGCAATTGGCTCCCACTGTTCACGATCTGCAAGCGCATCGGCTGTAGCGTCACGTTGAGACGCATCAGTTAATGCGCGACATCCTTGTGCCAATGCACGCTGCAACATCACATAAAATACCACGCCATCGCGCTCAAGAGACGAGAACTGCGCTGTAGGGAGTGTACTACAAAAATAAACTGCACCGAGGTCAGTATTCACACGGGTTAGTAGCGGCGCATCGTTGTCAAATCTTGCCAGTGGTGTTCCAGTACTTTCAATAGCACGATACCGATATGTCCGTAGTTCGTTCAAAGGCAAAGGATTACCGCTATCTACATGTGCAAACAGGTCTGTATCGCCACGCCACCAGGAAATCTGAGAAGTCTGTTCATCATCCGGTGTTTGCCAGTCGTTCCAACGTGAGTCAAACATTTGTCCACCAGCATTTTGACGCGGTGGGAAGAAGATAACCACACGTCCGTTGTTGACGAAGTTCTGAATCTGCTCCGCAACCAACCCATTAGGCAAAGCTGCCTGCCAGATCAACAATCCTGTCCTCTCCCAGTCAATCTCTCCAACCCGATTCGTGGGAAACACTGCTGCTTGATGTTGAAGTCGAGCGTCTGGTGGGATAGCGAGTGCGCGCCGAAACGCTTCGCCAGTTTTCGCATCATCACTGACGATCACCGATTGCCGCGCAGGGGGTTCTGAAAATACAAAGAAAAATCGGTTGTCCAAGGGATTTGCATCACCGGGCAACCCGACAGATCCCCATCCCGAAGTCCGTGTGCCATCAATAGGAATGCGATGTCCCTGCAAAGAGCCTCCGCGTGCATCAAGTTCAACTTCCACCACAGAACGCACGTTGTTAACTTCAAACTCAATCGGGACCTTTCGCGTTGAGACATTATTGCCATCGCTGCGAACCATTACATCAAGGATGAGTTCTGCTTCATTGCCGCGTTGCCACCGCTGGACATTTTCCACCCGGACTGATAAGTTGTCCGAAGATGGTGCTGAATATGCGAGCAGGAAATGATGCACACCGTCTAATTGCGCAAATTCGTCGCGTATCGCATCCCAACGCCCGCTGTCAACAGCCCAATCGTTCTCATGGAGATCAGAACAGAGCCATACATCCGCACGTCCAGAATTGTTTGCCTTGAGGTAGGTTAAGGCGGATTCAAGCATGCCCGGAATATTGGCACTCGTAGCACTTGATTCGGTCATAGGTAGGCTTAATAATGCTTTTGGTGAATCTATTTCTTGTAATTGTCCTGTGGCACTATCAATTAGAATCAGGTGTGTTCCATAATCTCCTTGTTCCAGTAATTGTGCAAGTCTTTTTAGTGCCGTAGACCTCTTTGATTCGCCAGCCTGTAGGTCTTGTGTTTCCATACTTGCAGATCGGTCGAGCAGCACCATAGTGACATCGGGTTTAGCCATTCCGATACTTCCTAACCATCCCCCAGAGAGTGGACGACTGATAGCAAAAATTAGTGCTGCGATAGCAAGCGTACGCATCAACAGTATAAGTATATGACGAATACGTGCCATACCTTTGCTCATGCGTTTCGCAGTCATCAAAAACATCATCGCTGCCCAAGGGACAGTCCGGTGCCGCTGCTGATTAATCAGATGAATAATCACCGGTAGCAACATCAAGGGAAGTGCTATTAATGCTAAAGGTTGTAGGAAATTCATAGTTATTGGCTTTCAGCAATCGGCTTTCAGTCGTCAGTTATCTGCGATTTTCTAAAATCTTGCATATTTATTCTTTTGGTAGAGCCAGTCTTTTCTGAAAACCGACTGCTGAAAGCCGATAGCCACTTATGCTTTCTTAGGGGTTCGTCCTAATAAGAATTTTGCTAACACGTCCCCGTAGTCTTCGTGAATGCAGATGCGATGGTAATCAATTTCGGTATCTCGGATAACTTCATTCATGCTTTCAAGGTATACTTCAAGCGCACGACGGTACTGCTCACCTACAATGACTGGATCTGCCAATATAGGTTCGCCACCCTCCATATCAACAAACCGCATAGGACGATCGAATTCAAAATCAAGTTCGTTTTGTTCTATTAGATGGAACACTGCCACGTCGTGCTTACGGAATCGTAGATGCTCAAAACAGTTCCGCACTACTTCTGGATCAATGAATAGGTCTGAGATAATAACAATCAGTGCTCTCTGTGGGACACGTTCAGCGGTCTCGTGAAGTACTTCTGCTAACCCTGTTTCACCTGATGGTTCTGCTGCTCCGAGTTCATCAAGCACTGCACTGAGGTGTGTCGCACTGCGTTTTGGTGGAATCTCTTTGTGGAACTGTGTGCCTGCACAGTAGAGTCCGACAGCATCGCCTTGTAGCGCGGCAATATAGGCTAATGTGCCACCGATACGGCGCGCATAGTCAAGTTTACTGGTCCCGTTGTAAGCGAATCCCATTGAGCCGCTGGTATCAACGATTAAGCACATCCGCAGGTTTGTATCTGCCTCAAATTCCTTGATATAGTAACGGTCATTACGGGCATAAGCACGCCAATCAAGCCTTCGCGTGTCGTCACCTGGCACGTACTTACGGTATTCAGCAAATTCAAGACTTGACCCGCGAATCGGACTGCGATGTTTGCCGGATACGCTGCCTATCATCGGTAACCGGGCATGCAGTTGTAGCGTTGAAAGACGTTCCAAGACTTTTTGGTTAAGGTAGTCTCGTTTGAGTTGTAATGCCATGTTTTATCCTTGTTCAGACAGTTCTTCCACAAGTCGTTCAACGATATCTTGACTGGTGATGTTTTCGGATTCGGCAGCGAAGGAAGTAATGACGCGGTGTGCTAACACAGGACTCGCGACTACGACCACATCTTCAAGGCGCGCCATATAACTACCGCTAAGCGCAGCACGTGCCTTTGCACCGAGGATTAAATATTGAACTGCACGTGGCCCTGCTCCCCAAGCGACGAGAGGCTTGAGCCAATCTGGGGCTGCATCGCTTTTTGGTCGTGTGCTACGTGCTAAGTCAACTGCGAATTCGTAGATGTGTTCAGATACCGGAACTCGCCGAACAAGATTTTGGAACGCTATGACTCGATCACCTGTTAGGACATGTTCCAATGTAGGAAGTGACATGCCGGTTGTTGTCCGAGCAATTTCGATTTCTTCAGAACGTGCAGGGTAGTCTACCTCAATTCTGAACATGAACCGATCTAATTGCGCTTCCGGCAACGGGTATGTCCCTTCCTGTTCGATGGGATTTTGTGTTGCTAAAACAAAGAACGGCGGATCTAATTGGTAGGTTCTGCCGATTACCGTGATTTTGTGTTCCTGCATTGCTTCAAGCATTGCTGCCTGCGTTTTGGAAGGTGCGCGGTTAATTTCATCAGCAAGGATAAGGTTGGCAAAAAGTGGTCCCTTTACGAATTCAAATTCGCGTCTGCCACCTGGAATTTCTTGAAGGATGTCGGTGCCAGTGATGTCCATCGGCATGAGGTCAGGTGTGAATTGGATTCGACTAAACTCTAATGCCATGGTTTCGGCAAATTTTCTTACCAAAAGCGTTTTCGCTAAGCCAGGTACACCCATTAACAACGCATGCCCTTGCGAAAACAGACAAATCGATAAATTTTCAATGACTTGCTCCTGCCCGATAATGATTTTTGCAAGTGCTTTCTTTAGTTGGTCATAGACATCGCGTAATTCGTCAATAGCCGCAACGTCATCAGCATCCATTTGGTCAATGTGTTGTGGTGTTTGCATAATTATTCCTTTTTAATCTGAGTCTCTCTAATAAAAAAACAGTTAAGGGTTGTTTCGATTTATGATGAATATAAAATTTGTAAACAGCTGCTGGGTAGGTGCGCTTTATAAACGCGCCGATCAATGGTGTATCGTCAATTGAAAATCTACTATAAATTATTGTATAAGTAATCTATATATAGTGACACCAATTGAGGGTGAAACGGTTGCATAATTCTGAAAAAGCGAATCAAACAATTCAGAACTTACACATCGGTGGAATTCTCGCGCGACATATACATGTGATGCCCATTGCAGCTCGCTTTAAAGACTGCATCAACTGCTCCGAAGAGGCGTGGCAAATTATCCATCGCTACGCTTGTTCTGTTTCGAGTAAAGGCATCACCAACGAGTTGTCCAAATTCCCACCATTTACCGTCGCTCACAATGCCATAGACAGGGAACTCAGCATCCCCATTTATTTTTTGTGCAGCGAGCATCTCTGCTATGCATTGCCCCCAACCTTGGTCAAAATCGTTCTTTTTTGCTTCAACGAGGATGATCAGCGGTATTCCGACAACAGGAATGCCTAACTCAGACCGTGTAGAGATAAGGTAATCCGGTGTGCCGCTTAATGTTTCATCGTAGGTAATGGTTTTCTTAATCCAGAGCGCGTAATTGTCCGCGTAGGCTTTGTAGACCTCCTTCAAAATCGGAAAAATAATAGCCTCACAACGCGCTGCCTCAGACGCAAAAACATCAATGTATTGTGTACAAAACTCAAAATCTTGCAAAAATTGCTCTGAAGGAACGCATGAAGTTTCCTCAATTGGGACGAAATCTTTTACTGTGTATGTAATTCTAAATTTTTCCAGCACTTCTGAAATTGTTTTGAAATCACTAAAAGCCATGTGTCTACCTCCTGGAAATATATCTCCTAATGATTTTTTCTATACACATTTTCGGATGCACCTTTACACTGTTTAGCGAAAAAATTTACTCACTCTTAAGTACATTGTAGCATATCTCTGTGGAATATGTCAAGTGTTCATATAAGAAACCAGGGTTATTTAGTTTTAAAAACACTCAGTTATCAAGTTAACTGCGAGTAAAGGTTTTGAAGCATAATATTTTATCTTATCCGCTATCCGTGTAACCCCAGCAAATCGCAATACCGCTAATGCTGCATTTCGCAAAGCAGCCATAACTTGTGGAATAGCACCACATCGGACAGGTGATGCGTCTTCTCCGAGTTGAGTATCGCGTATCCAATGTGACTTGTTCTCTATTGACCAATGCCCACGCCGTATTTGAAGTAAGCGTTCAGCAGATGCTGCTTCGGGTGTCAGACTTGTAATACCATATTGAACTTTGGTTGTTTCTTCTCCTGTGTTCAGGTTTTTGTAAGTATAACGACATTGGAACACTTGTGCTATCCCCGGCCAGTCCAGATGTTCGTTGAGACTTGTGCTTGCTTTGAGACACCTTGTCTCAAGTCTCCCGTGTGATTTTTCAACTGTCTCGTGCATGTAAATAGGGTCTCCTAATGGAGGATGTGTTGCGTCCTCAGAAAGTGTATTAGGCACGTCTTGAAAGAGTTTTTGGATATCATCGTAAAGCTCAGGTTGGTTGTTTTTGACAGGGAGCACATAATCTCTATTCCCCGCTATGATGGCCTGGCAAAAAGTTTTCTGTGTCAAAAGTGCGTCTGTTGTGATGACTTTCCCACTTACATCAAACGCTTTGAGTATCTCTGTTGAAACCGGTATTTCGTTGGTTTTGCCACTGACACCTTGTTGTGTAAGGGTAACCCCTAACTCATGAGAAACAACGGAGAGTAAATGACTTATTGCCGCACCACATTTTTTGGAAACACACATCGTTGGACCGTCTATAGCGACTACGTCAAGACACCCTTCTAAATCAGACCGACATTTACAAACGTCTTCTACCCAGTTTGTCCATGTCTTCTCAACGACATCAGCTTCTAACACTTTCAGCACATTATGTATCGTTGCGGGACAAGGCGATGTCTTGTGTGTCCAACCGAGTGCTTGGATGAGGTCTGGTTGAGAGCGTGCCCACTTTGCGGTGGAAGTATACCCTTTATGTCCAGACATAAAACCGATGATGATAAGTGCGAGGAGTGAGTGCAACGGGTGTCGTTTTCCTTTCTCCTTGCGCGGATCTTCTATTTCTGCTAATCTATCTAACAAGTGTTGAGAATCTTTCTCTGGCATTTTTCACCTCAAAGGGTAAGATTTTTTAAGGTGAAGTATAGCAGATATAAGCAGATATAGCGTGAAAAATCACGTTATATCTGCATATCCAAAAATATTAACGATTGTGATAAAAAACGACTAAAATGCCTAAAACTAAATAACCCTGGCGTAAGTCCTAAATAGATTGACAATTTTCGGCAGAAGTAGTAAAATATACCAATCCTTAGCACATTGGAGGCAAATAATGGAAAAATTCCCGATTGTAGATACGCATGTTCATCTATGGCATCCGAAGCAGTTCAGATATCCATGGCTTAAGCAAGTTCCAACACTAAATAAACCGTATCTTCTAAAAGATTATTCTGCCGCGCACGAGAATCTGGAAGTAGGATCCATTGTTTTTGTCCAATGTGATGTGCATCCTGATGATGGACTGAAAGAGACAGCTTGGGTTACCTCGCTTGCAGCGATAGAACCCCGCATTCGCGGTATTGTAGCATGGGCGCCGCTTGAAGAGGGCAAACAGGTAGCACCTTTTGTGGAAAAATTGGCTGAGGATACGCTTGTAAAAGGCATTCGCCGCCTTATTCAAGGGGAAAGTGTTGATTTCTGTATCCAACCCAACTTCGTGAATGGTGTGAAAACGCTTGCGCGGTACGGATTGAGTTTTGATATTTGTATCTTTCACCCGCAACTCGCCAATGCTATTCGGCTTGTAGGACAGTGTCCAAATGTGCAATTTATTTTAGATCATATCGGCAAGCCAGATATCAAAAACCGACTGTTTGAACCGTGGAAGCAGGAGATGAAGACGCTTGCGGATTTCCCAAACGTCTATTGTAAAATTTCGGGTTTGGTAACGGAGGCAGACCACGAGAACTGGACTGCTATTGACTTGCAGCCGTATATTGAACACGTTATTGAGTGTTTTGGATTTGACCGTGTTATTTATGGAAGCGATTGGCCAGTTTCGACGTTAGCATCGGATTATCCACGTTGGGTGCAGACATTGCAAGAAGCTGTCTCAGGATGTACACCTGAAGAATTAAAAAAACTTTTTCACGATAATGCGATCAAATTTTATAGGATTCACTCATAAGGTAGAGACCAAATAGTATAAGGATATTCCTTATACTATCGTTGTTTTATTTATTTTTTGATTTAACCTCGCGTCTACGTGGATGAAGCACAAATTCTGTATACCCGTTAGGCAACTCACAACCTTTAAAGACTAAATCTAACGCTGCTTGAAAAGCGATACTTTGCTCGTAATTGGGAGACATATTCCGATAGTTCGGGTCTTCCTCGTTTTGTTTATCAACAACCTTCGCCATCCGTTCAAACGTCTCTGTTACCTGCGATCTTGTGACAATCCCATGATGCAACCAATTCGCAATATGTTGGCTCGAAATGCGTAACGTTGCACGATCTTCCATCAAACCGACGTTATTGATATCCGGTATTTTGGAACAACCGATTCCTTGATCTATCCATCGCACAACATAGCCGAGTATTCCTTGTGCATTGTTGTCCATCTCACGTTGAATTTGATCTGCGGACAATTCGCGTTCTTTTAGCAAGGGCGGGGTCAGTAGGTCTCTTAAACTTGCGCGCTCGCGCAAAGCCAACTCATTCAACCATTTTGCCACATTTACTTTATGATAATGTGTTGCGTGCAATGTAGCGGCAGTCGGTGAAGGCACCCACGCTGTCGTTGCTCCCGCCATCGGATGATTCACTTTTGCCTCAAGCATCTCTGCCATCTCATCAGGTTTTGTCCACATTCCCTTCCCGATCTGTGTAAGCCCGGGTAAACCTGTCTCAATCCCAATATCAACGTTCCAGTCCTCATAGGCGCGCATCCACGGTTCATTGCGAATATCTGTCTTCGATATCATTGGACCGGCTGCCATGCTGGTGTGGATTTCATCACCTGTTCTGTCCAAAAAGCCGGTATTTATGAACACAAGACGTTGTGATGCTATCCGAAGTACTTCTTTGAGATTGACGGTAGTGCGGCGTTCTTCATCCATAATACCTATTTTAATAGTATTCGCTGCGAGACCCAACGCATCTTCTATCTTTTCGAATAACCGGATTGTCATATCTACTTCTTCAGGTCCATGGAATTTCGGTTTTACGATATAGACACTACCTGTTTTGCTATTTGTGCATTTGCCGTTGCCTTGCAAATCGTGCATAGCAGCGAATGTCGTTATCATCGCATCCAGGAAACCTTCCGGGACTTCTTCTTCACCTGCTGTCAAAACTGCATCTGTATACATGTGGAGTCCAACATTCCGAATCAGGAGCAAACTTCTGCCCGACAACGTAAAAGTGCTCCCATCTGGTGCTGTGTATGTTTTATCTGGTGCTAATCGGCGGGTTATCATCTTGCCATTTTTCTCGAACGTTGTCTCCAAAGTCCCTTTCATAATACCGTTCCAGTTGCTATAGACACGCACCTTATCCTCGGCATCAACCGCAGCAACCGAATCCTCGCAATCTTGAATAGTCGTGATGGCAGATTCAAGGATCACATCTGCCACACCAGCAGGATGTGCTTTGCCAATCGGGTGTTCTCTGTCAATCTTGACTTCAATATGCAACCCGTGGTTTTGAAGCAGGACAGAACTAAGGTCATCACCATCTTGTGTAAAACCGACAAATTTGGACGGGTCTTCTAATCCGACTTCTTTTCCATTACGAAGTGTAGCGCGCAGCTGCAACTTTCCACCAATTGTTTTAAGGAAAAATTTGGTTATGTTAGAAAAACTTTCAGATTCAAGACTAACGATGTCATCTAAAAACTGTTCCGTGTAAGCGATGACTTTCGCACCTCGAGTTGGATTATAGGTGTCACCGCGAGCAGCACCATCGGTTTCATCAATCACATCGGTTCCGTAAAGAGCGTCATAGAGGCTTCCCCATCGTGCGTTTGTAGCGTTTAGCGCATAGCGAGCATTATCTACCGGCACAACTAACTGCGGGCCTGCAATCAGCGCAATCTCTAAATCAACGTTTTCGGTTATAACGATAAAATCATCACCTTCAGGCACCAGATATCCTATGTCGGCAAGAAATGTAGAATACGCTTCATGATCTATCAGTTCACCCTTGCGTTCAAGATGCCACGCGTCAATCTGCTGCTGCAGGAAATCCCGTTTTTCCAAAAGTAACCGGTTTTCTGGTGCTAATTCCTTGACAATTTCGTCAAATGCTATCCAGAATGAGTCTGCATCTATCCCTGTTCCAGGCGCAATTTCATCTTTCACCAATGCATATAGAGCGTTATCAATTTTGAGGTTACCGATTTCAATCCGGTTTTCCATGCTTTCTTCTCCATTCCAAGACATAATTTCATGTTCCTATTGCGGTGTGGATTATACTGAGTCGGTGTATGGTTGCATAAACTCACACACTATATCAAGTTCCAATTATCTTACCAACAGTTTTTTTATATGTCAAATATTTTTTGATCTGAATTTTTCATATAAGCGTTCTTTATTAACATAGTGCTGTTACCGATTTTTGTTGACATTATGACACTTATTGGCTATAGTAACAAAAGTTAGTTGCTATATGTTGAATAGGAAATTATAATGTTTTTCATCTTTTGCATATTTATCCTACCGATCACAGTTTTACTGATTCTGCTCCTTTCTACCAGGCAAAAAACGGACAGTGAATCATCATCCATAGCCCCGATGGAAGTTTGCGCGTTCTGCCAGAAAGACTTTCCGATGAACCAATTACTGGAGAAAGAGATAGGCA
The DNA here is from genome assembly GCA_003635185.1 of Candidatus Poribacteria bacterium. Taxonomy (GTDB): domain Bacteria; phylum Poribacteria; class WGA-4E; order WGA-4E; family WGA-3G; genus MSPOR6. The sequence continues at coordinate 33,930 of PYJA01000140.1, read as the reverse complement.
CTTATGGCAGAGTTTACTGTTTCTGTGGGGAATGTATCGAAAAATTATACAACGAATTTAAAAATCAAACAGGAGAATAAATTATGTATGACTTGGTTACGTTTGGGGAAGCGATGATCCGACTCACAGCGCCAGAGTTTATGCGTCTGGAGCAGGTATCATCACTGGCAATCACCGCAGGCGGTGCGGAGATGAACGTTGCTGTCAATGCTGCACAGCTCGGCTTAAAAACTGCATGGGTATCGCGACTTGTGGATAATTGGTCTGGTCGTTACATTCGTAATAAAGGACGTGAACTTGGCGTTGACATGTCTAACATCGTATGGGTAGACTTCGACGGTGTAGGCTTTGAGCGAAATGGGTTTTATCATCTTGAAATGGGGGCAGGTCCCCGAGCGAGCAGCGTGACTTATGATCGTGGACATTCAGCGATTTCCAATGTCCGACCTGGTGAAATCGATTGGACATCTATTTTTGGCAAGTCGCGTTGGTTTCATTTGAGCGGTATCACACCTGCTTTGTCGGAATCCGCGGCATCTGTTTCTGCTGAAGCGCTCAAAGCTGCCCGTGCGGCTGGTGTCAAAACAAGCTATGACCTCAACTTTCGTTCCAAATTGTGGAGTGCAGAACAAGCGCAAGCAGCGAACCGACCAATGATGGAACACGTCTCTGTTCTTATCGGCAACGAGGAGGATTTTGAGAAATCCTTAGGGTTCGCTGCGGAAGGCACAACTGAATCATATAGCAAACTTGAACCTGAGAGTTATAAAGAGGTTGCTCAGCGCGTCCAAGCGGCTTTCCCCAATATTGAGATGATTGGCACAACGCTGCGTGATGCTAAAACGGGTTGGTTAAATGATTGGCGAACGCTCCTGTTTGATGGCGAAGAATTTTACCTGTCTCGCATCTATGAGGATTTAGAATTGGTTGACCGAGTTGGTGGTGGGGATAGCTTCTCATCTGGGTTAATCTACAGTTTACTCAATGGAAAATCACCGCAAGCGGCAGTTGACTTTGCTGGGGGTTACTCCGCTTTAGCACATACCTTCCCTGGCGACTTTAACTGGGCAACGGCAGCAGAAGCAGAAAAAGCGATGCAGGCAGGCAGTGTTAGGATTAGCCGCTAACTATTGGCTCATGTCAAGAATGAAGACAAGTAGAAAATTATATCTATGTGGCTATTGCCTTCATCAAAACCCTCGATTATACCTTTTAGCTGCGCGATAGCGATGCTTCCTGTCATTATTCACAACTTCGCCAGTATTTTTGTCAATTAATTCAATGAATGGACCGCCATCAAGGTAGCGGGCAACTCTCACAAGGTATGTGCCACCCGATTTTAGTTCCACAGAGAAGGTCGACGTGGTTTGTAGGTTATATGAAGAAGAACCCCATGAGTACCAGACATGATGTCTGATCGTTACAGACATGTCTTGTTTGCCTGGGGCGACGAAAACGTCGTGAATAGAGATATTTTTGTCATCTTCAATTTTCTGCCGCAGTGCGCGTTTTCCGTTAATACGCACTTCAATCAAATTCATCCCTTTTATATACGGACTTTTGGTATCAAACTTGATAGCTGCAAGTTCAGACTTTGGTAAGTCTGGTGGAACATACATTTCGGGCGGAAAAATCGTCCCGCACCCGCAAACCGATAAAGCGAGCAATGCCCCTACTATGTATGAATAATGCCGCAGAAATAAAGGTATCTTAGACTGCATTTTGTACCTAAAAAATTCGGAAACGGTCATTTTGACCGCGTGCTTGTAGAGCAAGACGAACCAGTGCTTGAGATTCATAATTCTCACTATAAGGCTAGCTGATAACTATTTAGATTGCTTTTTTCTATAGTAAAAATAAACGCCTACCACACCCGCAATCGCACCGAATACATCAGAAACCCAATCTGCAACCGTAGCGAATCTACCGGGAACAAACATCTGATGCAATTCATCGCTTGCACCGTAGAGTATTGAGATGAGTGCAGCAGTAACCCATATCCAATTCGTTGGCAACCATTTCGGGGGCACGTTTACAAACGCTATAGTCAGGAACACGCTGAGGATACCGTATTCGACAAAATGATAGAGTTTGTCAATTGTCAGCCACTCAAACTTTGGCATCGGGAGTGGCGGTTGCTCCAGAGACGAAATGACAAAAATAAGTACCATGTAGAGAACTGGTGGGGCCCAATATTTCAAAATTTTCATGGCAAACTTCGTCAAAATTGACCCTATTTCAATGCATTCAGAATAGCGTCTACATCGTAGACACACCCACCCCATGTGCCACCACCGACAGATTGCAACGCTGCCCACAGGCGCGTATCGTCAGGCAAAGCCTCATCAGGTGCGAGATCGTCTCTCGGTTGCCGTTCTGCTAATACGCGTTCACCCGCTGCGGCATCGAACTGCTCACTACCATGCCCTACCAGATCAATACTCCCGACTAACTGCCGAGTGTCAATCTCAATCTGAATTATGTCACTATCAAGCACTTTCCCGATAGGTCCACCTGCAAGCGCCTCCGGCCCAACATGCCCAATACACGCACCGGTTGAAACACCCGAAAAACGCGCATCTGTTATCAAGGCGATATGTTTCCCGAATGACAGGTGTTTGAGTGCCGATGTGACTTGGTATACCTCCTCCATGCCTGTGCCTTGTGGACCACGACAACACAACACCATGATGTCGCCAGGTTTCATGTTATTTTTTCCTTGACCTTTGAGTGTCTGTATCGCATCGGATTCCCGAACAAACACACGCGCCGGTCCTGTCATCCGATATACGCCATCAGCATCAACAACGCTTGGGTCAATCGCAGTGCTTTTGATAACAGAACCCTCTGGTGCAAGGTTACCACGCGGAAACGTGACGGTACTCGTCAATCCTGCTGTCTTTGCTGCATCTGGGCTTAATATCACAGCATCAGGTGCAACGTTATCCCGTTCTTCAAGCAGTTCACGCACACGCTGCCGCCGTTCAGAAGTTTCCCACCAATCAAGGTTTTTACCCAAGGTTTCACCTGTTGCTGTCAGCACATCTTCGTTGAGAAGTCCATCCAATTTGCGTAGATGCAGCATTACTTCGGGTACACCACCTGCCAGGAATACACGAACAGTCGGATGTCCGACCGGTCCATTCGGTAACACATCAACGAGGCGCGGCACCTGCTGATTGACCTCAGTCCAGGCATCTACTGTTGGACGTTCAAGTCCCGCAGCGTGCGCAATTGCAGGAATATGCAACAAGAGATTAGTGGAACCGCCAAACGCTGCATGCACAACCATCGCGTTCCGAATCGCTTCCGGTGTAACGATATCCTTCATTGTCAAACCTTTTGCTGCTAAATTGACCACCGCACGCGCTGAACGCAGCCCCATATCCGACCAGATGTTCTGCCCTGACGGTGCTAACGCCGTGTGTGTCAAACTCATTCCCAACGCTTCACCGACAACCTGTGAAGTTGCCGCAGTACCCAGGAATTGACATCCACCGCCGGGGGTAGCACAAGCTCGGCATCCCATATCCGCTGCATCTTGCAGACTAATCTCACCATGTGCGAAACGTGCCCCTATCGTTTGAATCTTTCCCGCATCCTCTCCTGTAGTCGGCGGCAACGTTACCCCTCCCGGCACAAGCACCGCCGGCAATTCCCGCATTGAGGCAAGTGCCATCATCATCGCAGGCAAACCTTTATCGCACGTAGCAACACCGACAACACCTTTTCGCGTCGGTAGAGAACGGATAAGTCTGCGAAAAATCTGTGCTGCATCGTTACGATAGGCGAGGCTATCCATCATACCGACGGTGCCTTGCGTGCGTCCATCACACGGATCGGAACAGTAGCCTGCAAACGGAATCGCCGCAAGTTCCTTTAGCTCACATGCAACCGCCTGCATCAAAAGACCAACCTCCCAATGTCCCGTGTGATATCCAAGCGCGATAGGGCTGCCATCAGGTGCGCGGATACCGCCTTGTGTACTGAGAATTAGAAATTCTTCTCGCCGCAGTTCTGTCGGTGCCCACCCCATCGCCGTGTTGTGGCTCAAGCCGAAAATATCACCACTTGGCCGGTTGAGGAGCATCTCTGCCGTAAGTGGCAAGCTACCTTCGGGCCCTGCAGCGTGTGTTTGGATGTCGTAAATATCACTGTCGCCTATTTCTAAGATGTCAGTGTAGTTTATCGGTTTTGCCATATATACATTTCCTATGAGTAGTAACAAATCTAATTTCTTGTCGTAGCAGGTTTAACGTAGTTACATGAACATATTTTCAGTGGAACGGACCTCTATCCTTGCCAGCATGGATTTACTGTGTGCTTGGTGTGACTGTCCATCCGTTTTTTTCGGCAAGTTCCGCAAGTGCAAGTTGTAGCAATTTAAATACATTTCTTTGCTTGTTATTTGAACCAAAAAGCTCAGGACTTACAACAATTTGTGAATGGGCAGGATTGTCAGGAGTGGGATCATAGATAACATCTACGGCATGAACAATGGCATCTGCATTCTGCATTTTTGTTTTGACTGTTCCGATTGCGCGAACATCAACAACCATAAGACTAACAACACCATCCGTGTCCCTTAATTTAGAAAGAGAAGAATTAGATCCTCTTAACTCTGCTCTATCTACGGATGGTTTTCTTTCTCTATCGCGAAAGGCTTCACTACTAATTTGGAGTCTTCCATTATCGTAAGAGTACTCTTCACCATATTTACCTCGGACACTTCGGTAGAGTACTTCATTGTCCCGTACGAAGTCATTTCTATCCATCAAGTAACCATTCCCAAAGCGTTAGATAATCGTCCCGTCTTAGAAAATCAACATGCATCTCCGTATCAATATTTATTCCCCAGACCTGGATATACTCAGCTTCATTTTCCCCAATTTGAATATGTAATCTTCGTTTTTCTCCGGACCATTCTACAGTTACATTACCATCTTCATCACTGGAAATGAAAGGTGTATGCCACGGATGTCCGGCAGAAATAATAGAAGCCAGCAATTCTCCTATAAGATTCTCCGCACGAACTAAAGTTAACTTGGTTGGTTTTTTTGAATCGTATCCATCCCAGTTATCTTCGCGTTGCGCTAATACATCAAACCGTTCTGATAGTTTTCGTTCGTATTTCTTAGCGTTCATTATGACAAAATTCCTTTGGAAATATTTTGTGCAGTCTTCTGAAAAGATAATATTGCGGGGTTAAGAACAAACTTTGAAATCGTTACAGGACTTACGCATTCCCCCTTGATAAGGGGGCAGGGGGGTTAAAGTCCAATATTTCACTGTTTTTCGTCTTTTTAACCCCCTAAATCCCCCTTATCAAGGGGACTTTAAGAGAAAATGCGTAAGTCCTGCGTTAGAAAAAACCGACTACGCCGGATCCTCTCATAAACTGACGTTGATGATATTTTACCACATTGCAGGAATATTAAAAACCTATTTTAATATTCGTCTCACCCGTTCATTTTATTCAAAAAGCTCAGCCACTGGACACGAAAACCCTTCAATAACATCCTCACCTGTCAATGTGTCTTCATAGTTTAGCAGTGTAGAGTCCGTTTCAGAACGATAGACCATTACCGTTTTCATAACCGGTTCAATAACCCAGACAAGTCGTGTTCCTGCCTTCAAATAAGCTAACGCCTTTTCGGTAACATCGTAATGTTTATCTGTTGGTGAAACTATCTCAATTGCGAGGTCAGGAGCCACGGAGAATCCTTTTAATTTTTCTTCTGACAACCGTCCTGTAGAAACAAACGCGACATCCGGTTTTACTACTCGGTCCCTCAATTGAAATGTCGTTTCTGCAATATATAAACGCCCCAATTTATTTTCACGAACGTACAATCCCAAAAGTAAATGAACATTAGAACTTACCTCACCATGAACAATTGCTGCAGCTGCCATCGGCACTAATTCCCCTTTTACGTACTCATAACCTTCTAAATCGTTTTCAAGAAATTCTTCCATCGTCATGGTGCCGTGAGGTAATATTTCTTGCACAGATTCAGGGCTCGTTTGCGAATTAAGCATCAGATTCCTCCTTCAGTAATGGTAACTTCTTACTTTTTATGGTTTGAAAGCAGCTTTATCACCTCAATTCTGCCCGCTTTAACTTTTTTCTGATCCACTTTCATCTGTAAAAGTCCAACCACAAATTCTGTCAAACCCCAGTCTATTTGGGCAACGTCTATAGGTGTCATACCATCATTTTTTCGTATGTTAATATCTGCCCCTTTTTCAAGCAGCAGTTTCACCGTTTCAATGCGTCCAAGAAAAGCTGCGCTATGCAACGCAGTCGAACCGTCTCTATGGCGATTATTGATATTTGCCCCTTTTTCAAGTAGCAATTTTACCGCAGCCGTCTGTCCGTTTATGGCTGCCCATCCTAACGAATTTATTCCAAATTGCGGATCAAGCGCGTTCAAATCCGATCCATTCTCCAAAGCAGTTTTGATAGCAGAAAGGTCGCCATTTGCTGATGCTTTCCACAAGTTGTGCTTTGATTGCGGAACATTTTTCGCATGGACAGTGAGAAGCCGCACTATTTTAGCTCTACCTGCCAGGACTTCTGCTTTATTTACCTCAATAACTTGAATAATATTGAGGATAGCCTGCGTTGTATCCCAGTCAAGTGTTGCGTTATCCATAGCGGTCCCACCTTGGTTGTTCCTGATATGAACATTTACACCGTGCTTTAGAAGCAATTCTGCCGCTTCAGCACGTCCAAGGAATGCTGCAGCATGTAACGCTGTGTTACCATCTCTATTCCGGGCATTGATATCCGCACCCTTTTCCAGCAGGAAAGCCACAATCTCTGTGTGTCCCATCAACGCAGCCGTAAATAATAACGGATCTCCAGACTGCGGATTCCTTGCATTCACATCCGTACCATCCGCTATTGCCCGCTTAACCACTTTGAGGTCACCGATGAACACAGCCTCCCATATATCATTTGCCACACCCTGCGGTTTTGCGGAGTCGTTGACATTGAGCATCTTAGCTATTTTGGCTCTACCTGCTTTAACCTCTTCCTGTTTCAACTCAATATCAAACATGCCTATCATGAATTTAAGCATCTCCCAAGGGACATGCAGGCCGGTTGCAGGCACGCCACCACCACGGTTCTTCGCGTTAACATCTGCTCCTTCTTTGATGAGAAGTTCAGCGATTTCGGCACGTCCTAAAGAGGCTGCAATGTGCAGGGGAGTTCCCCCATCCTCCTGCCGGACATTAACATCAGCACCGAGTTGAAGCAGTAATTCGGCAGCTTTCGTGTGCCCCATCATAGTTGCCCATGACAGAGGGGATATGTTTGTCTCTGGAGAAAGCTCATTGATATCAGCGCCTTCGGCAAGATAACGCTTGATGCCGTCAAGGTCACCAGTCCGCGCGGCACCCCACAAATTGTCTTCTGGCAACTCAATAAACTGTCTCATAAACTTACTATCGAATCCATCAGGGCCCATAACGATTGGCGGATGCGGTCTCCTTTTCCAGATCGGCATTCCATCAGAAATTTCGCCCAATATCTCACTTTTACGCGTACGAATAAAGTGACGAGTCCCATCTAACTTTTCCGAAAAAGAGATAGTTTTTTCTCTACCCCATCCTTCTTCTCGAAAGGAACGCTGTGCGGGAATCATGTGGGGTTCAATCATCGCAGCTATTCTGTCCGTTTCAGCAAGCAATGTAACCTCGTTCCAATGATTTTCAAGAATATCCATCATCGTTTTGGCATAACGCTCTTTACCTGCTTCAAGCTGATAGAGTTTGTAAGCAATCAAGCCTTGTGTCTTAACCGAAACTGGTGCGCCGGTACTTCTCCCCCTCTTATGCATATCAAAATTAGAGAACAGTGAATCCGCACCCCACGGCAGGAAATGAAATTTGTTAGTCTCCGGATTGAGATAGACAAAGAAGTTGTTATTGTTCCCAGAATAACCATCCCAAAAACCGAGTAACCCTTCTATTGCCCAAAAGCGATAGAAACTCTCCAAGTCCACATGTTCACCGATAGCTTGTTCAGTCAACTGATCATCTGCAAGCACATCAATCAATGCTTTTATCTTTTCTCTGCCAGGCTTATCGTCTCCCCGTTTATGTTCAAAACTATTTTCCCACTCTTTGTAAAAATCGACAACAGAACCTTCATAGACGGTGCCTTTGTTATTTCCGAAAGCACGTTTGAGTAACGGGTTGCGCATGCTTTCCACGTGAGAATATATACCCAAATTTTTGCCGTTTACCGTCACCTTTGCATACGCGCACCGTGGTGCTGGCGAACCGATCGCGTTAAACAGCGCATATCCCATAAACTGGCTGACCTGAGTCACATCTTGTTGATTGTTATTCAGTGTCAGGTTTGTCAACCCATCAATCTCACCCTTTTTGTCAATATGATTCAGTTTGATTTTCAGTGATGGTCGCGTATCACTCTGCGAACCGATAAACCCTTTTTTACGAATTCCGACTTTTGGAAACGCCACACCATCAATACTCACACTCGCTTCTACATAAGTATATGGATGGTCTGGCGGCTTAAATTGCCGAGACGCGTTCAGCACTTGCACAAAATGCCGTGTCTGATACCGAATCTTATTCCAATCCCGCTCTGAAACGGTGATCTGGACATCCAAAACCCGATCCGTTGGAAAAATATCGTCCAAAGTTAACTCCTTTGCATCACTACTGCAGACTGTAACCCCTAAACAAAATATCGTTGCTAAGCATATTATCCATTTTTTCATTTTTTCTCTCCTCTTGTCTGTATTTTAGTGTGTAATTAGTTTAGCACATTTTAAGTTTTTATGCTTGCTATTTTTCTATGTGCTTGGTATCATAAAATCTGATAAAATAAATTCAAGAAAGAAAATACAATGTCAAATAACTCCCGCATCCGAGACAACAAGATGTACGGCACTGTCGCCGATTTTCTGCGTGATAAAATCCAAGATGGATCGTCACTATCCTTTGTCTCTGCCTATTTTACCATTAACGCCTTTAACGCACTCAGAGACGAACTCACAAACATCAAAGAACTCCGTTTTCTGTTCGGTGAACCAGAATTTATACAAGGTATTGACCCGAATAAAACAGAAAGTAAAGCCTTTAATCTCACCGAAGAAGGTTTGGAACTCCAGAGACACCTCCAACAATCAGAGATTGCCAAAGCATGTGAGAAGTGGATTAGAGATAAAGTAACAATCAAATCGGTAGAAAAGTCCAATTTCCTGCACGGCAAGATGTACCATATTAAAAAGGATGGGAGTGAGGACGCTATTATCGGCAGCTCAAATTTCACTGTGCGCGGTTTAGGATTGAATGAAAATGCAAGTAACATTGAACTCAACCTGGAAGTGGACAGTAAAAGCGACTGTGCTAACCTGAAAAAATGGTTTGATAACCTCTGGGAATCGAAAGAGGTCAAGGATGTCACAAACGATGTGATACAATATCTTAAAGACGCATATCAGGACAAAGCCCCCGAATTTATTTACTTCAAAACATTATACCATCTCTTTGAAGGTTTTCTGCAGGAGGCAACAGATACAGAATTCGCCCAAGCAAATCCGAAATTTCAAGAAACAGAAATATGGAAAACACTTTTTGAATTTCAGAAGCATGGCGTTCAGTCGTGTATACAAAAATTGAGAGCATACAACGGGTGCATTATCGCGGATAGTGTCGGATTAGGTAAAACTTACGAGGCACTCGCCATTATCAAGTATTATGAACTGCGTAGAGCCAATGTTTTGGTGCTATGCCCGAAAAAATTAGAACAAAACTGGACACTTTATTCCTTAAAATATAATAGAAAGCGTAATCCGCTAAGGGCTGATCGCTTCGGTTACATCGTCCGGGCACACTCTGATCTGACTGAACGAAAACCCGATGATTTTGAATGGGGTGCTTTTGATCTCGTTGTTATTGATGAGTCCCACAACTTCCGAAACCGCCCCGCTAATAAATACGGTGATGACGGTAACCTCATCCGCAAAAGTCGTTATAACAAACTGCTGGAAGACATTATTCAGAGCGGTTGTCAAACGCAAGTCCTTATGCTATCTGCTACACCTGTGAACAATAAACTTACCGACCTTGAAAACCAGGTCCGCCTTATCACAGAGGACAATGACGGCGCATTTGTTGAGACAGGGATTCCAAGTATCAGGACAACGCTTAAAACCGCACAAAACAGATTTGATAAATGGACAGCTGAAACACAACCGCAGCAGAGTCTCGCGGAAAGCCTAAACGCTGATTTTTTTACGCTTTTAGATAGACTCACAATCGCACGTTCCAGGAAACATATTGAAAGATTCTATGAAGATACGATTGACGATATTGGTGGGTTTCCAGACCGTGAAGACCCAATACCTGTCTATCCTGAAATTGATAGGCAAGGCACATTTCCCAGCTTCCATGACATTAGCACACAAATTGATAAGTATAAACTCTCGCTGTTCAATCCGTCACAATATATCAAAGCGGATTGCGTCCACCATTATGGCACAAAGCTTCTCCAACAACGTGAGAATAACCTTATCGGTATGATGAAGGTGAACTTTCTGAAACGGCTTGAGAGCAGTGTTCACTCCTTCGCAACGACATTACAACGCACTATTGAAAAAATCAATAAACTTGAAATTGATATTCAAGATTTCTTACATGAAGACACTAATAGTGACACAAGTTACAATGCGTTGGCAGATGCGGAGGAAGAATACGCAGAAGATGAAGACCTACAGGAGGGGATAGAGGGAGGACAGATCCAGAACTATCAATATGAACACCTTAACCTTGATACGTGGTTGGAAGATCTGCGGAACGATAAAGAGCAATTAGCAATAATACATAAGGCCGCAACCAACATCACAGTCGATCGAGATGCAAAATTAGAGGAACTCAAAAACCGTATCTCTGAAAAGGTGCAGCACCCTACACCTAACAAGGATGGTAAACAGAACCGCAAAGTGCTTGTCTTTACCGCCTTTGCCGATACTGCAAACTATATCTATGACAACCTAAAGGAATGGGCAGAAAACACACTTGAGATTGAGTGTGCTGTGGTGACAGGCACCGCAAACAAAACCTCAATCGGTAGCAGTGATTTTAACGAGATTCTAACCAATTTCTCACCGATTGCTAAGAACAGAAGTTCTGTTACACAAGACTCCGATGCCGCAGCAGAGCAAAACGATTTGCCCGAAATTGACCTCCTCATTGCAACAGATTGTATCTCCGAAGGACAAAACCTACAGGATTGTGATTATCTCATCAATTATGATATACATTGGAATCCCGTCCGTATCATTCAACGTTTCGGACGGATTGACCGCATCGGTAGCCGTAACCATAAAGTCAGTCTCGTCAACTTCTGGCCCACGCCTGAACTGGATGAATACATCAACCTAAGACTTCGCGTAGAGGCGCGAATGGCACTCGTCAACTTGACAGCTACCGGCTACGACAATCCGCTCACACCCGAGAACAGAGATGAAGACTTGGAACGCGTCTGGTCTCACCGTGACGAGCAACTTAAACGTATGCAAAATCAAAACCTTGACCTTGAAGATATTGAGGATCAATTCAATCTTAATCAGTTCACACTTGACGATTTCCGGGCACAACTCCTGCACTATCTGCGGGGTAAAGAAGATTTACTCAGGAGAGCCCCCCTCGGCTTGTCCGCTGTCACTGCCCCGATTACGCAAGCAGGCGCGCCCGTTGATATTAAGCCCGGGGTTATCTTCTGCTTAAAACAGGTCTTTGCGGAAGCGGACAAAAAGGAAGGTGAAAAACTGAACCCGATCCACCCTTACTATCTCGTCTATATCAATGAGGATGAGATCGTTTCTATCGGGTTTACCAATCCGAAACAGATTTTAGAACGATTCAGCCAACTCTGTATTGGCAAAGACAAACCTGATAAGGACCTCTGCCGTCAGTTCAATGCGGACACTGAAAACGGTAGTGATATGACGATTTATGAGGTGCTAATTGACACTGCGTTAGCGTCAATTCAGAAAGAGTATATTCGGAAAGTCAACGATCAACTTGATTCAAGTCCTGATGCACTCCTGCCCACTGCCGATAGTCAGATTACAGAGGAGACTGAATTTGAGTTGGTTACGTGGTTGGTAATTCGTCATTAGCCCATGTTGTACCATAATCTGCTTGTATCACAATCTGCCAGATTGTGTCTTTTGCACAAACTGGCAGTATGTGCTACACAGATGCACAAACTGTTAGTATGTGCTACACGGATGCACATACTAACAGTATGTGCTACAAAATAGCACGAAAGGTAGCCTATGAATTCAGACATAAAAATCAAGCAAGACATTGAGAACGCCCTAAAAGAATTTGATAGCCAACCGATAAGAGACGCTGCAACACGGCTCTTAGATATCCTCGGTTATCGTAGTAAGCGGGTCAGTAATGACGCGTTAGATAATGAGAAATATAAAAATCTCTTTGAAGCTGCTCTTGAAACTGCTAATCCATCCAAGAAACTCTGCCTTGAAAAATGGCAAAGCTATAGGCGCATCATGCAAATAACAGATGAAGAGATAAACCAGCAACGAACGCCCGAACAGCAATTCTTATTTGAAAGCACAGACATAAACGAAAATCTCAGAACATCTTATATGTTCGTTGCAGTGGAACTTGATGGTCCTGCCTTTACACGCACCCAACTCGCAGACATTATCCGTTTTATGTGTAAGGAAGCACCATATTCAATAATGGTAATGTTCCGATATAGTGATTATCTTTCCCTTGCAATCATCAACCGTAGACATCACAAACGTGATCCTAAAAAACAGGTTTTGGAAAAGGTTACACTTATCAAGGATATTAACCTAAACAAACCCATACGCGCCCATATTGAAATAATCTACGACCTATACCTCCGCAATCTCATCCAGACTCAAGAGGTTAAAAACTTTGATACGCTCCATGATGAATGGGAAAAGATTCTCAATACAGAAGAACTCAACAAAAAATTCTACCGAAACCTGTTCGCTTGGTATGAATGGGCAGTAGAGACCGCAACGTTCCCGACAGACGAAAACCGCGTTGTAAAACCGGAGGTGCATGTGATACGCCTCATCACACGCCTGCTGTTTATCTGGTTTATCAAGGAAAAAGGATTGGTGGCAGATAATCTGTTTAAAAAAGAAAAAATCCAAGACCTATTGACAGAAGATGACTTTGATAACGGGGACTCCTACTATCGCGCCGCGCTACAAAACCTCTTTTTCGCTACGTTAAACACAGAGATTGACAAACGTGCGTTCAGCAAAGAAAGCTATGATACCAATCGCGATTTTTCTTGTTACCGATATAAAAAACAGATGGACGGCCCCGATAAACTGCTCTCCCTCTTTGCGCAAACCCCCTTCATCAATGGTGGACTGTTCGATTGTCTGGATACATGGAAAGCGACAGGTAAAGAGAGCTACCGAATAGACTGCTTCTCTGATAATCAATATCATAAGTTGTCTATCCCGAACCGCCTCTTTTTTGATGCACAGCAAGGATTGATTCCCCTCCTTGAACACTACAAATTCACCGTTGAGGAGAACACACCGATAGACCAAGAAGTTGCACTTGACCCCGAACTGCTGGGCAGAGTGTTCGAAAACCTACTCGCCGCTATCAACCCAGAAACGGGAGAAACAGCACGCAAGATGACAGGCTCCTACTACACCCCACGCGCGATCGTAGACTATATGGTGGAGGAGGCGTTAGTCGCCGCGTTATCTCAAAAGTGTCAACCGACTGATAACAATGATGTTCCCTGGGATGAACGTCTGCGCTATCTGTTTGACTATGCAAAGATATTTGACGATGCAAGCGAATGGTTTGATGACCGCGAAACTGACGCAATTGTCAAAACTATTTCAGAACTCAAGATATTGGACCCAGCCGTCGGTTCTGGCGCGTTTCCGATGGGGATGCTCCACAAGTTGACGCTGGCACTGCGGCGACTTGACCCAGATAACACCCGATGGGAAGCATTGCAGAAGGAATTGGCAGCAAAACGCGCCGCAGCCGCATTTGACACACAGGATGACCAAGAACGACGTGAAGAACTAAACGAAATTGATGACACTTTTAAACGTTACCGAGATTCAGACTTCGGACGGAAGTTATATCTGATTCAAAACAGTATCTTCGGTGTAGATATTCAACCGATTGCTTGCCAAATCGCCAAACTCCGCTTTTTTATCTCACTGGCAATTGAGCAGGAACCGGACAAAAAAGCGGCGAACTTTGGTATCAAGCCGTTGCCGAATTTGGAGACGCGGTTTGTTGCTGCAGATACGCTCATCGGTCTTAAAACGCAAATGACGTTGAAAAGCACAAAAGCAGTGAAATTGGAACTGGCACTCCGCAACAACCGTGAAAAGCATTTCCACGCGACCACACGGCAACAGAAACGTGCATGCAAAGATAGAGATGAAGAATTGCGCGCTGAATTGGCAACCGAACTCAAGAGAATCGGGGCGTTTGCTGATGAGGCAGATAACATTGCACAATGGGATCCGTATGACCAGAATGATAATGCAGATTGGTTTGACTCCGAATTGATGTTTGGAGTCACGGATGGGTTTGATGTAGTGATTGGCAATCCGCCTTATATTCAACTGCAAAAAGAAGGTGGGAAACTCGGAAAACTTTATCAAGACGTAGGTTTTGATACCTTTACCCGCACAGGTGATATTTACTGCTTGTTCTATGAAAAAGCACACAAACTTTTGAAAAGCAAGGGACATCTCTGTTTTATAACTTCCAACAAGTGGATGCGCGCCGGCTATGGCAAAAAGTTGAGAAATTATTTCATAATACACACCCAACCCGTTCAATTGCTGGATATGGGACCAGATGTTTTTGATGCGACTGTAGACACTAACATTCTACTGTTCCAAAACAACTCGATATTTAACGATCTTACTACCTTTAAAGGCGTATCTATCGGTACGGATTTTGACAAACAGACCGGTAATATTCACCAATATCTGAAAGATAATAGTGTGACGATGGAGGTACCAGTAGAAGGTGAACCGTGGGCGGTCCTCTCATCTGCTGAACTGAACTTGAAACGCAAAATTGAGGATGTTGGAAAACCGCTCAAAGACTGGGGTGTAAACATCTATCGAGGAATTACTACAGGTTACAATGATGCATTCATAATAGACGACATCACACGAGAACAACTCATCGCACAAGACCCGATCTCCGTAGAAATCATAAAACCACTTCTACGTGGATCAGACATCAAGCGTTATCATGCACAATGGGAAAAATTGTATTTGTTATTTATACCGTGGCATTTTCCATTACATGAAGATTCCACGATCACAGGGGCATCCCAAGAGGCTGAGAACATATTTGAAGTAGATTATCCTTCGATCTACAGTCATTTACAACAATACCATGATAGATTGTCAAATAGAAACAGATCAGAAACAGGAATTCGGTATGAATGGTATGCATTGCAACGTTGTGCAGCAACTTATTATTCCGAATTTGATAAGGAAAAAATAGTCTGGCAGGAGATCGTAAGAGAAGGAACGTTTTTTATTGACAGAAATAACTTCTTTGCAGAAGCTACAACAACTATTCTAACGGGGGAAAATCTTATATATCTACTCGGACTCCTAAATTCAAAATGCTTTACTTTTGTTTTCAGGAATTACTATGCAGGTGGTCATTTAGGATCTACAGGTATTCGCTTTAAAAGTAAATTTATCAAAAATGTTCCTATACCACCTATCACCGATGGAAATCAACACATTGTCACAGAAATAGAAAACAAGGTAGACAAAATCCTTGACGCAAAACGCACTGCCCCGGACGCTGACACTTCCTCCCTTGAAGATGAGATTGATAAACTGGTATATGAATTGTATAATTTAACGGAAGATGAGGTTGCGATTGTGGAGGGTGTCTGAATCGCGGATTATCGCGGATGACACGGATTAGTCTTCTGCTGTGCGGATATCCCAATCCTGTGAAAAGCACCTTGAAATAACAAACAAAAATCCGCGTTTTGTGCCAGTAAAGTTGGAATATGCAAAAACAAAATCCGCGTTAATCCGTGTCCTCCGTGATAATCCGCGATTCAGACAAAAATAATCCGCGCAAATCCGCGATTCTGACATATATAGTAAAACGGACAATTAATGGGACACTTCTGTACCGCAATCTGCCAGATTGCGGTTTGGGCATCAAACTAAAAGTTTATGCTACCCCTTCTATTGTCCATTATGTTCCATAATAGGTTATCAAAGTGCCCCAATAATTTCAAAGTTCACTATAAAAGGGGACTACAAATGAACACAAATCTGAAATATCAAGACATAATTGCTATATCCTCCCAAATATGCTAAAATATTGAAAATCGCTTTAATCATGGAGAAAAATGAAAACAACAGTGAGTATTGTAGACGATGCGTTTTATATTAACGGAGAAATCACCTATCAAGGACGTTTCTATGAAGGCCACAAGATAGAAGGTTTGCTGCTCAATAGTCGCATGGTGCAAGGCATTTTTGATGATCGGAACCCAGAAA
>PYJA01000140.1:0-17318 GCA_003635185.1 Candidatus Poribacteria bacterium | reverse complement strand
GAAAAGTTGTTGCTCTGTTCGGTTTCGTTTGTCAAGGGACGCTGCATCTACAGCAATTACCATCTCTGCGCTCCAAAGTAGATTTTACGGTTATTATAGCATATCATTGCGGATAAATGTGGTATAAAAACTGCAAACAGTGCTATAATTTCTGACATGGGTGATTGTCCTTTCAAAGTTATGGTATTGTTATAACTTACTTGTTATATAGTAAAACGGACAATTAATGGGACACTTCTGTACCGCAATCTGCCAGATTGCGGTTTGGGCATCAAACTAAAAGTTTATGCTACCCCTTCTATTGTCCATTATGTTCCATAATAGATTATCAAAGTGCCCCAATAATTTCAAAGTTCACTATAACTTTAGGACAAACGCCCAATTTATTCAACTATTTTTGGCGAAGGTATTGTATTACCACACAACAAGGAAAAACAATATATGATTAGCGTTTCGCACCTCACCAAAGAATATGGAGAGAAAAAAGCAGTTGACAACATCAGTTTTGAGGCTAAAAAAGGCGAAATTGTCGGTTATCTCGGTCCGAATGGCGCAGGCAAAAGCACTACGCTTAAAATGTTAGTCGGTTTACTCCAACCAACCTCCGGCGACATATCGGTTGCAGGCTACAGTGCAGAAACCGATCTGCTTGAATTAAAACAGCGTGTCGGCTATGTTCCTGAAGAGGCGCAGCTATATGAACACCTCACCTTAGTGGAACACTTGCAGTTGATGGGCAGGCTTTACCATTTAGAGGAAGAACTGATTGCACATAAAATCGTTCAACTTGCAAAGTTGTTTGACATGGAAGCACAAGCAAACCAACGGATAAGCAGTTTTTCGCAAGGTATGCGTCAGAAGTGTCTCATCATGGCAGCACTCTTACATAATCCAGATGTCCTATTTTTAGATGAACCCTTTACCAACCTGGATGTTACAACCGTGACGTTTTTGAAATCGTTACTGCAACGTTTGGCAGAGTTAGGTAAAACAATTCTTTATTGCACCCATATTCTTGAAGTGGCAGAAACACTTTGCCCACGTATTATGATTATCAATGAAGGAAAAATCATAGCCGATGCACCAGTAGCGGATTTACGGCAGCAAACAAATCAAACCGCACTCAATGAAATTTTCGTCCAGTTGACAGAAACAACAGGTCTTGATGAAAAAACTGATGAAGCAGTTCGGATTGTGACGGGGGACGCGCTGGATGCTTGAAAAAATCGCTGGCCTGCTCGGTGCTTCA
This sequence comes from Candidatus Poribacteria bacterium, assembly GCA_003635185.1. Taxonomy (GTDB): domain Bacteria; phylum Poribacteria; class WGA-4E; order WGA-4E; family WGA-3G; genus MSPOR6. The sequence continues at coordinate 16,069 of PYJA01000140.1, read as the reverse complement.
CCAACTCAGTATATACATCTCTTACAGACTGAGAAGATAGTAGAGAAGCGTGCTATCAAGGGCAAACTTGGTTTCAACCTATCGCTGACTATCAACTGTTTTTTCTGTTTTTTCGTGAGCATAGTCGCCACAGTGATGGTGTTTTTACGTATAGATGTGTTCACTTATGCATTGATCGGAATTACGATGTCTATGACGGTAGTCGGGCTTTGGACTATCCCATACTTTGATATCCTTCTCAGTCCTACACACTACCTTGTTATAGCTCACACACCAGTTTCATCGCGTACCTATTTCCTGGTAAAACTGACAAAAGTTATCACACATACTACGCTATTAATAATATGTTCAAATCTATTGCCAGCGATTGGCGGCATCTGGCTTCGTGGAGAAGAGGTCTCCAAGGCACAATATCTTTTTCCTATTGTGTATCTATCCATCGCCTTTATCTCAAGTTTCTTCACGATTGGCGTCATGACAACCTTTGCGGGATATTTGACAAAACTGTACAGCAAAAAGAGTCTACGAAATATAGCTCAGACCGCTCAGTTTGCATTTCCGGTTTTCTTTCCCACTATATGGATTATGGCACATTACATATTTCCTACTTCCTTAACTGACAGTGTCATAATTGATAAATTGAAGATCATTTCGAAATGGTCTTATGTCCTGCCGACTGGGTGGTTTGCTGGCACAGTCTCCGTTTTTTTGGGACATTTAGAATGGCAAAATCTTATTTTAGCTGCGTTGGCTGTTGCCTCAACGCTCTTTCTCATTTTAATTCCGCTCCGAAGCATCGCGAAGAGTTATTCTGAGTATCTTTCCTATCTGTTAGAATCTGTCAATAAGCAAAAGTCAGAATTGCGTGTAAAAATACCGCTCTTTGCCAAAATGCTCAGAACACACATCAAACGGGCTGCGTTATGTCTTACATCAGCATATCTCTTTCGGGACAAGAGGATACAGCTTGGCTTATTTGCCATGCTTGGGACCATCACAATGTTTGCAATTTTCTTTTTGCAGCCAAAACTATATGGATGGAATCCAAAATGGATTAGCCATTCTTACATCTTCGGACTAAGCCCAGGCTTTTCTATCGTGTTTTGCTATATTACAATTGGATTCATAGATAGTTTCATATTACCAATCAGATATTCAGAACACTGGAAAGCATCATGGATGCTAAAGGTCCCCGCAATCGCCGCACACCAAGACTTATGGCGAGGCGTTCAATCAACTGCTCTCTTTTACATCGTCACACCGTGTACACTTCTAATGTTCTGTTTTGCGACTATACTTTGGAAGTTTGAAGGGATATTTTACATATTACCAGGGTTAACCATAGTCCTGAATTATGTTCTCTTTTATCCGAGACCACCATCTGGTTTACCACTCTCCCAGGAATTCATCCTAAAAAGGATGGTTTTTTCTACATTGACACCTTTCTTATGTACTGTTTTGACTGTTGGAACAATCGTGGGAATCCAATATCTAACTTACAAACTTGGATTTTGGATATATTTCGGATGTTATTGTTTTATCGTTTTGGGTGGGTTAATCAGTTTTATCTATTTTTTTACAAGAAAACCGGCAGAGGCAAATCTTAATGCTTGAAAAAATCGCTGCAAAATTTGGCGCATGTCCTATTCAGTATAAACTGCTCCTTCAAACGGAAAAGACCGTTGAGGAGCGGGCACTCGAAGGAAAGCAGGGAACTACCAAACTCTCACTCTCCCTAACCTGTGCTTTCTGCTTTTTAATAAGCATTTTTTCTGCATTACTTGTGTACTTCGGCACGGACGTGTTCACATACACTCTTATCGGTGTCACGATGTCTATGTTCACAGTTGGCATGTGGATGCTGCCATACTTTGATCTTCTCCTCAGCCCTATTAACTATCCCGTAGTTGCACACACGCCCGTGTCATCACGCACCTATTTTCTTGTGAAGTTAACACAGATACTGAAGTATGCAGTTTTGTTGCTAACCTGTCTGAATATTTTTCCATCAATTTGTGGGTCCTTTATCCGTGGAGATAACACCACTATTCTGTGCTACTTTTTTCCTGTTTTTTATCTGCCTATCGCCTTTATGGCAGGATTTTTCACAATTGGGGTGATGACCGCGTTTGCAGGGTATTTGACAAAACTCTATTCTGTAAAAAGACTCCGAAAAATATCAAAATCCGCTCAATTTATATTACCTCTCCTCGTACCTGTATCCTTTTTCCTAATTCCAACCGATGTCGTAGCAGATAATTATAAATCGGTTTTAAAGTGGCTATATGTGCTTCCGAACGGTTGGTTTGCAGGCGGAGTTTCGCTGGCAGTTAACACGATTGACCGTCCTGAGTTTACTCGCGACTTGATTTTGACTGCGGTTGCAATGTTTTCAACGCTACTGTTAGTCTTAATCCCGCTCCGAAGTATTGCGAAGACTTATTCAAAATATCTCTCTTTTCTGATGGAATCTGGAAGTAGACAGAAGGAAAAACTACGAATACGACGACCTTTACTCGCGCGATTTTTCCGATCCCGCGATGCTTATGCCAGTTTCTGTCTCAGTGCATCCTACATGCGCCGTGATAGACAAATCTTAAACCAACTCGCTTCTGGAGGGGTTGTAAATTTCATGATAATCGGCATGTTCTTTGTTCGGGATATCTATCCAATAGAATTGATTAAATATCATTACGCTATCGGTCTTAGTCCCGGATTTATGGGGTTGTTCGTCTTTTTAGGGGTGGTTACGGTTTTCGGTTTTCTCAGTTCTGTTGGATATTCGGAACACTGGAAAGCCTCATGGGTGCTATCGCTTGCACCGCTTCAGAAGTCGTATGACTTATGGCGTGGTGTTGTGGCAGTTACGTTTATTTACATTGTCTTCCCATGCACACTCCTGTTTTTTATACTCGCTACAGTTTTTTGGGGTGTTATGGGGATATTTTTTGTCTTGCCGGGACTCTTCGTCGTGCTATTTTCAGTTATCACATACCCAAAACCGGAATCTGGAATACCTCTTTCAAAAGAACCAGTTGAAATAGATAGAATGGCGGGATGTCTTGCTTATGGTATAAGTATGATTATAGCAGGCGTTTTAGTCGGTGTGCAATTTCTGGCACGTTTTATTCATGTATGGGTGTATATCGGTGTGTATTGCGTTATTGTGGTGGGCGGGTTTATCGGTTTTGTTTATCTTTTTACGAAAAGAGGACAAAAAACTGTGTAGGTTGGGTAGAGCGGCGAAACCCAACAAATGAGAACGGACTTCACACCGTTCCAGCACAAAAATTTTGTTGACGATTCACGACATTTAAGGTATACTATTAATTGTAAAAGAATTACCGAATTCAGAAATTACAGGCAAAAATGCCTACACGTCTAATATAGACGCGGTATCCGAATCTTTATATCTTATTTTTTCTGATAATGTCAAAACTTAACGGATACCAATAATCTTGATTACTTGGAGTATGAGTTTACAAATGCACGAACATTTATATGAAAAAGATGCTTGTGGAGTAGGGTTTATAGCAAACCGTTCAGGGAGTCGAAGTCATGCAATCTTGAAAATGGCAATACAAGCAGTAACGAATTTAACACACCGTGGTGCAGTTGCAGCTGATGCAAAGACAGGCGACGGTGCAGGTATCTTAACACAGATTCCGGAGAAACTATTTAAAAAAGAATTAGAGAAGCTTGAAGTAAACCTAAGTTCAATTAATGACCTTGCAGTTGGCATGATTTTCCTACCGGGGAAAGACCCCGTTGCACAAAGACGGGGACGCGAAATCGTGGCTAACATTTTACAGCAATATGGCTTCCCACTCTTAGGATGGCGTTCAGTTCCCGTTGATGCCTCCGCGCTTGGTGAAAAAGCACTGGCAACACTGCCGTTAATCCAGCAGGCCCTCATTGGCAGACCACCCCATATTTCTGCTGATAAATTTGAACAACGGCTCTATCTTATTTGTAAGGAATTAGAACATCGGATTACAGATGAGAAACTTGACGGGTTTCACATTGCTTCATTTTCACATCGAACCATTGTCTACAAAGGTCTACTCGTTGCCCCCCAACTCGCAATGTTCTATTCTGATTTGCGGGATGTTGACTTTGAAGCATCTTTAGCGGTTTTCCACCAACGGTATAGCACAAATACCTCGTCGACTTGGTCGCTTGCACAACCGTTCCGAATGTTAGCGCACAACGGTGAGATTAACACGTTGATGGGAAATAGGAACTGGATGCGCGCCCGTGAAGCACAAATGAATTCTCCTGTTTGGAATGACAACATCCAGAAACTTGCCCCGATTATCAATCCACACGGTAGTGATTCAATGAGTCTTGATAACGTGCTGGAGTTGTTAACGCATTCTGACCGTAGCATTCTCCATTCAATGATGTGTCTAATGCCAGAGGCTTATGAACAGATACCGGATATGCTACCTGCTTTGAAAGCGTGTTATGAATACCTTTCATGTGTTAGTGAACCGTGGGATGGTCCGGCCGCTGTGGCGTTCACAGATGGAAATATCGTTGGTGCCAGTTTAGACAGAAACGGTCTAAGACCCGCTCGGTATAAAGTAACTGATGATGGACTTGTTGTCATGGGGTCTGAGGTTGGAATTATTGAATTGGACGATAGGCGTGTTGTTAAAAAAGGACGTTTAGGTCCCGGGCAGATGATCGCTGTTGATACTGTACACGGACAATTACTCACAGATACAGACATCAAAACCGAGGTTGCGAATCAAAAGCCTTATGCCAAGTGGGTTAAACAGATTACGCATTTAGCTGAACTAAAACCTCAGCCTTTAGGGGCGATAACGCCGGTCCCCGATAATTTAGAGACACATCAGAAAGCATTTGGTTATATGGCTGAAGATGTGGAACGTTTTATCAAACCTATGGTTTTGCAGGCAAAAGAAGCGGTTGGGTCAATGGGAGATGATACACCTCCCGCTGTTATTTCACGGCATCCACGTTTGTTGTACCACTATTTTAAACAACTTTTTGCACAAGTTACCAACCCTGCAATTGATTCGCTCAGAGAACGGTTGGTAATGTCTCTGACAACTTATCTGGGAAAACGACACAGTTTGCTTACAGAGACCGAGAAACATGCCCACGTCATCCGATTAACTTCGCCGATATTGACAAATGAAGAACTGGAAGCATTAAAAGCACAAAACTTGCCTGCGTTCAAGCACGCCACTATACCTGTCTATTTCTCTGTTGCTTCTGGGAAACAGGGCTTGGATAGTGCCTTAGACACGTTGTGTGAAAACGTCTTAGATGCGGTAAATTCTGGAAGGACGCTTCTAATTTTGAGTGATAAAGGTGTCAACGCTGAGTTTGCCCCAATTCCCATGTTGCTTGCGGTTGGTGCTGTACATCACTACTTGATCCGTGAAGGTAAACGCAGACAGGTCAGTTTAATTGTTGAAGCAGGCGATCCGCGTGAAGAACATCATTACGCTGTCCTACTCGGATATGGAGCTGATGCTATCAATCCTTACCTCGCCTTTTCTACGATTGTTCAACTTGCGGAGAACGATGAATTTGAGGAACTTTCAACAGAACAAGCAATGACTAACTATAAGGATGCAGTTGAAAAAGGTATTTTGAAAATTATGGCGAAAATGGGCATATCCACTGTGTCCAGTTATCGAGGCGCGCAGATTTTTGAGGCTATCGGCATCAATTCATCTGTTATTGATCGTTGTTTTACTGGAACGCCATCAAGGTTAAGCGGTATCGGTTTTGAACACATTGCTGCAGAAACCCTCCATTTCCATACAAAAGCTTTTGGCGCGACAGATGAAAGACAAATCTTACAAGAAGCCGGTTATTTTCGATTTCGCAGAAACGGCGAATTTCACGCTTTTAATCCGACCGTATTCAAAGCATTGCACAAGTTTGTCAAGAGTGGAGAAGCTGAAGATTATACCCAATACGCAGAAGCAGTTGAAGAGGGCGAACCTTCCAGTCTACGCGATCTACTTGCTTTCAAGCCGAGTACGCCTATTCCGTTGGAAGAGGTTGAACCCGCTGAAGATATTGTTCGCCGCTTTACCACAGGGAGTATGTCTTTCGGGGCATTGAGCCGTGAAACGCACGAAACTTTGGCGATTGCGATGAACCGCCTCGGCGCTAAGTCAGGAAGTGGTGAGGGTGGTGAAGACAGTGGTCGTTTTGAAAAACAACCGAATGGTGATCTTGCATCAAGTGCTATTAAACAGGTCGCATCTGGACGTTTTGGTGTCACACCGCAGTACCTTGCTTCCGCACGGGAATTAGAGATCAAGATGGCGCAAGGGTCAAAACCTGGAGAAGGTGGACAAATTCCCGGACACAAAGTCACATTGGAAATTGCAAAGATTCGACACTCAATTCCAGGAGTGCCACTAATCTCACCACCACCGCATCACGACATCTATTCAATTGAAGACCTTGCACAGTTAATTTATGATCTAAAACAGGTTAACCCACGGGCAAAAGTTGCTGTAAAACTTGTATCAGAGTTTTTGATTGGGACTATCGCATCAGGTGTCGCCAAAGGATACGCAGACGTGATCCAAATAAGTGGACATGAAGGCGGGACTGGTGCTTCTCCACTTAGCTCCATCAAAAACGCTGGCACGCCGTGGGAACTTGGGCTTGCGGAAACACAGCATCGACTCGTTGAAAATGAATTGCGGGATCGCGTTGTATTACGGGTTGACGGTGGGATGCGGTCAGGACGCGATATCGTCATCGCAGCTATGTTGGGGGCAGAAGAATACGGTTTCGGCACTACTGCAATGGTCGCCACAGGATGCGTGATGGCACGTCAATGTCATCTGAATACATGTCCTGTTGGAGTCGCTACACAAGACCCTGCACTTCGTGCAAAGTATCCCGGTACGCCTGAAATGGTTGTTAACTTTATGCTCGGTGTAGCGAATGAGGTACGGGCAATCCTCGCTAATCTTGGTCATCGCTGTCTAAACGATGTTATTGGCCGGCCAGATTTGTTAGAACTTACTAACTTGGTTGATTATCCAAAAGCAGCAACGCTTGACTTGACTGAAATTCTCTCATCCGCTGATCCGACAGGAAAAAGTCCACGTTATCATCTACAGGAACGCAATGACCGTGTAGATATACCTTTGGATGACCAAATTTTGATTGATGCTGCAACAGCAATAGAAAAAAAAGAACCAATTCAACTTTCATATCCGATACGTAATACACACCGAACGGTTGGCGCTAAATTATCTGGTGAAATCGCATTCCGATACGGTGACACACCGTTACCTAAAGAAACCATTCGATGCTATTTTACAGGTAGTGCCGGACAAAGTTTTGGGGCATTCTGTATTAGTGGTATTCAATTTATACTCACTGGCGAAGCGAATGATTATGTCGGAAAAGGCATGGCAGGTGGTGAACTGGTTATCAAACCCGCACCTGATGCTCGCTTCAAAACACATGAAAATACGATTATTGGTAACACTGTGTTGTATGGTGCGACAAACGGATTCTTATACGCCGCAGGCAGCGTAGGTGAACGTTTTTGTGTGCGGAACAGCGGCGCAACGGCTGTTGTGGAAGGTGTTGGTGATCACGGATGTGAATATATGACAGGCGGTACTGTTGTCATTCTGGGGGAAACGGGACGAAACTTTGGGGCAGGCATGACAGGTGGAAATGCCTACGTACTTGACGAAAACCAACAATTTAATGAAAAAATCAATCCGCAACTTATTAAGTTAGAACGTATCACCGAAAAAGTGGATGAGGATACATTGGTCGGTTTGATACAAAAACATCTTGAGTTGACCGAAAGCCAACGTGCTGAACAAATCCTCGCCGATTGGGATAATTATTTACCGCTCTTTTGGAAAATTGTTACACCGCCGCCTCCACCGCCGCCGACACCGACTCGGCGTGTCCGCAAGAGAACCTCAAGAAAATAATACCTTTTCTAACATATAATGCCTCTCTTTTGTAGCACAAACTTTATGAAGATAAAAAAATGGGTTGTAATTAGGCGAGGTTGGGAAGAAATCAACGGTATGAATGCCATTTAGGCATTCCCCGCCTCACCAGCAGAAGGTACACCTGCATTGGACAAAAAAGGACCGAATTTAAAAATTAATCTTCATTTAGTTTGCATGCTCACAGGCATAATCTAAATGAAGATTAAATAAATATTTCGGTAATTTCTTTAGTCCCGTAGGGACGATATGTTTATAGAAAAACGTTGAACAACTTCTCTTCAGTCCCGTAGGGACGATATGTCCAAAATATGTTGTTGGCATATACACATATCGTCCCTACGGGACTAACGGAATGAGGTCGTCCGCGCTGCTATAAACATATCGTCCCTACGGGACTAAAGATCACTTAAAATGTTCCAAATATGCATAATGAAAAGTTACCGAATTTAAAAATTAATCTTCATACAGATTGTGCTACATAGGTAGCAACTTGAGTTATCATAACAAATGTAAAAAGCCTCTAATTCAAATATTAATTAGAGGCTTTTACATTATTAATTCCACTTTCGGAAATTGTCTGACAATATGATGTTGTTGCTGTTTTTACGAAGTAACACCATATTGCTTATGTATCTACTCGTCTTCAGCAACGGCAAAAGCGACTTCTAATCCATCAATTTTGGCGGATCGTGCCTTCGCCCGTTCTACTACGTCAATAACCCGTCCATGTTTGGCGCGTTTATCTGCTTTAATAATCAAGGTGCTAATTTGGTGTTCGTGGGCAGCTATAAAGAGCCCTACTTCTTCCAAAGTTTGCATTTCGCGATCATCAATAGCAATTCGGCCATCGCTGCTGATAAACAAGTTATACTTTTTCCTCGGGAATTCGTGTTCTGTTGTGGAATCCGGTAACGTGACACTAAAAGGCGGAGGAACCCGCATGATGGCAGAAACCATGAAAAAAATGAGTAACAAAAATACACAATCAATCATAGGAGCCATCGGGATATCATCGTCACTTGAAGTGTTCCGTCTACGTGTCATTTGAAGAGCCATGTGCGTTCTCCTTTCAGTCCGGTTAGAACCGTAATTAGATTACGCGCGTCAGTCTCGCGCAGTAATAGCAAATCCAATTTTGTCAATACCAGCATCTTTCGCTATATCCATTACTTTGACAATCTGTTCATGCAGAACTTGTCGTTGAGATTGAATAATAAGCATTGTTTTCCGTTCTGGAGGCGCATTAAGCAGGTAAGGATACATATCCCCAAATTGTACAACTTGCCCATCCAAAAGCATTGTGCCGTCTTTACCACTGGTAGTAGGATTATCAATTTTGACAACAAGCCCTTTTGGTTTTTCTTTTGAAGGTTCACCAGGGGGCGGAAGTTGCACGCGAATTCCCGGCATTGGGGTAAAAGTTGTTGACACCATGAAGAAAATCAGGAGTAGGAACACACAATCAATCATAGGTGCCATACTGAGAGTCGGCGCTTTACGTTCCCGTATCCGCGTTGCCATCAGACTCAATTTAGCTTCACCAAGCTGTTGCATTTTAATTCTCCATTTATTTAGAACAAGGGCGAGTGAAGAACACCCGCCTGTTCCGTAGCTTAAGCGTTTGTTTCACCTACAATCAATTGGTTAACAATTTCTGTAGAAACCTGGGAGATTTCAACCATATGTCTATTTACCCAGCTATCAAAGAGTTGGAAGAAAATAAGACACGGAATAGCGATCGTTAAACCACCAGCGGTTGTTAGCAGTGCCTGTGAAATACCACCTGCAAGCTGTTGCGGGTCACCGGTACCTTCAAGAGCAATAGTAGTGAAAGCGGTAATCATACCTGTAACAGTACCAAGTAGGCCGAACAGGGGTGAGACCACAGCAACCGTACCGAGAACGGGCAGGTTTCTTTCTAATTCAGGGATTTCAAGGAGGCTTGCTTCTTCAATGGCTTCCTGGATTTCCTCTTTGGTAATATCCCGTTCCTCAATTTGGGCTTGACTATATCTGAGTAGTCCAGCTTTTAGTACGTTGGCGAGTGGGCCGCCTGCTTCTTCACAAGTGGAAACAGCTTCCATAATATTTTCTTTTCGCAATGAATCCGCAATGCTGGCAATAAACTGCTCAGTCCCAATACGCGATCGACTTCGTACAAACGTGAAAAGTCTTTCAATAATGAAGGTCAATGCTACAACGGAACATATAGCTAACGGATAGAAAACGAACCCAAATTTCTGGAAAAAAGAGATGATATTATCTTTTTTGCTCATTTTCATGGGGACAGATACTTCACCTCCAGCACTAAGTACTTTCGTTCTGCTGGTTCGATTCCCATAACCCTCTCTGGAATAACGCATTTGGTAACGGCCAGCAGGAAGACCAGCTTGTTCATACCTGCCATCTTCGTCCGTTTTCACTTCTACCGTTTCACCGCTAACAACATTCGTGATCTCAACGGTTACTTCTGCAATTGGGTTCCGATCTGCTGTCGTATCAACAACTTCACCACTAATCGTTCCCCCTTCACCCATCATATCTGCTTCTTGAGCATCGGCAGCATCAGCAGCATCAACACTTGGGGTTTCCGCTGCTTCTTCATCTTGTGCCATAATAACAATGCCAGCTGACATAAACATACAGACAACTAACATTAAAATTAAACTTAAACGAGTCATTCGTTTTAATTCTCCTTTTTTAATAATATGCCAATTCGGCATTAAGTTTTACAATTCTATAAAAGTATAATCTAATATGTGGTTCGGCACGTGTCTAAACGTGCTGCTACAGTCTATAACTATTTCTGAATTATGAACACCTAAACACTTCAAAAGTTACGCACTTTTTCAAGGTGCCCGCTACTTTATTTTTTACTGGACGCGAAGGAATCGCGTCCAGTAACACTAATAAACTTAGAAACCCATCATTGCTCGAACAAACGTAGTGTTACTCGTTGTGTGTTGGAGCAAGAAGGTGTGTCTGCGGTAACCCGTCAGAATGACAATATTGAAACCGAGCCATTCACCTTGGCTGATAGCTTGGATTTCGAAAATTCGGGTTCGTATATTTGGACGGTAAATAGGTGGAACTGAAACATCTGGATCTGTGTTCTGGAAAATTTTCAGATAGTTTTCGAAGTTCTTGTCGCGGTTGGTAAACTTTCTATATTGAAATCCACCGAGAATGTTCATACTTGGTGTAAACTGATAATCAAGGCGTACGCCAAGGACATCTTCGCGACTTCGACGGTTGAATCGTAAGTATTCACGCGGTTCAGGATCGTCAGGTTCGTAGAAACGCGGGTTTAGGACATCCCCAATTTCTTCAGCACTTCTGTCAAAAGCACGATCCCAAATATACTTAACCATAGGTGTCAACGTGAAATCTTCACCGATTCTTCTAATAACAGGCAGATCGCCAAGTGGAATTTCATATCTTGCCTTCAGAATTGTCATCTGGCTACGTATGTTTCGCTCGGGATAGCGTCTCGCTTTCCAGTTATCAGCATCATAGATTAAGCCGGTATCAGTTGGGTCAAGCGCGTTAATCCCGTGATCAGGATAGAATGGACTTTCCCGCCTTTCACCACTTATCCGAACTTGCTCCTCAGGAACCATGAAGTCAACGCGTTCATCCGGTTCGAACAAATCTGCTGCCTCGTCAAACTCAACATCTAAGAAGACAGCTTCCTCTGCATCCAATTCTAATTGTTTTTGTAAAACGACGAGGAGTTTAGCTTCTAATGTGAGGTTAGGTACAGCAGTGTAAAGGAACTGAAGTGTTGTTGTATTTACACGAGCGTTATAATAATCAAGTTCGTCAGTAATTTGAATTGGATCAAAATCACCAACAAGCAGGGTGATAGAGTAATCAGGGATATCGTCTCGAACTCGGACGAATCGGTTTTGGAAGAGAACGGTTCCAAAATCAGGGATATCACGCTGGTAAGTTACGTGGAGATATTTGGAATCATTTTTTCGACGGCTTGAGATTTCATTTTCGTTCAACCATCCTACTTGAACAGAGAGATTATCAAGTAAGTCATATTCAACTTTGAGGTGATAACCTTCCCGGTCAATACCGTATTCATATTGCGGCTCAAAATCATCCTCCAACGAATCGATGACACCGTTATTATTCAAGTCAATTAGGTCGGTAAAGATGGGCGGATCAGCCTCAAAAATGAGAAAATCTTCTTGGTAGTCTAATATATTATTCTGATCTCGGTCATCAGCGCGTGGGAGGACCCCATCAAAGTCAATATCATCAGGCCAGTCGTCATCATCATCATCATCTTCAATGAGCGCATAATTAAATCCATCCCAAATACCCGGCGGTACTGGCGGTGATAGAGCCCCAACCAGTGACCCTATAGGAGTTAATGGGTAAAATTGGTCACGTTCAAGCTGATAAGCACCCGCATTTAGATAGGTCGTAGTGTAACCCGGGTCAATGTGGAACAAAACACCTTCAAGGTAAAGCTTACCAAATCTTGATTTGAGCTGAACAAACCAGGCTGTTTCTCTACCAAGTTCACCATTACCGTCTTCATCTGTGCCATCTCCACCGAGCAGTGCTTCAAAACGTTCTCCCTCAGTTTCTGAGTAAGTAGGTATACCGTTTGAGTCTACTGGTAGCTTGGTGGCAGGATCAATGGTGATGCCGGTAGGTTCTTCATTTACTTCAGTGTTAATTCGACTAAATCCCGACTTATTTTTAGGAATAGTAGGGTACTGTTTGTATTTACCGTTAATAGAATAGTGTGCCCTGACAAAGACATTTCCAACGGTACCTTCAAGATCAAGTCCGTAGAGAACCGCAGCGCGCGCCGCGCCGTAACGGTAAGTTACTTTTCGAGGTCTTCCTTCACCTTCCCACGCACTCGGATTATCTACGAGAGTTTCTCTGTTGTCGGTATAATCAGGAGATTGTCCGTAGTTTCCAGGTGCCTCAATAATGTCCCGATACGGTATTTGAATATGACCGTCTACAGTTTTTATCCATTCTTGAATTTCAGGATCAGACTCCGCCATGTTGGCTTCACTAAATCCGATAACAGCGATATTGTAATCCCCCGCGACGATCATCTCAAAATCAACAGATTTTACTGTGCGCGGGTCAATATCATGTTCAGCAAACACGAGGTCATACTTCATCTTGCTGAACCCATCAACAATTTTCCATTCACCATCAACGGAATCACGCACCTGATCAACCGCAGGATCAACGGGGGCAATCTGGCCAACATCGATCTCAATCTGTTGTGATTGTGCTGGTTGAAGAGTAGGTTCTTCTCCCGGTTCTAAATCTGCAAGGGGTTCTTCAAATCCCTGTGTAACAATTTTGATAACCATTGCCTTAAAAGCAGCACCGACACCCCCTTGGATATTCTCACCATGTAGGTCTGGATTATATCCATCAAAGTCGGTAATCAGTGCAACGTGATTGTCTTCGGGTGAATCATCGCGAAAGACAACCGTAATGCTTTCTGGTGGGGTATTAGCAACAGTTCCCATAAATGGGTTTTCAATACGTTCGGGGTGTTCTTTATGTAAATTCACATACGTAAACCCGACACGGAAGATGTCACCTAAAAGCCCTTGTCCTCTAAAACCTACCAGACGTGTGTTTTCTATATGCCGCACCCCCGCGTCCTCGACAAACCCGTTTCTTTTCCCGATAGTGGTTTGAAGGCCCGTCGGATCAACATCTGCTATTAGAACAGGGTTACTGATACGGGAGTTAAGGAGCGTAAAGAGATGCCGTTCTTGTGCAAAAGAGATATCCCAACGAAATCCATCGAATTCTGTTTTAAAGATAATATATCGGTTTGGAAATAAGGTAGCAGGTTTGATGCGTAGGTGATCACCAATTACAAACTCATTATATCTACCCCGGTAGGCATCTTCTGTCAAGATGGTATGGTCTAATTGAAGTGCATAGCGTCCAGTATCAAGTTGACCTGTCCATCCAAGAATCAATTCACCATATTCGTTGAACTCCTTCTCCTCGACATATTGATGGACCTCATGACCTTCCAAAAGTTCTCTACCAAAAAGATCGTAGAAGAATAGCGGTGCTTCTTCTAATGAAAATCTATCTGAGAATTTGGACTCCCCGTCAATAGTAGGCAAGAGAGGTTCTTGCGGTCCAAGGCTTTGTGCACCACAACCGTAGAGCATTAGCCCACATGGGATGCAAGTCACTACAAGCAAAACATTAATCACGCGTTTTAACTTGTTCATTAGTTAATATTCCTCCTTAGGAAATAATTATTTCGGATGTTAAACATAACCGACCCAACAAACAAAGAGTGCGTCAGATGTTCAGGCTCCGAAAACCTTTAAAATGGATTGAATCTATAAAGTATGTAAACAAAAAGAACACATATCCGTCCTTATTGTTAAGAAACCATCCATGTGAGTCGGTTTAAAGACTTTACTTGGTTAGTTATACACCTCTGCCACTAAATTTGAGAATATTGATTGGCAGAAATTTAGATTCTCTCCATAAATTAAGAGTGTTTTTTGGGGAAATTCCCCACAACCCTTATTATAACGTCATAATAATAACAAAGATATAATTTTTTGTCAAGTTTTGACGAAAAGATTAATTGTCTTATTTAATTCATATAATCATATCATAAATTTCATTATTTTGCAACAACAAAAAAATAAAAAACAGAATAAACAAAAATGTAAAGTTTGATTCAGACAGAACGGACGCATTTTTTCTTATAGTCCAACCTACAATTACCTGGACATTGGCGAGGTTAGGAAGAAATCAACGGTATGAATGCCATTTAGGCATTTCCCGCCTCACCAGCGCGATGGTGTGGGGACGCATTTTTCTTAAAGTCCCTCTGATAAGGAGGATTTAGGGGGCGGCCCCCATAGCGATAGCGTCCGGGGAGATAGATCGCTGAAATAGCACCTTTTAACTTCCCTTATATGAAGATTAAGTTATTATAACGTGAGTTTGATAAATCAGATTTCTGTATTTGATGCTCGGTATAAGATATTTTATTGTAGCGTCCACTTTTAGTTTGCGTTGTAGCGATGCACAAACTGGCAGTTTATGCTACAACATGCTGTTGAAAACGACATTCCATAATGGTCTTAGATCCTTGGACAGAACTCACGTGAACCTATTATCAAACTCACGTTATTATAACCTAAGTTGCCACATAGTAGCACAAACTTCCAGTTTGTGTCATAAAAGGCGCAAACTGGAAGTGGACGCTACAAAATATTGACTAAATTATCAGCATTTTTCATTAAAGACGATGTTTCCATGTCTAAAAACTTATAGGTAGCAACTTGGGTTATTATAGCGAAATACAAAAATATATTCACACTTTTGGTACGTGAGACCTAAACCACCAGCCTGTGCTACAATTGTGTGCAAGTAATTACCTTGTTTTTGTCCAATAAAAGAGGTATGTTATTGTTGTTTAGAGGTGTCTGTTCCTATCAAAAGTCAGGTTAATTGTAAAATCCACTATAAGATGAATTTGGACAATATTATTTAGATTTTTACAATTTTTTTGAAGTTATGCACCCTTTTCACCTTCAAATTGTATCATGTATAGTCGTAAACCAATTTATTGTGGAGGACTCTGATGGAAAAAGATGATGTTGAATTAGTTCACAACATTTTGTCTGGCGACGACACAGCGTTTAATGCCTTAGTCGAAAAATATCAAAAGAATGTTCACGCGATAGCGTGGCAGAGAATTGGGGACTTTCACATTGCCGAAGAAATTACCCAAGATGTTTTCCTACAGGCTTATGAGAAACTGTCTACGCTAAAAGACCCGGATAAGTTTGGCAGATGGCTTTATGTAATTGCCAAGCGGCGTTGTACACGCTGGCTCCAAAGAAAAAAGCCTACAATGCTATCCTTAGACGACACCGATGAAGCAACCTTGGATAAATCCGCTTTTGCACATTATATAGTAAAGTCGAAAAATAAGTTTACATTTTCTGATATTTATGTTAGCATTTATGATTATGGCATATTCAACAGATTTACGCAAGCGTGTTCTCGATTTTATCAATAACGGAGGTAGTAAAGTC
>PYJA01000139.1 GCA_003635185.1 Candidatus Poribacteria bacterium | reverse complement strand
CGACTTTACTACCTCCGTTATTGATAAAATCGAGAACACGCTTGCGTAAATCTGTTGAATATGCCATAATCATAAATGCTAACATAAATATCAGAAAATGTAAACTTATTTTTCGACTTTACTATATAAAGATGACAACGAGGATTTTACCCATAAAGGTTTAATAGATGAAGTTCGTATATACGAAAGAGCTCTTTCTAAAGAAGAGATATCTAATAATATGAATGCTGAAGGATTAGCTGTGGAACCTGCTGCAAAATTGGGTCTCGCTTAGGGTGAGATTAAGGCAGGGACTATCAAATAACAAACAGTAATTATGGTGACATTTAGAATTAAAGGGACATTTTGTAGCATAACCTATTAGGTTGTGCAGAAACGAAACACAACCTAACAGGTTATGCTACAGCGTCTGCGTTAGTTCGGTTTTCTGACCGAACTACTCATAATGTTCAATTAATTCTAAAGTTTACTATATGGAAGGTAACTATCATGAGATACCTATTTATAAAGAGGAAGTTCACTTTTTGGAGTGCAGTTATATTTGTGTGTTGGACATGTTTTTGTCTGGTCCAAGACTCATCGTCACAGGTGCAAGGGGTGAAGCATGTAGTAATTATCGGGTGTGATGGGATGAGTCCGGATGGTATTCAAAAGGCGAAAACACCAATTATAGATGATCTTATAATTAACGGGGCACATACGATGCACGCACGAGCGGTCATGCCAACTTCCAGTAGTCCAAATTGGTCATCATTGATAATGGCAGCGGGCCCCGAACAAACAGGTATAACATCAAATAGTTGGAAACCGGATAAATATGCACTCGCACCGACAGCGGTAGGTCCAGAAGGGATTTTCCCGACCATCTTCGGTGTCCTACGCGAACATCAACCAGATGCAGTCATTGCTTGTTTCCATGATTGGGGTGGTATTGGAATATTGTTGGAACGTAAAGCTTTTGATGTAATTGAAGATACTGATGGTACGGTCAACACTACCGAACGAGCTATCAATTATTTCAAGGAAAAACAACCTACACTTACCTTTATCCATCTTGACCACACCGATGGTGCTGGACATCAGTACGGATATGATTCAGCTGAGTATCATCAAGCTATTGAAGAAGCAGATAGACTTATAGGTAAGACCATCAATGGACTCAAAGAGGCGGGAATGTTGGAGAAAACCATCATAATCGTTACTTCTGATCATGGTGGTGTTGGTAAAAGCCACGGAGGAGCGACCATGGCAGAAGTCGTGATTCCATGGATTATCAAGGGTCCGGGAATCCTACCTGCAAAAGAACTGAATAAATTCGTGAACATCTACGATACAGCAGCGACGGTTGCACACATTTTCGGTTTGACTCCACCGGACTGTTGGATTGCAAAACCTGTATTGGAGGCGTTTGGTTCACCATAATCTTTTGTGATGACCTAATGAATTTCTAATTGCTTGACATTTTGTACACGAGTTGTGCTAAATAACCTGATGTAAAATTTTATTTCACATAAGCAGAACGTTTTGTCTGTGTTTCTTATTGGTTGATATGCTCTTTAGTCCCGTAGGGACGATATGTTTATAGAAAAACGTTGAATACCCTATCTTTAGTCCCGTAGGGACGATATGTTTATAGCACAAAACCCAAAATTCGTGAAAACAACAAAAACAATCAGTTAACTGGCACAACTCGTTTTGTACAGTTTTTTATATACTTCTGTAGAATCGGTTTTCACCATTTTTTTACCTAACACGCTCTCTAAACATAGGTGTGTAAAGTTTTTGTCAATATATGATTCTGGTGCATAAAGTTTTCGTCAATAGAGGCGTGAAATCAGCAATTTCCTCTGTCCTTAGTTTTCAGAGTACCTGATGGTTGTGAAAACACCTTGAAATTGCCGAAACCCCCTTCCGCGTCTTCCGTGTTCTCCGCGTAATCCGCGATTCAGACAAAAACGGTGACAATTACTTTATACACCCTAATCTTCTTTTTCCTTGACAATAAATCTAAAATGTAGTATTATGTTCTTAATAACAGAAACGATACTGATTGTGTCTTTATTCATTGTGTCTTTATTCAAAGCGTTTAGGAGATACTTTCATTTATAGTCCTACAATAAGGAGAGAATTCACAATGGCACAAGAAGCGGAAAAAGCCCAGGTCAAATGGGGAACGTCTATTGAAGATGCAATGAAACAATCTGCCGAAACCGGTAAACCGGTTATGATGGACTTCCATACAGACTCGTGAGGTTGGTGTGACCGGCTGGATGCCGACACCTATACCAACGCAGACGTTATCAGCCTTTCTGATAAGTTCATTACAGTCAAAGTTAATCCAAACATCAAAGAACAACCCATCAACGCAGAAACAAACAACAAGTTCGGCGTTAGTTATTATCCCACTATCCTTTTTGTAAGTCCAGATGGTGGTCTAATTACGCACCATAGCGGTTACGCGTCACCTGAGAAATTTTTACCTGTGATGCAAGAAACGTTGAAAAAAGAGAAAGCATTTCTGGAAAAATTAGCAAAATTGAAAAAGATGCCTGATGATGTTAAACTGAACTGTGAAATCGCAATTCTCTATGTCCAACGACACCAAATTGAGAAAGCAGAACCGATTCTTGAAATAATGCCTGATGATATGGATCTGAACCGAGAATTCGGTATCTTCTATCTCGGTAAGAATGAAATTGAAAAGGCACTTAGAATAAGTGAAATGATGCCTGACGATGTGAAGCTAAATTACGAATTTGCAATGACGTATCTGGAGCAAGAACAGATTGAGAAGGCTCTTCCATATAGTCGAAAGGTCTTAAAGAAAGACCCTGACAATACGACGGGTTTACTTCCTAATCTACACTTGAAAATCGGAGCCACTTACGCAAGTATGATTCAGAGTAGTTTCTCAAAAGACGCTAAAAAATATGGGAAAAATGCTGTTAAGTACTTACAAACTGTCATTAAAAAGTACCCGGATAGCAATGACACCTTTGAAAATGCACTACATTGTCTGGGTGCTACGTATTCAGATATGGGTGTTAGGTTTTCTATAGGTGATCTTGACAAATCAATTGAAGCATTTGAAAAGTTGATGAATCACACCACTGAGGAATGGAAAAAGGAAGATATATCATACGAGATAATAAAGGTCAAACAGTTAGCTGCGTATAGAGCTGCACAAGATTATCTGGGTGTTACGTTTTCACCCATTACACAGGATTTTGAAGTAGCAATTGGAGTACTTGAAAAATGGATGAATCACCTCAATACTGATGAACGGACAAGGCAGGCTATACAAAAAGAATTCAAAAAGATCAGACAGTTAGCTGCGGAAGCAGAAAAGTTAGCTGCGGAAGCAGAAACGAGTGAATAGGATATCATAAAACAAAAATGTCCTATTAATTTCTACTTTTACTATACTAACTCAAGTTGCTACCTATAAGTTTTTAGACATGGAAACACCATTTTTAATAGAGAATAACGCATATTTCGCAAGTTTTTGTAGCGCAAACTGTTAGTTTGCGGACTCATAAGCACAATCTAACAGATTATGCTACATAAGTAGCAACTTGGGTTATACTAAGGAACAATTATGAAAACAATTCAGAAAAATATATCAAAAGAGACTTTCGACGTATCAAAAGAGATTTGGCTTTATGTGGTTGTTTTTGCAATTCTTGCGTTGCTATATCATTTTTCGGCAGATAGATATAAAGATATAGATAACATATCCGTATCTAATATGATTATGTGGTGTGATCTTGTAATTCAATTCGCACTATCTTTGCTTATTATTGTATTTGTACTTTTTATCATCGTTAGACTTTGGTTAATAATTAAAAGACACCGCCAACTATCTAAGAAACTTAATGATCAGTAGAAATAGATGGTGCGTATCATTTAGGAAAGACCTATAAATTAACGTGAGCTTGAAAAGTTTTCGCCCGCAGCGTTCTTTGTTATTTTTCGCAAAAAACGGCACAACCTAATAGGTTATGCTACAAAAACACTGCTTTTTGGACCCAAAAAGTGTTTAGAGCGAACGGACATTTTTATTATCAAACTCACGTTATAAATTAAAAAATTTGACTTTTTGATTTATAGATAATATGAGGAGATTATTATGATATATAGGACAATAAAATCAATTACAAAGGTGATCCTTGTAATCGCTTTATGTTTTACAACACCAACAATTTTGGGGGCTGAAACAGTCATTTTTGAAGAAGATTTCGAAGATGTGAATCTTCAAGACAGTATAGCGGAAGTGGTAAAGGGAACTAATGTTTGGTCAAATACACCACCTGACGGTTGGGAAATTACAAACGAAAACCCTGAAGACCTCGGCATGCCCGAATGGCGAACGTGGGCAATTGTTGATCTATCGTGGTGGGCAGAAACAGCAGGAGACCAAGAACGTACTCAGTTCACTTCCAGCGAAAAGGGCGGCAAAGGTATAGGTAAAGGATCCGTAACAGACCCGGATGAGTGGGACGATTGGGAGGTAAACGGTGACCCCGACGGACTTGCCAGTTGGAATGGCCACATAAATACTCCTTCCATCAATATCGTAGGTGCAGCTGAAAATTCACTTATCTTAACATTTGATTCCAGTTGGTGCCCTGATGTGCCCCAAAGAGGTGAGATAACTGTAAGTTTTGACGGTGGTAAGGAAGAACAAATTTTATTATTTGAGAGTTCTGGTGCACAAACCCTTGTTACCATTCCTACTTTGAATAAAAATAAGGAAGTAGTAAACGATTTAGAATAGGTAAACGAAACTTTAGAAATCCCGATTGACAATCCTGCGGCTGCCACTGAAATTGTTATCAGTTTCGGTCTCCTTGATGCCAAGAATGATTGGTGGTGGGCGATAGATAACATCAAACTCATAAGCACTGAATTTGTTGCAACTAATGTAGAACCAAGAGAAAAACTTGCGGTGAAATGGGCAGAGATAAAAGCCTTACAATAAACCTTTTCTGCTTTTTGCTGGTCGTGTCGTCTATTGGCAAATTCAGGACATACATTTATGGTGATGTCTACTTCCTACTGTAGTTGAAGTTTCTGTCCCTTGTTATAGATGTATGTTGAATGATTTTCGGAAAATTGGATATTCTGTATATCATCTATTTCCGCAGTGTGGCGAAAAAAGTTTTCATCCACTGCTATAATATCATCATTGAGTTAAAACGCACGGAGGTAAATTATGAATACCGGCACTATAAGAGTATTTACACTTTCAATTCTTATGATAGCATTTTGTCTTACAGCATCAACGGTTTGGGGCGCTGATACTGTCCTTTTTGAAGAAGACTTTGAGTCAGTGAAACTTGAAGATAGCATAGAGGAAGCGGTGAAAGGAAATAAAGTTTGGTCGGGTACGCCACCTGAAGGTTGGGAAATAACAAACGAAAATCCTAAAGACCTCGGCATGCCCGAATGGCGAACGTGGGCAATTGTTAAACTTGAGTGGTGGACACAAACTGCTGAGGACCAAGAACGCAGTCAGTTCACTACGAAACAGAAGGACGGTAAAGGTATAGGGAATGGCGCGGTTGCAGACCCGGATGAGTGGGACGATTGGGTAGTAAACGGGGACCCCGACGGTAAAAGTGCCTGGAACGGTCACTTAATTACGCCCGCTATTAAAATCAAAGGGGCAGCTGCGAAATCACTTGTTTTAACATTTGATTCCAGTTGGCGCCCTGATGACCCCCAAAGAGGTGAGATAACTGTAAGTTTTGATGGCGGTAAGGAAGAGCAAATTTTATTATTTGAGAGTTCTGGTGCACAGACCCTTGTTACTATTCCTACTCTAAAGAAAAATAAGGAAAAAGTAGACGATTTAGAACAGGTAAACGAAACTTTAGAAATCCCTATTGACAATCCCGCGGATGCCACTGAAATGGTTATTAGTTTCGGTCTCCTTAATGCCCGGAATGATTGGTGGTGGGCGATAGATAACATCGAACTCATAAGCACTGCGTTTGATGTAGAACCGAGAGGAAAATTAGCAGTGAAATGGGCAGAGATAAAATCCTTACAATAAACCTATTCTCCTATATTGTGGGTAACTCATCACCACCTTCAGTTCGGCAAGATGACCTTATTAAAAAGTGGCACATTTTCCGCAAGTACTTCTCAAGTTATCCAAGTTCATCCCGAATCGGGTGCGCTTATCGGTGGGTCGGATCCGAGAACTGATGGATATGCTGCCACTTTTTAGGTATACAGCAAATAAGGAGAACAAGTGAAATTGCAAGAATTTATTTTTGATGAAACTTTTAAATGGGTCAAAGAATCAAACTTTATCACTAAAAAGTATAATGATGAATTATACATACAATTGCATGATTTAGCACAATATTTTGGTGGGGCAACCAAAACAAGTTTTGAAAATAAGTTGAAAAATGTGCCGGGATACGGTGATCCTGAGCAAAACTTAATTTGCATTAAGTACCTGCCTTACTTTTTAGCACAATATACACCGAGAGATGTTTCGGTTAGAGATAAAATCCATGCAACGCTAAAAAGGATAGGGTTTATGATTCCAACATTGCCTGTCCCCAAACTCTATTTTATTAAATTCTGTGACAAAGACAATGGCGAAATGCTTTGCAAAATTGGTTGGACTTCTACTTCAATACAAACACGTCTGAATTCAAGTCGCCAGCAAGTCGGTAAACTCGCTAATGGTGAATATGAGCTTATAACTTATATTGAAACACTTGATGCAGGAAATTTAGAAGAAGAAATTCGAGAAGATTTTGGTAAGGATCGGGTTGATAAGTTTGACCCAATGTCAACAGTTGGAAAAGGAGAGATTTACAAATTAACCCTTGAATTACATGAACGAATCAATATTTTAAAGGATAGATATAGTTAACGTCGTATGAAAATCTTAGTCACAGGCGGCACAGGCCGCATCGGATCAAACCTCACCCAAAAACTATTAGAAAAAGGACATGAAATCCGTTGTTTTACCTATCCCGGCGATACAAACCGCGTAGACAGATGGAAAGGTAATGACAAAGTTGAAACCTTCCTCGGCGACCTGCGAGAATATGAAGATGTCAAAAAAGCTGTAGATGGTGTTAATGCTATCTATCATATCGCAGCAGCTTTTGGCGGTCCGTTTAATAACCGCGATTATTTGGCAATCAATGGGATGGGGACACTCAATATCTTAGAATGTGTCCGTGAATTCAACCCAAACATTCATCGCCTCGTCTATGCGTGTACTGAAGCGATCTATTGGCAGCTAACTGAAAAAGGTAGACTTTTCAATGAACTCATTACAGAGGATATGGTGGCAAAGTATCACCACATGCCTTATTTCCTTACAAAATGGATAGGTGAAGAACTTTGCATGACGTATCATCATCAATACAACGTACCTTCCACAGTGTTTCGGTTTACAACTGTAATTGAACCGAGTGAATTTCTCAATGATGATGGACTCCCCAAGCAATTTGTGTTTAGTCCTATCTATAACCGATACAAAAATTACAAAGGTAACGATCCAGCTGAATTAGAGACTGTTGAAGCTGTCAAAAAAGCGTGGAACGGAGAAGAAAAGTTTATACTTAAACGTAACCCCGATGGTCGCCCCTATAAGGAACATTTCACTGATATTCGGGATATTGTTCAGGGGTTGGTCTTAGGAATAGAAAAAGATGCCGCTGTCGGTCAAGAGTTCACACTTGGCGGCAACGGCATTTTCAATTTTGAGGACGTAATTCCCTTTCTATGTGAACGTTACAAAATGGATTACGCTGATATTAAACTCACGAACCCCAACTATTTTGAGTTTGACCTGAGCAAAATCAAAACACTGCTTGACTATGAACCGCAGCATGATTTGGCAAGTATCCTTGATGCAGCGGAAGCGATGAACCGCGGCGAAGATATCGGCATCATTCCAACAGGTGTTCGATGGGGGTAAAGTCAATTTTCCTTGAAAATTATATAAAGATACGTTAAACTTAAAATTATAGGACAGATTGAGACCTTAAAAGTATTAAACTTGTGTAGGAGATTCACATGAAAACAACATTTTGGAAGACGTACCGGAATTGGGCAATTCTGCTTGTCTTCGCCTTTTTGGTGGCAAGTTGCGCTACAGTCACAACCATAACAACTACTGATACAAACGTCCATTCAAGCACTAAACACCTTGATAGACACATTAATGCTGTGCTAAAACGTGAGGGACTTGAACCCTCAAGACAGACAACCGATGCCGAATTTCTTAGACGTGTCTATTTAGATATGACAGGTACAATTCCGACACCGGCAGAAGTGTTAGATTTTGTTGGCGACGGTTCAGCAAATAAACGTTCAAAGAAAATTAATGAACTTATTGGGAGCCAAGAATCTATTGATTATTGGGCACTGTTGTGGGTGAACTGGTTAATCGGTAGACGGGGCGATGGTGATGACCAACGCATCGGTTTAACTGGTTGGGTGCGGGAAGCACTTGAAACGAACATGCCCTATAACCTATTCGTCAAAGAACTTGTCGCTGCGGATGGAGAAGTCCGGAAAAACGGAGCAGGCAACTACGTCCTACGTTATGAAACATCACCTGTCTATTTAACTTCTCACACTTCGCGCCTCTTTCTCGGCCTCCCAATGCAGTGTGCCGAATGCCACGATCACAAGACAGAAAAGTGGCTACAAGAGGATTTCTACAGTATCGCCGCCTTCTTCACCGGTATTGAAAGCGAAGAAAAAGAAGAATATCAAGGAATGGATATCATCGGTAATTCGAAGATGATGCAAAATTTCCTCATTACAAATTCACCAAAAGAGCGAATGGCTTCCTACGAATTCGACGGCACGCGAGAAACTGTTCCACCCCGTTTCCTTGACAGTGCGGAAGAATATAAAGGGGAACTCACCAAAAAACGTGAGGCACT
This sequence comes from Candidatus Poribacteria bacterium, assembly GCA_003635185.1. Taxonomy (GTDB): domain Bacteria; phylum Poribacteria; class WGA-4E; order WGA-4E; family WGA-3G; genus MSPOR6. The sequence continues at coordinate 4,850 of PYJA01000139.1, read as the reverse complement.
TGCCGAATGGATGACCGCTAAAACGAACCCATACTTTAGTAAAGCCATTGTCAATCGGGTATGGAAACACTTTATGGGACGCGCTTTTGTTGAACCCGTTGACGGATTTGGTGAAGAATATCCTGCTACTAATCCTGAACTATTAGCATGGTTAGCTGAAGACTTTGTTATTCATGGATACGATTTGCAGCATCTGATGCGAACTATCCTCAATTCTCAAACGTACCAGCGAAGTTCAGAGACAAATAAGAGTAACGAAGATGACGAAATCTATTACTCACACGCTTATATGAAACCTTTGAGCGCGGATCAATTCTTCTATTCTATGCTGCAAGCAACAGGTTTTGAAGAGCTCCAACAGCGCAAAGCTGGCGGGCAACTTAAAAAAGTTGAAATTGAGAATATGAAACGTGAACATCTCAGACGATTCATCTTCCTGCTCGATAACGGTGAAATGGAGGAAATCGAAGCATTCAACGGAACTGTACCACAAGCACTTATGATGATTAACGGTTCTCTTGTCAACAACAGCGCGAGCTACAAAGAACGGGGCAGTTTTGTCAACTATGTGCTTGATAATTGGCGAGACACGATTGATAGAGTTCAGTTTATCTATCTCACTGTGCTATCACGCAAACCAACAAGCAAAGAACAAACCTATTTCCAACGTTACTTAGATCGAAGTCTATACAGAGACAAAGACTTGGCTTATGAAGACCTCTATTGGGTTCTACTGAATTCAGCAGAGTTTTCGCTAAATCATTAGAATAAGAGAGGCGGTTCGCTAATCGGCGATCCGCCTTTGCAAAAAGGAGATTGCAAATGAAAAGATTAGGTATATTTGTCCTCTTATTTTGTTTTACCTTCGGCATTGCAACGGTTGCAATGGCACAACTCTATTTTGAGGATAATTTTGACAACGCAAACGACTCTAAAAAGAAATGGGTTCCCTTGTGGGGAACATGGGAATTTAAAAATAAGGAATACCATCAACTCTCAAATGATTCCAACTGCATGAGCGTTGTAGCTGATGACTATTGGGATGAAGAGTGGAATGATTACACCTACGAAGTCCGCGGCAATAAAATCGATGGTGTCGAAGGGTTCCTGATTATGTTCCGATGCCAAGGCCCGATGGAACCTCGGGGAAAGGCACTTAAAGAACACCCACCGCGCATGCAAAAACAGCAACGGTTAGAGTACTGGTGGAACCTCGGTGGCTGGGGAAATACCACTTCAAAAGTGGAGTCGTGGGGCGGTGTAGCAAGCCCGAACACTAACCACACTATTAAAACAGGGGAATGGTATAACATCAAAATTGTTAGCACTCCTACCGGTTACACGCTTTACCTTAACGATGAAAAAGTGGGCAAAACTATTAACGATGCTACCAGAGATGGTGTCGGACGAATCGGTGTCGCAACGTGGAGTACCACAGCGAGATACGAAGATGTACTCGTTTACGGACCTGATGGTCCCCTACCGGTCGATCCGAAAGGGAAAGTGGCAACTACTTGGGGATTCCTTAAAGCTGGTAGATAGGATTATTTGGCATATTTTTGTCTACAATAATCCAAGTTGCTACCTATTAATTAATGAGACACTTCTGTAGCGCAAACTGTTAGTTTGCGTCATAACGATGCACAAACTAAATGAAGATTAAAAAATAAATTGGGTCCTTTAGTGAGGTTAGGAAACCTCGCCAGCAGCAGGTGTACATCTCTGCTGGCGAGGTTTCCTAACCTCGCCACATTACCGAATTAATAACTTAATCTTCATACAGTTTGTGGACAATTTGTATCGTAGTTCACTATAAAACTTCCGTAACAAGAGGGAGGGTTTTCAATAAAAATGAAAATATCAATATTAAAGTTTATGAATTATTTAGGAATTTTACTGCTCTGCTCTGTTGTGTGGAGTCCGTTTGCGGTAGCGGATGGTCATGCCAAAAAGGAACCAGTCAGCTACCACAAGCAGATTGTCCCAATTCTTAAACGGAGTTGTCAAGGATGTCACCACCCTGGTGATCCGAATGCAGACCTGATAGTAACATCTTATGCCGAACTCAAGCGTGGTGGAATGGCAGGAGAAGCAATTATCCCAGGCAAGCCGGATGAAAGCCTTCTCATTGAACTTATCTCTGGTGACCCACCCGCAATGCCGCAGAACCAAGAACCGCTTACTGCCGAAGAAATTGACCTATTCAAACGTTGGATACTTGAAGGGGCAAAAGACGACACACCTGCAGAAGCAGACAAAACGGACGCAGAAATCCCAACTTACACAGTACCGCCTGTTGTTTCTGCTATGGCTTACGCTCCTGATGGAAACGTCCTTGCAGTATCTGGTGTCAATGAAGTTTTGTTGTATGACACAAAAAGTTTTGAACTCAAAGCAAGATTAGTGGGGAAAGCGCGCCGCATTCAATCAATTGTATATGCTGATGAGGGAAAAATAGTTGGGATTGCAGGCGGATCTCCGGCTCAATTTGGTGAAGTGCAGCTATGGGATACCGCGACAAATAAACTTACTAAAGCAATCCGTTCCACTTATGATACTATTTACGGACTCTCTTTCTCACCTGATGCGACTCGCGTTGCTTTCGGATGTTCAGATAAAACAGTACGTGTCATCTCTATTGCAGACGAAAAAGAGCTTGTCCGATTTGATAATCATGGTGATTGGGTTTTTGGTACAGTTTTTTCTACTGACGGCACACATTTTGTGAGTTGCAGTCGTGATACAGCACTCAAATTGGTTGAGGTAGACACTGGTTCGTTTGTAGACGATGTTAATTCAAGCAATAAAGGCTACGGTGAAATCAATGCTATCGCTCGACACCCGAATGCAGACCAAGTTTTGAGCGTGGGAGAAGACCGAATCCCACGGCTTTACAGAATGTTCCGTCAAACCAGAAGAGACGTTGGCAACACAGACTTCAATCTTATCCGTGCCTACGAAGCGCAATCAGGTTCAATTGATGCAGTAGCGTTTTCGACAGATGGAAGCAAATTTGCTGTCGGTAGTTCTTCGGGTGAAGCACGAATCTATAACGTAGCGAACGGAAAACGGCTTGTATCTATGCAAGGGGATACCGTTGGCGTTTTTGCACTCGCATTTCACCCTGATGGCACGCAACTTGCCACGGGGGGTTTTGATGGGAAAATCCGTATATTTGACGCTAACTCTGGTAAACAATTGAATATCTTTATGTCCGTGCCAATTGAAACAACAGCAAGTGAGGATGTAACTTTAGTAGTGACGGGTATGACGTGACCAGCTTGTGTGACAAAAGTGCAGGATGCACTTACAAAGCACGAAAACGTTATCAGTGCTGAAGTTTCTTTACCTGATCAGGCAATTATTAAGGTTCGGAAGAACAGTGTTAAGGTTGACGAACTCGCGGAAGTCATTAAAACCGCAGGATTTTCTGCGGCCACTAAATAGTACGGTGTCTCAGCGTTTGTGCATAGAATCGGTCCGACCTTGTTTACGAGTAGTAGCGCTTTCCGAATCGTGATACGGTTTCATGAATCGGATTTCTGTCCTACAGAATGTGATCGACTTCTAACAAAAACTATATATTTAATCTTGCCAAATGACATCAAATGTTCCGAAAAGGAGATTCAAATGATTAACAGAACTCCGAGACAAATATTTGTTATAGCCGTTATAGCAACTCTTTTAATGGCTGGGAACGTAGTACAGGCACAACAGGCAGCTATTATTGACGGACTGGTCAGTTACTGGTCCTTTGATAGAGCTTCGGTCACAGATAAAACAGTTAAAGATATTTTTGGTGCTAACGATGGAACTATGGATGGAAATGTTGAGGTCGTTGACGGTAAAGTCGGTGAAGCACTTAAGTTTATTGGCGGTCATGTTGATTGTGGAGCAAGTAAGAATCTTACCGAAATTGGCGACCAGATTACACTGGAAATGTGGATAAAACCTGAAAAAGCTGGCTGGGCGATTATTGCAGGTGTATCAAAGTCAGGAAGTAATACTTATGTGATTGCGTGGTCAGACCAAACCCAAGTCGATTTTAATATTTGGAACGGTGCCGTGGAGACATGGCCTTTCCACAGCATCGCTCAACCCGAATTGAATAAATGGCACCACATCGCTGGCGTTTACGACGGTGCCGAAGCTATAATTTATATCAACGGTGAATTGGATAGTAAGAAGGAATTCAATGGTGTTCTCAAACATACTAAAGTTTGGACAATATTGTTAGATTCAAGTAGCTTTATCACTATGTGTCCCGTTGATTTGCCGAAAAACTTGTGTAATATTCTGCGAGTTCGTTTTTTGTTTAGAACTCACAGAAAATAATGTTTGTGCTATTCGCAAGCGCAGAAAAGCAACACACAATCCGAGTGTGAGTTTAGCAGGACGATACCAATGTATCCCAAGTTGTTGGCAAACATCTTCAACTTTCACCCTTTCTGTTTGGGAGTGTGTTGTAAATATGAGTTTCGTTAGACTTGCGGCAACGAAACTGAGCTGCACAAACCGATTGATGCTTTTCCGAGATTTGACTTGGTATTTATCAAATCCGAAGTTTTGTTTGGCATCGCGGAAAGCTGTCTCAATCTGCCATCTGTTGCGATAGTGTGTGACAATCTGTGATATATCAAGTGCCATATCTGTTGTGAAAACAAGAAAATACCGATAAGGTTTTGACTTTTTAGGGCGTGTGCGTATGACAACGAGGCGCACATCCACAGGACACATTTTCGTCCGGACTATTTTTGAGGCAACGGAATACGTTTTCCCTGCTATTTCCATTACGCTATATCGCAATCTGCGAATATCCAGACGGTCTCCATATTTCTTGGGTCTCCCCG
>PYJA01000138.1:43692-112019 GCA_003635185.1 Candidatus Poribacteria bacterium | reverse complement strand
CTATACTTCAGATAGGGTAGATGCAAACGATTTCCATAGCGACGCGGTCTCCCCCGTTTAGGGTGCTTCGGGCGCGTCGGTATCCGATAGAATACGGCATTTGACTTTGCGCGACAGAGCAAGTGATGTCCTTGTGCGAGGATTGTTGTGAACACTTTGCGTCTATTAAAACCTCTATCAAATATGATCAAACCCGGAGGCACATTGGCACAGATGGATTTCAGCACTTCTCCGCTATTAGCTTGTTCGTCTCCCGGACACATCACCCGGGCAGTCAACGGAAACAGACGCACCCCTTGCGGCGTTTCACAGAGCCACCCGATAGCACCGAACTCGTGTCCGTGATGGAACTTGGATTGGTTCTTGTTCCGTTTGTTATAGCGTGTGTTTATGAATAAATGTGTGCCCTCTTGACAAACACCGTCATTGATAGACTTGGTTTCATCATAGGTATAGACACCTTCGCTGAAAGTTGTTTGAACTTGTCTTGTCAAAACCGATGTGAGTTCGTCAAGATACCATTTGGAACGACCCAGAAACTTCGGCAAGGACCAATAGGTTGTTTCAGGTTGTGTGGATAGATATATTTGTGTCATTGTGCCACGATGCGGAGTATTTATCAAACCTTTCACATAAGTGCGAAAATGGTTGAAGTTCGCATTATACTTGAAAACCGGTTGATATTCTGATAATATAGTTTCTAAGTGGGAAAGAGGATCCATTTTGAATATCCTTTCAAAAAATGTTTTTTCTAAAAGGATACCCTCTTTTCTGTTTTTTGTCTCTAAAAATCTTAAAACTGTCCAAACTATAGTACGTACTTAACCATAGGCGTTAATGTTATATCTACACCAAGTTTGTTGATAAATGAGATCTTGTTGACATAAGGGATCTTGTTGATAAACGGGAAACTCTGGATTGGGATCTCGTAACTCGCCTTCAGAATGGTCATCTGATTACGGATACTCCGTTCAGGGTAACGACGTTTTCTCCAGTTCCAAGCGTCATAAATTAAGCCGGTGTCGGATGGATCAAGTGCGTTAATTCCGTGATCGGGATAAAACGGGTGGATACGCCTTAGTCCGGAGGTGCGAACCTGTTCAATGGGGACCATAAAGTCAACGCGTTCATCAGTTTCAAAGTTCTTTGAAACTGGGTCGTATTCAACATCCGTGAAAAGTGCTTTTTCTACATTCTGTTCAAGCTGTTTTTGCATGACAACCAGGCATTTCGCTTCAAGTGTCAAATTTGGCACGGCGGTATAGAGACATTGAAGCGTTGTTTTATTCAACCGTGCGTTGTAAAAATCAAGTTTGTCATTAATGTGAAGCACTTCTAATTCCCCAATAGGCAAGGTAATAGCGTAATCTGGAATATCGTCTCTGACTCGGACAAATTGATTTTGAAAAAGAAAGTTGCCAAAATCGGGGATGTCGCGTTTATAAGTAAGATGTATGTATTTAGAGTTATTTTGGTGTCTGCTTGAAATTTCGCTTTCGTTTAACCAACCGACTTGGATAGAGAGGTTATCAAGCAGGTCATATTCAGCTTTGAGATGATACCCCTGACGGTCTATTCCGTATTCGTATTCGGGTTCATAGTCATCTTCAATTGAATCGATGATGCCGTTATTATTGAAATCAATAAGGTTAGAAAACACAGGTGGGTCAGCATAAAAAATGAGAAAATCTTCTCGGAAGTCTAGGACCCCGTTTTGATCTCGGTCATCAGCGGGTGGAATTACCCCGTCAAAGTCGGAGTCATCGGGCCAACCATCGTCATCATCGTCATCCTCAATCAGTGCATAATTGATTCCATCCCATGAATCCAGTTCTTCTAAAGGGTCTTGTGGTACAGGTCGAGCTCGTTCAAGCGTGAAAAGTTGATCTCGGTTGGGATGTGTCCCGAAATTCACGTAGTTGGTTGTATAGCCTGGATCAATATGATACAAGACACCTTCTAAGTGTAGTCTTCCAAAGCGAGACTCAAGTTGAACGAACCATGCCTTTTCTCTACCGAGTTTACCGTTGCCATCTACATCAGTTCCGTCACCGCCTAAAAAAGCTTCAAATCGTTCACCTTCAGTTTCCGAATAGGTAGGGATGCCGTTTGCATCTACTGGGAGTCCGCTGCGTCGATCAATAGAGACACCCGTTGGTTCTTCACCGTTACGTGTCTTAATTGTGGTTTGGGTTCGACTAAACCCTACCTTATCTTTAGGGATAGTCGGATACTGCTTGTATTTACCATTAATAGAGTATTGTGCCCTGACGCGAACATTACCGATAGTCCCTTCAAGGTCAAGCCCATAGAGTGCTGCAGCACGGGCAGCACCGTAACGATAGCGGACTTTCCGAGGTCTGCCTTCACCTTTCCATGCACTGGGATTATCTATAAGTTTTTTTCTATTTTGGGTGTAATCTGGAGATTGCCCGTAATTTCCCGGTGCCTGAATTATATCGCGATATGGCATCTGAATGTGACCATCTTCAGTTTTTATCCACTCTTGTAGTTCGGGGTTTGACGATGCTTGATTTGCTCTACTAAAGCCGATAACCGCGATATTATAATCACCGGCAACAACCATGTCAAAGACAACAGATTTGACAGTTCTCGGGTCAATGTTAATCTTCTCATCAGTAAGGTTAAGGTCGTATTTCATTTTATTGAAACCGTTAACAATTCTCCATTGTCCATCAACTGAATTACGTATTTCGGATGGGCCTCGAGCGTGATTAATCGGAACAAGTTGGTCAGCATAAACTTCTATATGATGAGTCTGTTCAGGTAGATGATCGGGTTCAATACCTGCTTCTATATCTTCAGGGATTAATTCTTCAAGTTCTTGTGTGACAATGGTAATCTTCATGCTTTTAAAAGCTGCACCGACACCATCTTGGATATGATCGTAATGTACGTCGGAATCGTAATTATTAAAATGAGTGAATGCCTTGATGTGATTATCCTCAGGTGAGTCATCACGAAAAACAATGGAGATTTTTTCAGGCGGTGTATTTGCCACGGTTCCCATCAATGAATTTATCAGGCGTTCCGGATGTTCTTTATGCAAATTTACATACGTATATCCGACTCGGAAATTTTCACCTAAAAGCCCCTGACCGCGAAAACCGACGAGTCGTGCGTCTTCAATGTTTCTGACCCCGGACAATTCGTTAAGTCCACTTCTGCGCCCAAGATCCCCTGCGAGTCTTTGTGTCCTAAATGGTGTTCGTCCTAATAGTATAGGATTAGAAATACGTGAGTGGATGAGGGAAAAGAGATGGTGCTCTTGAGCAAAAGAGATGTCCCAGCGAAGCCCATCAAATTCAGTTTTGTAAATAATATATCGGTTTGGAAACAGCGTATCGGGTCTGAATCGCAGGTGATCGCCAATAGCAAACTCTGCATATCTACCAAGGAAGGTTTCTTCAACCAAGACGGCCCGGTCCAATTGAGTTGTGAAGCGCAGACTATCCAGCTGCCCTGTCCAGCCGACAACTAATTTACCATTCTTATCAAATTCTTTCTGTTGAGTGTATCTGCTGAGTTCACTGCCTTCTACAATTTCCTTCCCATAAAGGTCATAGATGAATTGTGATTCTTCTTCCAAGTCGTATCTATCTGCGAATTTTGCCTCACCTTCAATTGCAGGTAACAGGGGTTCATACGGACCGAGGCTATCCGCGCCACAGCCATAAAACACCGCAAGACTAAGGATGCAACTGACTACAAGCAAAACATTAATTGCTCGTTTTAACTTGTTCATTAGCTTTGTTACTCCTTATAGACGAGTTAACTGAGCAGTGTAAAAAAATCGCGTAGATTCTGTGCTGCAACTTTCAGTTGAGGCTTTCGGTTCCGATTTAACTGTTCTCATTTCCGAATAAGCATTTTGCGTGTAGCCGAAAAGTCTCCAGTATCAATAGTATACAGATAAACACCACTACTGACCCGTTCACCATTGTCATTGCGTCCATCTGCTCTCTCAAGTAGATTAGCAACCTGTTCAGCCGCTGACCCGTTCACCATTGTCATTGCGTCCATCCCAGTGCACCGCTTGTGGCTGTGAAGAATAATCTCCCGCAGACATGATTCCGATTGATAGTGATCGAACTAACTTGCCTGTCGGCGTATAGATGCGAATCGTGACATCACGCTCCTCTGCAAGTCTAAACGGAATCCATGTTTCTGGATTAAACGGGTTAGGAAAGTTTTGTAGCAGTTGGTTCCGCTTAATTTGTCCCAACGTAACAAGCTTCTTTCCTTTAGGTTCAACGGGATAAGGAAGTGAAGAGAATAAATTTTTGGCATCCCAGATAAGATATCGTCCGATTTCGTCCGTGGATACTAAAATTGACCCGTCTTGACTAATACCAAGGCAATTTGGAATTGATGGATATTTTATCAGTCTACTTGTTTGCCAATCCCATATTTGAAATTCGCTATCCTGATTAGTAAAGAGGTATCTTTTATCAGGACTGAAGTGTATCGGTGCGTCTGCAGGCAAAAGTGTATTTACAAGCTGAGCATTCTGAGGTAGAATTTTCCATATTCGGGTTTCTAAATCTTTTAATGCTGCTGCTAATACGGTGGAACCGTCTTCAGTAGAAGCAAAGGCAAGTGTTGAATGTAAAGAATCGCTGTGTTCTGTAGTTTCCCATTTATATTGAAATTCGAAATTCTCCCCTTCCCGTTTCCACAACAGAATCCAGTACTGAGAGTTATCGAGTTTTCCTGTCCGAGCAGAAGCAGCCATATATTCATCATTTTCACTGAAAGCAACCTGGTAGAAATTGGATCTGCCAAGCTGAAAATTTAGAGGGACTCTGTGAATTTCCTTTGGATTACTCACGTCAAAAAGAAACAGATATCCCCATTCATTCACTACTGCAAGCCATCTATCAGTGGAACTAAAGGAAGCATGATCAAGAAGACCAATGTGATGTTGGTATTGAGCTTTAACATTACCGTTTTGAAGGTCAGCCACCTCAATCCAAGGATAGTTGCTATAAGCAATTCGTTTACTGTCTGGAGAAATGGCAACATCTTTGTAAGTATGAAATCCATAGAAATGTTCTGCAGAAATCACAAAACGCACTTGTTGTGAGGGAATATCCCAAACTTTGATAAAGTTGGAATCTGCACTGATCATGGTTTCCCCATCTGAACTTAGCCTGACTATCCCGCCGATATAATCAGCGAATTCCTTTAATTTTTGATTGGTTTCGGTGTCCCAAAGCACAACAACACCTCCCCACCAAAAACTTCCACCGTATTGAAGTAACATCGTTTTTCCGTCGGGGGACAATATCATCTGTCGTAGTCCAAAATAATCGTTACCGAATGAGTCAATCTGTTGACCCGATTTAACATCCCATATATACACATTTTTATTTGCAGCATATAAATGTTGACTGTCTGCACTGAAAACGATGTCTGAAATTCCGGTTTCGTGAATTGGCTCTCTCCATAGCAGCTGTCTTGTAGCGATATCCCACAAATAGACAAAATTTGATTCTCTTTCATAAGATGCGAGATACGTTCCATCTGGACTGATAGCCAATCCATCAACCCAGTTTCCTGTGTGTCCTTCAAAATGTCCTACCAATTCGCGTGTTTCCACATTCCACAGCTCTATATCTGGTCGTTTTGAGGCTACGATGAGATGTTTTCCGTCTGGCGTAAACAACATTTCATGTGCGCTTGTAGAAGTTAAACAGAGCTTAGAGACACTTTCGCCATTTACTGTTTTCACATAACACTTTTCCCACTGCCGTCTTTCACCAACCATTTTCCCAATGAATTCCTCAATTTGCCAATTCCATAGATATATTTCGTTATCATAAGAATTCACAAGTAAAGGTTGGGTAGGACTAAATGCTGCGTTCTCAAAGATAGGGACTGCTGCTTCCCACTCGGATATCATCTCTCGTGCTTCAGTATCCCAAATGTTTACTGTGGTCGTTTTTGGTTGAGTAGAATCGTTTAGAATCGCTAAATGTGTAGCATTTGGACTAAACACAATATCGCTACCTCTGGGGCGGTTCCCGAATTCGCCAATTATTTTTCCTGTTTCACGGTCAACAATCTGGAAATTTGTACCTAAATAGGGAACACGCAAAATAGTTTGATCAGTGAGAAAGGCGTGCTTTTCTGGGGGTAGCTGTCCAATCGTACCGATAGGTTCAATACCAAACGCAACACGCGGCACACAAACAAGGCAAATGAATGCAATATGAACTTTTAGGATTCGTCTCAAAAAAGGGGCAGGCGTTTTCATGTCATATCTCCATTTTTTAAAGTATATTCAACACAGTGCCAAAGTCGTCTCACCAGAAAATACACTGAATGATAGGTTTCCGTAGCTGACGAAGGCACATTAATTCATCTCATATTGATATAGGAGCAAATTTCATGCCAAAGGCGGTTTGGGGCGGGAAACGCAGAAAATCAAATACGAGGCGATATTGATTACAATAAACCTGCACACAGACGTGCAGCTTTTACTGATGTTGCACGATTTTGTGCATTCACTGACCACAACCACTATACTTGAACATAGAGCAATTTGTATGCCAAAGATAATGCTATGGTAAAACAGGGTTAAATCAAGGATTTATAGCGATTTGCATGACAAAATGTTTGGTTACTGTTCATTTTCTGAACAGGTTTGTTTAAATAGTAGTCCTTAACTTCAAATCAGTGGAAAGATGCGGGGAAAGTATCTTGGAGAGTTTGCTGAACCAGATTAGAGAAATATCAAAAAAAGAAAGATGGATACGAAGCGAAAATCGCGGATTTGGAAGGAGAGATTCGGCATCTACAAAGTGTGTTAGATGCGATCGGTATTGCGGATAAACTCTTGGTCTACAAAGCGCATGTAGATAATGCGAACTTGGCACTCGGAGACTGGGCGCTTCAGCAATTAGAGAACGCTGTGAAGTTTAAGTTGATACCTATCCATCACAGAATGTATGCTCGCCTGTGCCAGTTCGCTGGGGCGCGGGACAACGCTTGCACGGTTCTGTCAATCGGATAAGATGACGGATGTTTCGGAGCAAGCCCTTGATAACCATAGGTTAACATAAAATGACAGAAAAAATCTTGTCCGAAGACGTTATTTTAGCGTGTAGAGATGCCGAACGTGCTCTCAATGAACTCGATGAGATCTTCGTCAAACTCGGCTTGGGCAAACAATTCATCGAAGTTCCGCTTGAGAAGGAAAGCTGTCTCGAAGTCGACGATAGCGGACTTCTCGAGTCTTAGGTTTAAAAAGGAAAGACCTCTATTGAAGTGAGCGATTGGAAAGTTTGGGTTGTCTCTCAAAGCTTTATAGAATTCTGCAATACCTTCGTCAAATTTGCCTTGAACACAGAAGTCAACACCTTTGTTATTATGAATGTCAGCAGGTGTTTTTTCTTCTCTTTTCTTCCTATAATTTGGTAGTTGATTCATTATTACCTCTAGGGGGGCTGAAAAGGATAAAGCCTAAGAAGGCTTTGAATATATCTAGTAGTTTTGACATGTGTAACCTTTATTTTCAACGGAGTCGCTCTAAACGAGCTTTATCAAAGTCTCCAATGTTTACTATAGCATATCGATGTAAGAGGTTTCTTTCGTAATAAGCTGGGATGATACTATCAAGGTAGCCAGGTCTGCCGAAACCCTTAAGGTAAGGATCAACTTCGGGATCATAACCGACAAGAACAGATCTCAAGATAACCGATGCTATTGAAAGAAAATTACTTTTGGTGCCGTCTTCATTTTTAAGTTCAAGTAGATTATATGCTAAATGAAAATGCCAATCAGAATCTTCTTTTACAAGATCAACGTCACCCAGTGCACGGAGTTCTCTTCTGATAAAGATTTCTAAGTTTTCATCTAAATTAGTCTCATCTTGGGGGATAACAGTGACACAGACTTTGAATTTGAACGGGGGCGTGGGTCCTGCAGTGAGTTGTGTATGGGATTTGAAAGTGATTGATGTAAAGAGGGTAACTAACAGTATCAAAAAAACTTTAATTTTCATTATGTTCTCCTTGCTTTTATGTAATGTGTCCTGTCCATTCCATACATTCACAATGATAATGAGACGAAGAAAGGAACGTCATAAACCTGTCGCTGTCAGTGTATTTATTCTCAAGTAGGTTTATCAATTCCTTCAACGACATATTATAAATATTATAGATACTATTTTCAATCAGTCGGCATGAGTATTCGGTTTCATCTTTGTGATGAGGTTTTATTAGAAAGGGGCAATCTAACATCGTATGTATGTGAAAGGTTGTGTAGTTACTGGTAAGAGTACTCACACCACCGAGCATGTCATCTCCGATCAGTTTGCCTGTTTGTGTTTCTATAGTTTCATAAAACCCATATTTGTTTAACAAGTCTTGGCGTTTACCGCGTTGTGCGTAGTATCTAATGCGATTAAAAATTGACATATTATCCCCCTTTTAGAATAGGGTTGAATGCGTTTTTGTTCGGGATCACATTGTTCATTCCAGCATTGTAACCGTTGTTTGGCAGTTGGTAGGGAACGCGTCGGGTTGACGCGTCAAACAATCCCTACCGAACAATGCTGACAATAGTATAACACAGCAAAGAAAAAGGGTCAAGGAAAAGAATGTTACAAAATATCGGTGCTCAGACATCCCCGAATTTTATTCCGATGACGCCGGAAGAATGGCTTGTGCAACAGGGTAAGATGCGCGGTGTGAACCCGGACGAAACGTCTGCGGATGAGCGCGTGTCGCTTGTGATGAAGTTTAAGGCGGAGTCCGAGAAATCTGCGCGCCGTCAGGAATACTATCAGATGTGGGCAGATGCCGATAGATTGGTAGATGGCCGGCATTGGACAGGGCATACTAATAAGTTGAGCGAATACCAGATCGGGTTTGTTATCAACAAGGTCTTTTAGTTGTAGAGAAGTTGATCTCGCTGCTAATTGCGAACTTGCCGGAAATGGAGATAACCCCTCGGTAAAACAGTATGAATGCGTTAATGGTTTTGGAATCTCTTGACGCGCGTCAATTTTTGAAGTATACTTACGCAGAATTCGTTCGGAAAACATTGGCAAAGTAAAAACAAGATAAGGAGAGGTCTATGGTTGAACGTTGGGCAATATATGAAGTGACACTGAACGGTCCGGATAGGGGTAATCCGTTCACTGAGGTCGAACTAACAGCAGAATTTAAACAGGGTGATCAGACTTTCGAACCGCACGGGTTTTATGATGGAAACGGAATTTATAAAGTCCGATTCATGCCGGATGAAGTCGGAGAATGGACATACACCACAAAAAGTAATATCACTGAACTCAACGGTAAAACAGGACAATTTACGTGCATCCCGCCATCCGAGGAAAACCACGGACCAGTGCAAGTATATAAGGATTTCTACCTACAATATGCCGATGGCACACCGTATCATCAGTTCGGCACGACTTGCTACGCATGGACACATCAAGGTGATGCAATGGAGGAACAGACGCTTAAAACCCTCGCTGAGGCACCTTTCAACAAGATGCGGATGTGTATCTTTCCAAAAGATTACGTCTACAATAAAAATGAACCGGTCTACTACCCTTATGAAGGAAAACCGCTAAAAGATTGGGATTTCACAAAATTCAACCCCGAATTCTGGCAGCATTTTGAGCAGCGCGTTCAAGACTTATTAGACCTCGGTATTGAAGCGGATATCATCCTTTTTCACACTTATGACCGGTGGGATTTTGAGAATATGGATGCTGCAAGCGATGATCGCTATATCCGTTATGCAGTTGCACGTTTAGCTGCTTTCCGTAACGTCTGGTGGTCCCTTGCAAACGAATATGACATCATGCCTGCAAAAGAAGAATCAGACTGGGATCGGTTTTTTCAGATTATTCGTGACCATGACCCATATCAACGTTTACGTGGTATCCATAACTGCAGAGGTTGGTATGATCACAGTAAACCTTGGGTGACGCACACCAGTATCCAAACCTCCAATATGGCGCAAGGTATCCGTTATCGCAGCCAATATGGAAAACCTGTTATCTATGACGAGTGCCGCTATGAAGGGGATGTCCCGCAAGGGTGGGGAAACATCTCTGCTCAACAGATGGTGCAAAACTTTTGGGCTGGTACTGTTTCTGGATGTTACGTTGGACATGGCGAAACATACCAACATCCTGAAGACCTGCTGTGGTGGGCAAAGGGAGGTGTTTTACGCGGCGAAAGTCCACCTCGGATAGCATTTCTCAAAGATTTCATGGCAGACGCGCCGCCATTTGATACGCTTGAACCGGTCGGTGATGACGCTGGACGATATATGCTCGCAAAACAGGGAGAATACTATCTCGTTTACACGGCTGAACCACAAACAGTAACGGTAGAACTACACGGAGACCAACCATATAAAATCGATGGCGTCGATGCGTGGAACATGAAGATATTGCCTGTTGGAACAGCACAGCCTGGAGAATATACGTTCGCTTCACCACATAGTGATTTTGCATACCGCTTTACACCTTATGCCCCAGGTGAAAAACTTCGTCCTGAAGCAAAGGCATCCGCAAATGTCATGCAAGGCAGCGCACCGCTTACAGTCGCTTTCTCGGCAGCAGGCGATTTAACACAACACTGGGATTTCGGAGATGGCACAACATCCGATGAATCAAATCCAATACACATCTATGAAATACTTGGACAATACACCGCGATACTCACAGTGACGGACGCGGAAGGCACATCGTCAACAACAGCCCTAACCATTAATGTATTACCGGAAGCACCTGCTGACATTGGCACACATACAGAATTCCCCGGTTCACGCGACGGACTTGTGTTTTTCTGGCACAACACGCTTGAGGATAATAGTGAAATTGAAGCACGTGGTAACGCAAAAATTGCCGAAGACGGACAGATGGATCTGGTCAATGATTCGTTCATTGCTCAGAATGTGAATGAGACGCTTCTCGCAGCATGCAAGAAAAGTAATCAATTAACGCTTGAATGTCTTGTTACCACAGATAATCTCAATCAGAGCGGTCCTGCGCGTATTATCTCATTTTCAAAGGATGTTACCCACCGCAATTTTACCCTTGGACAAGATGGCAACCGATTCGCGATGCGGATTCGTACACCTCGCACCGGCGAAAATGGTCTTGGAGGCGAATTTTCCTTCGGCAAGATTGAGTCAAACAAACCGACACACGTCATCGTCAGTTATTTTGAAGGAAACGTCTACTGCTACATTAACGGTGAACTTGTCCATGTTAGCAATGGTACGCAGGGAGATTTCAGCAATTGGGAGTTATATCCGCTCCTTTTCGGTGATGAGGCAAGTGGCGGTAGAAATTGGGAAGGAAAACTCAGCCATGTGGCGATTTATAGTCGTTTTGTCGGTTTGGAAGAGGCTGCGCATAAGTTTAAACTGGTTCAGGGTGAATGAAAATAATGTTGATCCCCTATCTTTTAATTACACCTTCCTTGCTTATGAAACGTCTTAATGTAATGATCCTAAAAATGCTGTTTATTCACTCACATAATCTAAACCGACTAAAGGAATAACGTTAGCATGATGAAGATATTAGATGAAAGTGATCCTCCCTCAATTATTTGCAAATGCAAACTATTGTCTACACCTACGTTAGCATATATCCTATTACTGCTATCCCTCTTTCTGATTATCGGATGCGGTCCATTAGGCATAACTGACCCGCAATCCGATTCGCCTTTCACCAATTCTCGCCCAAATTCAAAACCCAAAAAGACATGGCCCATCAAACGCACGCTTATCAGCAACGAAGTCAACTGCATTGCTGCCGATTCAGAGAATGTATGGATTGCAACAGCGAAAGGTGTCTCACGTTGGCTACGCAGCGAAGACAGATGGCTACACTACACGATGGAAAGCGGATTAGCGAATGATATGGTCAACGCTGTTGCGGTTGATGGGAAATGGGTTTGGTTCGCCACAGATGAAGGTGTGAGTCGATACGATAGTGAAACTGACACCTTTTCAACCTTCCGTGACATTGACGGACTCGCAAGTGATCAGGTTTCCTCCATTGCTGTGGATGGCAACTACGTTTGGTTTGGAACATCAAACGGGCTGAACCGATATGACAAAACAATTGACAGTTGGGCAGTCCGCACCCGAAAAGATGGCTTAGTGAGCAGGATAGTTACAACAATTGCTGTTGAACCGGAGTACGTTTGGGTCGGCACTGATAAAGAAATAAACCCTGATCCGCATGGATGGGATGAAGATCCGAGATTCAGCAAAGGTGGAGTCAGCCGTTATCACCGGGACACAGATTCTTGGAATAACTATACAAGATCGGATGGCTTGATAGACAACGAAATCGCCACAATTGCCGTAGATGACGACAGTGTTTGGTTTGGTACACAACACAGAGGCGTTAGTCAATACAATCAGGTTGATCAGACATTCGTTAAAACGTTTACTAAAACCGATCTGTTAAAAAGCAATTTCATCTCCTCTATCCGAACTGATGGGTTTCAGGTCTGGTTTGGGACTGCCAATGCAGGCGTGCATCGTTTTATCAAACCTGTCAATACGTGGGTGCATTACACGAAAGCAGATGGATTAGCGAGTAATAATGTGAGTTGGATTACCACACAAGGTAATGACGTTTGGTTTGCAAGTAAAGAAGACGGTGTAAGCCGTTTTGATAAGGTTAGCGGTAAATGGACAATCTACAAACAAGCCGATTTCTTGGCAGATAACGATGTCCGAGACATAGCTCGTGATGCTGATGGAAACCTCTGGATAGCGACAGTCGCTGGGGTTTCAGTTTTTTCTCCTCAAAAGCGTAGTTGGGAGGTTTTCTCTAAAGAAGATGGGCTGCCAACCCCTTACGTCATGTCAGTAGATATAGCGTCACAATCAACTGAATCTGAACTGAGCAAATTGAGCAAAATCTCAAAGGCACAGATATGGATTGGCACAGCGCGAGGACTCGGTTCAAGCACGCATCTTGGTGGTCAGTGGACATTCCACCGTCCCTCTCAAGGGGAAGCTTTTGTGACGGTTGTTGCCACTGGCAAAGGGTCAGACAATCTTGGTAACGCAGAACAAATTTGGCTTGGTACAAATTTAGGTCCCGCAATGTATGACCTGAACTCTAAAGAATGGACACAACTTGCGTTACCAAACTCACCTAAAAATCCACTGATATTGTCTGTTATTATTCATGATGGAAATGTCTGGTTCGGTGGTGTAGAAGGTGTTTGGCGATATTCAGTTGCGGATAAACAGATGCATCAGGTTACTGAAGGGCTTAAAAACCCTTACGTTAACGTACTGCTTTCCGTAGACAACGTGCTTTGGGCAGGGACGCAGGGAGGGGGAGGGCTCGCAAAATATGACAGTACACAGCAGCGTTGGACACCTGTTTCCTTAGGGTCTAAATTGTCGTCTCCAAGTATTACAGCTCTCGCTTATCAAGAAGGCGTGCTTTGGATCGGCACACCACAGGGATTGGGAAGTTATACGATTGCAACTGAAAAGTGGAATTCTCTGGAAAAATCTTACAACATTCGCGACATTGTGTGTGACGAAGAAGGGAAGCTTTGGTTAGCGACCTCTACCGGCCTCATCGAACATCACCTTAAGAATGGTGAAGGGGTGACGCATCAATCCCGCCCAGTCAGAGAACCTTTAGTTGAAACGCGCGTTTCACACATCAAATTTGATGGAGATTATATCTGGTTTTCTAACTGGAGAGCTTCGCGGAATGGCGGAATATTGCGGTTTCATCGACCTACAAAAACGTGGCAGCGGTTCACCCGATTAGATATTTTCCAGTCTACTCAGAAAAAAACGATGACGGTGTTGCGTTGGACTTATGTAGATAAAGACGCTGTTTGGTTCACCACAGACTACGGCGTTCTTCGCTACGATAAATCAAAGGATACATGGCAACATTTTACGATGAAGGATGGACTTTCTGTGGACGATGTGGACAAGATTGCTGTTAGTGAAAAGAGTGTGTGGATTGTTCCGATGGCGGGCATGGAGTTGAACCGTTATGATAAAGCCGCTGGAACGTGGGAGGTTATCAGCCAGCCTGATCGTGGAGAACATAGGGAAAGCTTAAGAGGATTTGCTGTTGATGGACCGGAGGTATGGTTCGGTTCAGGAGATGCTCTCACGCTCTACAATGAAGATACTAAGGAGTGGAAGGAATTTAGACCGAGAGATGGTTTGGCAGGCAGAGGTGCCGAATGGATTACGATTGACAAAGATTTCGTCTGGGTTGCGCGTTCTGAATGGGATAGAGGTAGCAACCGCCCATTGTCACGATACGATAAAAAGACAAAAGAATGGACAACGTTTTCTACCAATGATGTACTTGCTGCAAAGACCATTAAGCGTATCATCGCAACAGAAAACGATGTTTGGATACAATACAGACCTTGGGACAATGTAGTTACTCGATACGATAGACGCAATAAGGAGTGGACCACAATTACATCTGATCGTGGCACCCTTGAACTTGCTGCCGACAACGACTATCTCTGGTTAGCCGCACCCAATGACGGACTTCAGCGCTTTCATTTCGCTTCCGGCACCTGGACTTCGTTTAAAAATATCAAAGGACTGCTGCATAACCATGTTGGTGAATATGCCCTTGCTGTTGATGAAGACTATGTATGGGTTGGCACAATCCGTGGACTTTCCCGTTATGACAAACAGAAGGAATCCTGGATGCCTCTTGCCCCTTTGCCGACGCTTTCAGGGCGTACCGTCCGCACAGTAGATACAGATGAACGTTTTGTGTGGGTTGGCACCGACAGCGGATTATCGCGCTACGATAAGGATTTAGGCACATGGAAAAACTATAAACAGACAGGAGGGGAAGAGGAGATAGCAACACACAACGGACATTGGCATCGCCATCGTCCAAAATCACGAGGGATGCTCTCCGATAACGCTGTGAGTTCTATTGTGGTTGATGAGCAATATGTGTGGGTAGGCACGCGTGACGGTGCGAACCGATTTGATAAGATCGCACTGCGTTGGGACCAATACAAAACTGAACATGGGTTACCTGCTAACAATGTGACATCTGTCAGCACTGATGGCAACAATATATGGGTTGGCACACATTCTGGAATAGGCAAATATCCGCGAACTGCAGACGATCTCAATGCATGGATCGCTTATACTTCTGGCACTGAAATTCAACCCTCTGCCGTGTCTAAGGAATTTGCTGAATCATTGGTTACTGATGAAATTTGGTGTATTACGGCAAGCAAAAAACATGTTTGGGTCGGGACGCGCCGAGGCGTGAGTAAATACGATATTGGTCGCGACATCTGGAAGACAATCACAGCAGAGGATGGACTCGCAAGTGATGAAGTCAGTTGTATTGCCGTTGATGGTGACCGCATCTGGTTTGGCAGCGACCGCGGGGTGACGTTTTACAATGAAAGAACAGAAGATTGGCGTGCCTATACGACTAAAGACGGTCTCGTAAGTGACAAGATTACGACTATTGGCGTTGATGGTACTGATGTGTGGATCGGCACTTACAACGCTGGGATCAGTCGGTTTGACCACTTAAAAAATAGTTGGACAACTTACACGAGAAAAGATGGCTTAGCGCATAACGGTATACTTTCTATGGCTATTGGCAGCACGTATGTCTGGTTCGGTACCTACCGCGGCTTGAGTCGTTTTGATAAACGCACAGGGATTTGGACAACTTTCACAGAGGCTTATGGACCAGAGGATATTTTGAGATAGCCATTAGTCATTAGCAAGACTGTTTGGAACTCATAAAAAACTAATATGCTGAAATATGCTGAAAGCCGATAACTGATTGCTGAAAGCAATAAAATATGGACATAAAAACAGGCACTCGAAAGTGTCTACTCCCTTGTTTTCTACTCTTACTGTTAAACTGTTCCTTTGTGTTCCGCGTTTACGCTGAGGATGTGTACAGTCTATTCGGTAAGTTGTTCCTATCCGGCCGTGTTGAATACGACTTTACAAATAGACGAAACTTCCTTGCAGATACAGAGGAAGAGCGTGTTAGGCAAGACAATTTTGATTTTGACCGCCTCTTTCGGCGCGGCTTCCACAGCGTATTAGTGATTGAAGAGACTGCTGGAAACGTCAAAAATATCTTGAGTCTCGGTGAAGTGCCAACAACATTTACAAAGTTTACCTTTGATCAGATTGATCTAAACGGTGTCCGTTGGGAGGTGCGTTCTAACCACACCGATTGGACAATCCTAATGGTCCCGGGCACGCTCAACCGTCTGAACGGTCAAGAAGATAAAACTGAAGGATCGGGTATCGGCTTACGCGAAGTGACAAAATTCGGTAAATCGCAGTTAGGGTTCTCTTGGTATTTTCGCGAAGCGCCTGTCTGGTCAGTAGACATGGAAACCAATTTCACCAATTATGGATTGAAGGCAGAGATAGCGGTAACACCGAAAAACGCACTACAGAAAAACTTGCGTTCACGTTTTGACACCACGACAACCGTGTTCAAGGCATTCCGAACGGTCGGAGATACGCTCTTTCAAGCAGAGGCGTTTCGCGTCGGTCCAAGATTTGATGCCTCCCGATCTGTCGGAGACAATGATGACCAAGATAGATATTCCGATAATACATTTCCTGACCCACCTTCCCTGATCATTCCCGGGGACTTAGATAAAAATAACAACGGCACTTTTGATTACGAAGATGATATTCTGCTATTTGATGTTGATGAAGATTTTCTTGATGAAACCGATCGAAACAACAACGGCATACGGGACGAGGAAGAAAACGATCAGGATCCGAATTACGAATTTGATGTCGGATTAGAAGGTGTCCGGCTTTTCATGAACCAGACGATGCGTCGCGAAAAAAGCGTCATTGACTTGGACCTTGGGTTACAACTCGAAAAAAACCTAAAATCCAGAGATATCCCCACCTCCAGAAAAGCATTCGCTAATATGGTTTACAAGAAAGAATTGCCACGCGCTTCTTCGCTTGTTTTTGAAAATGAACTCAAACTTGTGAAGGACAACATTCCTGATGAAACGTGGTATTATGCTGGATTTTTGGGTAGAGAAGATGAAAGAATCTATCGATCACAACCGGAAATCCAGAATATGGTGGAGGATGGGGACTTGCAGTTTTTCTATGTTGATGGCGGGACTGAAGTCGAAAAACGCCGTCCAGACCCGCTGTTGATGCAGAACGATCTGATTAACACTGCCAAAATCACATGGGAATATCACGGTATAGACCGCATGATTACAACAGCCCGCGCCAAGCTGCAATATGATATAGATTTTGATGGTGATAATGAACACTACGAAGTCGGTATTTTCAAAACCCTCTACCGCCTACGACCTTCCAAGTCGTTGGAAATTAGCCCAATGTTCAAATACACTATCCGTAACGGTTTTCGTATGGCAGAAGACCGGCTTGAATACCTCAATTTACACGCCAGGATTGACGATAGGGACATCTCACGCGATATCAGGTTGCGCCAAATTGAACAAGCACATGTGCGTGATATGACTCCTGCGCTTATTCTCAAGGTTGTCTATCAGTTTACGAAAACGATTAAACTCACCGGTGGTGGACAGATACTTCTGTTCAATGATTTGCTTAAGGATGATAACGATTTTGTTCGGCAAGCACTATTGGCTGAAATGGAAAAGAGTTTTTTGGCTTATCGCAAGCAGCTTTTTCTGCATATCGGCGCGCGATACATAGACCAACGTGCAATCGGGGATGTTAACGATCAGAACTTCATGGAAATATTTGTCCGAGTCTTTGGAAAATTTTAAGATGTGTTACACCCGTTCCGTTTATAGTCAGGGCTTACGTATTCCCCCTTGATAAGCTTTCTTGGACCCATAAGTCGAATTGGAGGCACAAAGGCTCGAAATGCTCTTGTCCGAAGGGTTTCTAACCCCGATATAGGACAGAAAATTGGTCATAAGAACTAAAAAACCTTGTGAACTTTATCTAAAAGTCCTATAACGGTATCGGACATCTAAAATATTGGTCAGTTTTCAGGTGTTTTAAGCAACAGGCACCCTCAACAGACTTAACGGACTGGCCCCAAAAACTTATGGGGCCAAGAAAGCTTATCAAGGGGGACTTTAAGAGGAAATGCGTCCATCCTGGGACCTTTATTTTATCGCAAGAGAAATACTGTTAGATTCAAGAGATGCCTTTCCACGAAGTGACTTGAGTGGTAGATAAATGTTTTGCAGCTCCTCCTTATATTTCTCTTTGATGAGATCAATTTGACCTTGCGTATACTCAATTGCTTCCTTTTTTACCTCTGGGGTAAACTGCGGGTTAGTGTTATTCTGATATTTCTGAATTTCGCGTTGCAATTCAATTATTTCTGGATGTTGATCTTCCATGAACTCCCGATATACCTCTAATAAAATTGTAACTTTTACTGTGTAACTGCCAGGTTCGAGTTGGTAATGTGTCTGCAGATTTTCCAGAGAAACTGTTTGTGTTGTGCCTGCTTTCATGTCAAAGCCTTGAACACATCTGACAGATTTTCCATCCTCGTAAAGCGCTTTGAGGGTGTTTCCGAGCGGAATCGGTTTTTTCATCTTGAAAACCTCACCGTTGCTATTTGCCACTGTAAGTTGTTTGAAAGCCCTTTGTGTTGACACGCTGGAAAATGGTACAAGTAGATCAAACTTACCGTTTTGAATTGTAAGTTCTAACGGAATTGCTTCTTGTGCTGAATAGGTTGTTTTAGGCGTTGAAAGTTCAAGCACTGCAAGGGCAGACTCTTCTGTTTCAGTAGCGGCAGTTTCTGTCTCCATCGTTTGTGTTGCGGTCTGCTGACTGCCAAGACAACCAAACAAACAGACAATCAGAAGCAGATTAAAAAGTGTAAATAGTCTCATAAGTTTGTCTCCTAAAAAAGTTTGTTTATCAGGACTTACGCATTTTCTCTTAAAGTCCCCCTTGATAAGGGGGATTTAGGGGGTTAAAAAGACGAAAAACACTGAATATTGGACTGTTTAACCCCCCTGCCCCCTTATCAAGGGGGAATGCGTAAGTCTTGTTTATAATGATTTGAGTGATGGACCAAGTCCTGATCGTGTTGAAAGTTCAATAAAACCGTCAATAATTTGTTCGGGTGGATCAACAAGTGTACTCCGCCAATCTACTTCTCCCCAAGCATATTCAAGGATACCAAAGTTCGGCACACTTGCCATACATTGCACGCTCGCAGCCGTTGCGACGGGCCCGCTTGGGTTATGCGGTGTTATCTTAACATTTGTTGTCTCTGCAAGAGTTGCTATCTTTTTTAAACCTAACAGACCACCAACATGTTTGACATCCGGTAGAATATAATCAACACGTCCCCGTTTTAGCAGTTGATCAAAATCAGTGAGTGTGCGCAGGCGTTCCCCTGTTGCAATCGGCATAGAGGTAGATTGGCTTACATGCGCAACGGCATCAAGGTCAGTCAACGGGACCGGATCTTCAATCCAGAAGAGGTTCAGGTCGTCCAACGCTTTAGCCGTTTGAATAATCAAACCAGCATTGAACCGACTATGGCAATCTACCATTAAATCAATTTCAGGCCCGACAGCAGTGCGAATAGCTCGGATTCTATCAATACCTAAGTGGATAGCATAAGTTAGCGTTCCTTTTGATATATCCGAAACTGAAACACCATCAAACGGAGCGCATTTTATTGCAGTAAACCCCTCAGAAACTGCTTGTTCAGCATTGCGGGCGAAACCGCTTGGGCTCCGATCTACCGTTGCCCTATTTATATTTGCATAGAGACGAATCCGGTTTCGGCATTTACCACCCAGTAATTGATAACTTGGCACGCCTAACGCCTTGCCTGCTAAGTCCCACATCGCTTGTTCGATTCCATTAATTGCGGTATGATAAGCGTGTCCCTCAGTTTCACGGAAGAACCGATGACGAAATGTTTCTAATTCAAATACATTCACTCCGATAATATCGGGTTTGAGGGTCCCAATTTGGTGTCTGACCCGTTCATCGTCTCTGCCGTGGGAAGCCTCACCAATGCCAGTTGTGCCATCTTCAGCATGGAGCTTAACGAAAAGCCAATTGCCGCGGTGGTTGACCTGAACAATTTCGGTCTCTACATTTTTAATTTTTAGCGTGTGCATCTGGCGGACTTTACGATGTGGCAGCCCATTTTACTGCTTGTGTAAGGAATTTCTGCATGCCAGCACGTTCAAAGGTCCCCGGACCGTGTCCCAACGTGGTATAAAAAACCCTGCCGGATCCGTAGGATTTGACCCATGCCATTGGATGCGCCTTGCCGAACCATTCTGCAGTTGCCAATACATGGATGTGCGGGTCATGCGCTGAAATGTAGATCTCATCTTCAACGTCAAAATCTGCAACCCCTTGCGTCGTAGGATGTTCAGTGTCCTCAATATGCACAGTGAAGGTTGAGCCTGGCGGATGCCAATTTGCGTGCCCACCGATAAGATCAACGGCGCGCCCACCAATCCACCACGCGGTACCGTGAATACCGACTAACCCTTTGCCGTTATTCACAAACTGAAATAACCCATCTTCTTGGGCAGCAGTTAGATCTGGGACGCGTTTGGAAGTGCCATCTTCCTGACGCTCCGAACGGGTGAAGCCAGTCCCGAAAACACACGCATCATAAGCGTTTAAATCCTTAGACGCTAAGACACCTTTATCGTCGGTTAAAGTTGCTGAAATTTCTGCATCCGCATCCAAAAAACCGTGAATGACACTTGCGCTGGCATTGAAACGGTGGTTTTCACCAGATAACACGAGAATTTTTGACATAATTGCCTCCTTTGGAACAGCATAGATATTGCGTTTGTATGAGAAATTGATCTATGGAAATGTCTTGTGTATTCATAGTATAAGTAAAAATCAAAATTATGTCAATAAAACAGATTGTAGGGGTGTGTAAATATCTTATCAATTTCTGAATCGCGGATTTTCGCGGATGCCGCAGATTTCGCGGATTATCCTTTTACATATTACATACGCCATAATCATTTTCCAAAAGACGATGTTGCCACAAGATACCTCTTCAATCCGCTTCTGTCCGCGTCATCTGTGATAATCAGCGATTCAGACAAAATTGGATTTAGAAAACCTTCCCACAAAAGAAATAAAGTGGACAATACAAAAAACTTTACACACCCGATTGTAGGCAAAAACAAATATTCCTTGATTTTTTTTGACAAAATGTTATCATATATGGTAAAACCTATAATTAATGGGATACTTCTGAGCATCAAACTAACAGTTTGATGCTCAACACCCCGGTAGGTTCGGTTTCCTAACCGAACCGAACCGAACATAATGTCCAATTAATTCTAAAGTCTACTATATATAAAAGTTAGTAGCAAGCTACGCGATTCAGTGGAGGTATAACATGAAAAATCAGGCAATTCAGCTTACCGATGAACAGATGCGGGATTTTATTATTAACGGTTATATTACAGTCAAAACCGATTTTCCACCCAGTTTTCATGAAAACATTTTCGAGCATCTGGAGGTAATGTTTGAACACACAGGTAACTTGGGAAACAATGTGCTCCCGCTTATTCCTGAAATTCAACAAGTGTTTGACCACCCAGTAGTTGATGGTGCGATGCAAGGTGTACTTGGAAAAAACTATATGATGCACCCACACCGATACTGCCATTACAACCCACAAGGTAGCGGTGGACAGGGATTTCATAAGGATTCTTATGAAGGAGACGAACAGATCCGAAGGCACAAATGTCGTTGGTCTATGGCATTTTATTATCCTCAAGATGTGCCTGAGGACAGAGGGCCAACTGCTGTGCTACCCGGTTCTCAATATTACGAAACCAGTGAAAGCGCACACGAACAACCAGATGTTTCACTCTGTGGTGAAGCAGGCACTGTAACTATTGTCCATTATGATTTGTGGCATCGTGCCACGCCGAATCGAAGTGATAAGAAAAGGTATATGTTGAAATTCCTGTTTTCACGATTTGATGAACCGAGCACCCCTTCATGGCAAAGCAGGACCGATGATTGGCATTCTGTTGGCAACGATGTAGCACCCGACCACCCAGAACTGTGGGAATCGCAGTGGGATTGGTATTATGGGAAAGAGAATGGAGCAGCTAACGGTGTTTCACCTAACGAAGTGGATAACTTGTTTGAAACTTTGCAGCATGAAGATGAAAAGGTGCGGTTGAACGCAGCATATCGCTTGGGCAGAGTTGGCGAAGCAGCAGTACCCACTTTGAATCAGGCATTACATGGGACTTCTGACTCAATTCGCAGCTATGCGGGATATGCCTTAAGTCTGACCGGTTTACCCGCTGTTCCAACGTTAATTGATGGGCTACAAGACACAGATGAGTCGGTACGCGCAACTGCAGCCTACGCGTTGGCGGATATAGGAACAGCAGCAGCGGAAGCTATTCCTGCATTAACGCACGCTGCAAAAGATGAATCTCCGTTGGTGCGTCGACACGCAATTGAAGGTTTAGGCATTATCGGTCAACAGATGGATGAAGGGACTGATTTAGAACAGACGGTACAGGTATCAACAGAAGGGCTAAGTGATGAACATTATTGGGTTCGTTATAATGCAGCTCGCACGTTAGCAAAACTGGGACCGCTCTCTGAACCTGCATTGCCGGACTTAATCGCTCAATTGGAAGATGAGAATCGATATGTCCGTTTTAATGCTGCATTAGCATTAAAGCAGATTGACACACCAGAAGCGCGAGAGGCAGTATTCAATCACTTGTTTTCTACAAGGTGGTGTGCGCTCACAACACGAGATACACCCTATTAACAGACATTAACCGCTACGAATTCAAGTCAGATAGGATGGACGCATTTCCTCTTAAAGTCCCCTTGATAAGGGGGAATGCGTCCATCCTGATTATATTTGCGATTGGAGTTGAACGGCGGATCAAGGTATATCAGGTCTATGCCATGTAGGATTGGGCGGTTATTGCCTTCAAAGATGGCGCGGTTTTTTATTTGAGACATAGTTAAAGGGCGTTGGCTCATGTAAAAAGTATGTGCCACCCCTCTCATGAAGCCAATAACCGTAGAGGTTAAATTTTAATTTGCACATATTCTTGACATGAGCCAAGGGTGTTTAATCTACTTGCAAACCATTACGAGAGATCCATACATCTCGAACACCGTCTATTGTCATATCTACGAGTAATCTGTAGATGCCTGGTAATGCATCGTCTGGAATTGCCAGTCCACAAATTTTATCGGTGACATCAGTTTCTTTCAATAGCACCAGATCGCCAGAATTCGGTTCTATACGTATCCATATAGAACCGTGAGTTTTAAGATTTGTGCTGTTGAAAGTGAGGCATTTTGCTGATAGTGTGCCTGATATAGTTAAAGTTATACGTCCATCAGAAGATACGCTAAGACTATTCAATGCCTTAACAAATATAGTTCCGTCATCTTGTACTATTTTTTCTTCCCATTTAGCAAGAATAGGGTCTTTTTCGGTTTCAGGTTGTTCAGGGGGAACTACTTCAGCTTCGGGTTGTTCAGGCTGCTGCATTGCATCACTTAATTGAGTTTCTTCAACAGGTTCCTCAACAAGGATAGGCTTTTGAAGAGGTTTACTAACGTCTATAGATAAATTCATTCCACATCTGACAGTGCTTTCAACAGTTCATTTGCACCGCTGTTACGCAATTTTTTAGCGACAATTTTTCCTAAGTGTTGGGCATCGTCTAACATTCCCGCTGCGCTTTCTACAATACGGACTCTCCCTTCAGGATGACACACAGTTCCAATAAGTGAGAGTTCACCCTCAATGTGTTCAGCATACGCGCCTATCGGCACTTGACATCCGCCACCAAGGCTTTCCAATACAGTTCTTTCAGCGGTAATTTCGGCAACTGTCGTAAAGTCATTCAAAGGAACAAGTAGGTTTTCAATGTTCGTATCTCCTTCACGCGCTTCGATTGCCAATGCCCCCTGTCCAACTGCTGGCACCATCTGCTCTATTTCAAAAAATTGCGTGATAACTTCTTCTTTCAGGAGGCGTTTAATCCCCGCCGCCGCGAGAATAATCCCATCAAGATCGGTTTCCTCAAGTTTACGGATCCGAGTATCAACATTGCCTCGGACATCAACAACTTGCAAATCTGGGCGTAGATGGAGGAGTTGTGCCTTCCGTCGTGGGCTTGTAGTGCCAATTTTCGCACCATGCAGCAAATCTTCTAAGGGGAACCCTGTGGATGTAATGAGTACATCGCGCGGATCCTCCCGTGTTGGGATTGCGACTATACAAAGTCCTTCAGGTAATTCTGTTGGGAGGTCTTTGAGGCTATGAACAGCAAGGTCTATATCACCGTTTAACAGCGCGATTTCTATCTCTTTGGTAAAAACGCCCTTGCCTAATCCCACCAAAGAACGATTTTGGATAGTGTCGCCAGTGGTTTTGATGATTTTGAGATTAACTTCAATATCGGGGAAATGGTGTGCTAATTGCTGTTTTACAAAGGATGCTTGCCATAGCGCAAGTTCGCTGCCACGCGTGCCGATTGTAACTGAGCGGTTCATGCCTGATCCTTATCGTCATTATTGTCCAAAGCGAACAGTTCTTGGAGGGCATGAACATATTGCCCATGATCAGCATTGCCATCGTTAACAGCGTGGCGCAAATTTTCTACCGGGTGGTGTAAAAGTTTTTTAACGATTGCTTGTGTCATAGATGCAACAGCATCTTCTTGTGTGTCCGACAATGTAGTCTTACCCAAGCAGGCTTTGAGTTCACATTCGGCTATCTGCTGAAACTGCTGATGTAGCGCTTTAATGGTGGGATTAACTTCAAGGATTTGCAATTGATCATGAAACCGTTTTGCCTCTTCGGAGACAATCTGCTCAGCGCGAACCGCTTCCTGTTGGCGTTCTTTGAGGTTTGAAGCGACAACAGCTTCTAAATCGTCTATGTTATAGAGAAAAGCATGGTTTATTTTACTGACATCCGGTTCAATATCGCGTGGAACAGCGATGTCAATGAGAAACATATATCGATGCTTCCGCTTTCTCATAATCTCAGCAAGCGGTTTACGTTCAATGAGATAATGGGGTGCGTCTGTGGAACTGATGACAATATCCGCATCAATGAGGAAGTTAAGGTTTTCCTCATAAGCAATAGGGATGCCTTTAAACTTCTCGGCAATCTTGACAGCACGTTCATAAGTACGGTTCGCAACGATTACTTTTGAAACACCATTAGCGACGAGATGTTTCGCTGTGAGTTCGCTCATCTCACCCGCCCCAATAATCGCTACAGTTTTGTCTTCTAAAGTATTGAAAATCTTTTTGGCAAGTTCTACCGCTGCATAGCTGATCGACACAGCTCCTGCAGCAATAGTGGTTTCTGAACGTATACGTTTACCAACACTGAATGCCTTCGCGAAAAGGCGGTTTAGAATTGCCCCAGCACCACCTGCCGAACGTGAAAAGTCAAACGCATCTTTAACTTGACCCAAAATCTGAGATTCACCTACAACCATTGAATCAAGACTGGATGTAACCCGAAAAAGATGTTGAATGGCATCAAGATTATGATGACGATAACTCCACTTTTTGAGAGTATCTACACTAATTCGATGGTAGTTGGACAAAAAGTCAAGTAGAACTTTAAAAGGGGATTCGGTTGTTCGCTGGGAATGAGCAACCCCATAAACCTCTACACGGTTACAGGTAGAGAGGATTACTGCCTCATCAACCTTATGTGATTCGCGCAGATGATGGAGGGATTCTATGAGTTGTTCTTCGGAAAAAGCCAGCTTTTCTCTGAATTCAACAGGGGCAACGTGATGGCTTGTTCCAATAGATACAATCTGATTCATGATACTTGCTCGTCGGATACTGAATACTTGCGAATGTCCGATAGTTAGTAAATTATATCACAATTGAGGATAGTATGTCAAATTTTGCACTTGTCACATCTTTGTGCAACTATCTCATATTACCGAAATGTATGTGTGCTGTCTAAAAAAAGATTCACGCCAATGTAGGTACAGAGTACTGCAATGAAACCGACAATTTCCGAGTATGCTGCTTTTCTACCACGCCACCCCCACAGTTGACGAATACTAATTTGCACAACATAGATAACCCATGTCACGACAGTGAAAAAGATCTGAGAATCAAGCCATCTCCAAGTTAAATTCTTGATATACTGTGTCAACAGTACACCGACGATCATACCGATTGTCAGGAGAATTACACCGAGTATTGTACATCTATAGCCGAGTTCATCTGATGCTCCGAGAGATGGAAAAAGATTATGAAAGAGCATATTTGTCTTTTGGCGGATCTTTTTCTCTGCCATCAAGTAAAGCAATCCGAACCCAAATGCAGTAAAAAACGCAGCATAGGCAAGAAAAATCAGTGTAATGTGAGGCACTAACCAATAGGTTTCTAAATTTTCGGGTAATGCGGATGTGTTTCTGGAGAAACTGTATGAAATCAGGATTGTAATGAATGCCCCTGGTATAACTAAACTCCCTATAGCCCGCAGCTGCGTTACTCGCACTACAATCAGATAGATTAAAGTAATCGCCCACGCAAAAAAAGCTGTAGAGTCTGTCCAGTGTTTCATCGGAAAATGCCCTTCACGCGACCACCAGAGTGCAATAAAAAGTGTGAGTAAAACAAACCCAAGACACGTTCCCCAGAAAGCGATTGAGGCGATCCGTGGGCGTAGGGTCGGCGTTTCAGATCGTTCCCCTATTGCAAGGTAGAGTGCCTGAAAAATACTGGCTGCTAAATAGACTAATACCGTTACAAGAAAAAGAAAATGCAAGAGTTCTGTTGACATTTGTTATATTTTTGCTTGCTGTGTGCTTAAAAATTCCGATATAAAGTTGTTTGCATCCTTAATTTTACCGTGTCGTACCCAGTTGAAAAGGCATTCGGCAGAACACACAGGATTTGTAAGACTTAGACAACATGTTTGTGGACTGTCTACGACATGTCCGATAAGTTTCTCAAAAAAATCGCCGCGCATTTTGGACGTAGGAAAAGTTTTGAGGACTTCCGGACGCCGCTTGCCAAGCAGGTCAATAAACGCACCGTAACCGCTGTTTTCAAACTGATGCGTGAGTTTCTCATGTAAACGTTCCATCTTGCTTACATCTGTACTATCCTTTGCTGATATGCTGATGATAAGGTTATCATCTATAACGAGATTCGGTGTAAAGAAGTCTGCAGAGTTTGGTCTATCAAGGGTCTCCTGTAAGGAGCCATCAGAAACATCACTTATAGGTGTATCGGAAATCACAAGGAATGCATCACCAAAGTCCATAGGATTATGCACCACTATCGCGCCACATTGACGTAAAAGTGAGACTCTACGTTCAATTTCCGATGTTTCCTGCTCATATAAGACAACACACTTGCGATCTTTCAATAACAGGTAAACTGGATACGGTAACCCTTGATTTTCAATTGGTACAGGTTTTCCATTTTCGTATCCAAGCGTATATAAAGATGATGTCTTTAACGTCTCTTCCAAATGTTCTCGGATGCGTCGACTTGTCGCTGGACTCATGCCACTGGTGGAGATACTAATCATGAGTTCACCATCTGTTACTACAGACGCAGCGGCAAAGGTGCATTGTGGGATAACGTCAACGACATTGACTAAGCGAATGTTGTTTTTTTCGTATGCTTCAGTATATACCGCGGTGTTTATATCTGTAAAATCGGTTGCGGCACATACAAGAAAATATCCGCTTGTATCTCCTGTCTTAAACTGCCGTTTATGCCATTGTATTGTACCGATCTCAGCAAGGAATATAACTAATTCGGTTGCGTCTGGACTAATCACAGTTACATCTCCACCGCTGATGAGCATAGAGACAACTTTACGTTCAGCAACAGTGCCGCCGCCTACAACAAGGCATTTTCTATTGTGCAGATTTATATGTGCTGGATAAAACATTTTGCCTATGAATCCCGTGAAACTACGTAATCAGCGAGGTTTTGCAAGGCTGTACGCGCATCCGATTGTGGTATATTTGTTAACGCAGTTTTAGCACGGTCGGCATAACCCTGTGCAACTTCCAAACAGTGAATTTCCACACCATATTTTTGGAATAAAGATTCAACAAAGGTAATAGCTTCGGTTTCATCGGTGTCAGGATTTAGCACTTTTTCAAGCGTTTGTTTCTCATTATCATCACACACTTTTCGGGTATGTATAATAGGAAAAGTAAGTTTCCCTTCACGAAGGTCACCAAAAGCATTTTTTCCTAATTTTTCTGGGTCTTCCACGAAATCAAGCAGATCATCTACAATTTGGAATGCAGTTCCAATTTGTTTGCCGTAGGTTGTGAATGCCTCAATCTGCTGAGTATCATGAGGTCCGAGGATCGCACCGAGCGTGCAAGAGGCGGCAATCAACTTACCGGTCTTAAAACTAATTATCTTTAGGTATTCCTCTTCTGATATATCAAAATCTCCACTTTTATAGGCATGGATGACTTCTCCCTCACACATTGCCTGCGTGGTATCGGCAAGGATCGCCATTGCGGGGTCATCTGCGCGGCGGGAAACGAGCATTGAAAGAACGCGGGCATGCAAGTAATCTCCAACAAGTACTGCCACCTTATTGCCCCATTTTGTCTGTAATGTTTCACGTCCACGGCGGATTGCAGCTTCATCAAGCACATCATCATGCACAAGGGATGCGACATGGATGAGTTCAACAACTGCTGCGAGTGTGTGTGCATCCGCACCTTCGTATCCACGCGCTTTTGCAGATAGCACAACAAGGATAGGACGCAGGCGTTTACCGCCTCCTTCTACAACATGCTGAACCGCCATATCTACAAAACTATATTCGCTCGCTGTATTTTCAGTTAGTTTCGCCTCTACAGCACTAAGATCGTCAGCAATTAAATTTACAATCTGATCAAAACTTGACATTCAATTCCTTTACTATTCAGGACTTACGCATTTTTCTTAAAGTCCCACTGATAAGGGGGATTTAGGGGGTTAGATCGCTGAAATAGCACCTTTTAACCCCCCTAACCCCCCTTATCAAGGGGGGAATGCGAAGTCCTGCTATTGTTACAGATTTGCGATTATCTCAGTTGCAGCTTGAACGGTCATATTGATATCCTCTTCGGAATGTGCTAAGGATACAAATCCGGCTTCAAATTGGGAAGGGGCGACATATACACCACGTTCAAGGAGCCCCCAAAAGTACTGACGATAACGTTCTATATCAGCTGTTCGTGCGCCATCTGCATCAGTAACAGTCTCTGCTGTAAAATATAGCATCAGCATTGAACCGACGCGGCTATGCCATGTATCAATTCCATGTTTTTGGGTTGCTTCTGCTATTCCGTCTGCCAGAGTAGATGCGCGGTTTTCAAGTTGCTCATAAACCTCTGGTTCCGCCAATTTTTTCAAAGTCGTTATACCTGCAGTGACAGCCAACGGATTACCAGATAATGTGCCTGCCTGATACACATCACCTTCTGGGGCAACACACTGCATAATCTCCCGTTTTCCGCCGTAAGCACCGACAGGCAAACCACCACCGATTATCTTCCCTAAACATGTCATATCTGGTGTAACGTTATAATATGACTGTGCGCCACCATAAGCGACTCTAAAACCGGTAATTACCTCATCAAAGATAAGCACGATCCCATGCTGTTCAGTAATCTCACGAAGTTCATTGAGGTACCCCACACGTGGTGGGATAATCCCCATGTTGCCCATAATAGGCTCCAGTATGAGACAGGCGATCTCGTCCGTGTTAGCCTCAATTGTTGTTGTCAATGCCTCAGGATCGTTAAAAGGAATAGTGAGCGTATTCCGTGCGAAATCCTCTGGCACGCCACCGCTATCCGAAAGACCGAAAGTTGCAACGCCTGAACCCGCTTTCGCCAATAGATAGTCTACATGTCCGTGATAGCATCCGTCTATCTTGATGATTTTATTGCGACCAGTATAACCGCGTGCGACACGAATCGCGCTCATTGTCGCTTCCGTGCCTGAGTTGACAAGTCGGACCTGTTCAATGGAAGACACTGCATTGACGATGGTTTCTGCAAGTTCTGTCTCTAATGTTGTCGGAGCACCGAAACTTGTGCCTCGCGCTGCTGCAGTCCTGACAGCTTCGACCACATCAGGATGTGCATGCCCCAAAACTAATGGTCCCCATGAAGCGACATAATCGATATACTTGTTTCCGTCTATGTCGTAAATCTTGGCCCCTTCACCGCGATCAATAAAGCGGGGATGTCCACCAACCTTGCTAAAATTACGGACAGGACTGTTGACACCGCCAGGGATAAATTGTTGTGATTTTTGCCACGCTGATAAAGATTTGCTACTCTCCAATTCGTTCCTCCAATTCTAATTTCGTAAAATCTAAAATATGTAAATACATCAACGGTAGGAACGGTTTTATTACCGAACCTACTCATAGTAAACCTTGAAATTATTGGAACACTTTGATAAACCTGTTTTGGAGACATAACGGACAATAGAAGTTGAGCATCAAACTGGAAGTTTGTGCATATTTGACGCAAACTGGAAGTTTACGCTGCAGAAATGTCCCCTTAATTATAGGTTTTACTATATACCCGCACCTCAAATTTCAAGCCATTCAACGACCGACTTTGCGAAGTAGGTCAAAATCATATCTGCACCAGCACGTTTGATACTTGTTAAGACCTCCAGTGCTACGCGTTTTTCATCAATCCATTCATTCTGTGCGGCTGCCTTTATCATAGCATATTCGCCACTGACGTTGTAGGCTGCAACAGGCATCTGAAATTCTGTCTTCACTTGATGGATAACGTCAAGATATGAGAGTGCTGGTTTCACCATTACAATGTCTGCGCCTTCCTCAATATCCAACGCCACTTCCCGTAGTGCTTCCTCTGCATTCGCTGGGTCCATCTGATATGAACGGCGATCACCGAATTGCGGTGCTGATTCTGCCGCTTCACGAAAGGGACCATAAAAAGCAGAAGCGTATTTTGCCGAATACGCCATTATAGGTATATTTTCATAGCCTTCTTCGTCTAAGGCATCGCGAATTGCGCCGACACGGCCATCCATCATATCCGATGGAGCAATAACATCAGCGCCTGCCCGCGCGTGCGATACACTCTCTTTAACAAGCAAATCAAGTGTAGGATCGTTCTGCACATCTCCGCCTTCAATGATACCGCAGTGTCCGTGATCAGTATATTCACACAGACAAACGTCTGTAATCACAAGCAGGTCGGAGACTGCGTCCTTAATGGCACGTACCGCCTGCTGAATGATGCCATCTTCTGCATAAGCTTCCGATCCAAGTGCATCTTTCGTTTCAGGAATTCCGAACAAGATCGTCCCAGGAATTCCAAGCGATGCAAGCTCCTTCGCAGCTTTAACGAGCCGATCAATAGAATATTGGTAGCATCCTGGCATAGAAGAAATTTCTATTGCCGTGTCATCTCCGTGGACAACAAACATTGGATAGATGAGATCGTCTACAGACAGACTCGTTTCTCGCACGAGGCGCCGTAGGTTTTCACTTGCGCGTAGTCGTCTTGGACGATAGATAGGAAAAACGCTCATTCAGCCTCCGCTGCATCAGTTTTGATTTCATATTTCTTCAATTCAAGTGTCTTCACTTGTGTCGTGGTTTCAGAATTATTGAAATCACTGAGAGTCGGTTTCTCCGCTTCTTGGTGAAATTTTACAATGCCGACGTTGGGAGCTAACCATAATGTTGAAACAGATTCACCTGCCTTTGGACCGCCTTCCCCAGCGAATGACGGCATCACAGTTTTTGTCCGGTATTCAACTTTCAAACAGTCTTTGAACGTGCCAGCAGGTGTCTCAACGGTTTCTTTGCTACTGACAATACCTGTCTCCATAATAGTGAAATAAATCGTGCTTTGCTGCGACATCCCTGCCAACTCTACATCAACATCTGAGTTTGCAAAACTCATCGTTATCTTGACGGTGGGTTTTAGACGCATTGAATCCCATTCTTCGTTGAGGGTGAAAGGGGTAGGGAGCAAAAAGAAATTTTCTTGTGTTACTACTTCTACCTTAACATCGTAGTTAGGCGTAAATCCCGGTGGTCCTCCTGTTTGTTGTATAGAATCTTTTAACTCTTTTTCCAGGCGTTTCTGGTAAGCCTTCTTAAACTCATCACCAATCAAGAACTTAATTCCTGTATCCTTTACCTTAAAAAGCGTGGGATGAACGTAATACTCATACTTCTCCCAATTTTCTTCAAATGCCGGTTCATATTCAAAAGCATGATACATTTCACCTGCAATCTCTTCACCTTGAACCGCCTTACGCGTCAACTCATTGCCATCCTGATCTTCATAAACCCAAAAACTTCCAAGCGTGCTGGGAAAATACTTTTTCGCTGTCTCAT
Source organism: Candidatus Poribacteria bacterium (assembly GCA_003635185.1). Lineage (GTDB taxonomy): Bacteria > Poribacteria > WGA-4E > WGA-4E > WGA-3G > MSPOR6. The sequence continues at coordinate 79,591 of PYJA01000138.1, read as the reverse complement.
TTCCAAGTAGGGTTGCACTAAAACTACAGACGAACAAAAATATCAGGACAGCACAAAATTTTTTCAACATAATAACTCCTTTAATTGACAATTATAGATTTAACACCAGTTTGATAATAAATGACATCAGCTCAATAATAGGTCTTTTCTCCGAAGACCCACCTTGCGGTTCTTGAGCATCAAACTTTCCAGTTTGTGTGCTATGGCGCAAACTGGAAAGTTTGCTCTACAATAGGCTTTTATCAAACTCACGTTAGATATAAGTTTAAGGAACAAATGATGTGTCTGATACTATTAATTGCTTACCTCATTTTCCGGTTCTTCAGATTTGATTTCATATTTCTTTAATTCAAAGGTCTTTTCTTTCTTAAGTGGAAAAACATAAGAAGAATCATCCGGGAACATATCTAAGAAGGTGTGCCCCGATTTTTGATGTAATTTTACGATTCCGACGTTGGGAGCAAACCAAACTGTCGTTACGGTTTCACCAGGAGGATCCATACCATCAGCGTCATCAGGAGTAAACACCGCTGTTGTTTCTGTGCGGTATTCAACTTTTAGGCAATCTTCAAATTTACCGGCAGAAGCAGTTTCAACAACTTCTGTGCCTAAAACAATTCCTGTTTCTATAATCGTAAAATTCATTGCTGCTTGTTCTCCGGCTGGAATTCCCTCACCCTCAAAGGTTAATTTTACGTTGGCAGCAATCTGATTGACATCCCATTCTTCATTGTTTTCAACAGTTTCAGGTAGCAGAAAAAAAATTTCTTTTCCCTTCACCTCAATATCAACATTCAAATCAAAGTCGGGAGGGATACCTACCTCTGGTGGAACTTGTTCTTTCATTCCCTTGACTAAAATATCCATCTCTTTTTTTAGGCGTGCTTTAACTGCTTTTTCAACCTCATCCTTGACAATGAGTTTGATTCCAGCATCACTTCTGTTAAATAGGGATGGTCGAATAAAAGGATTATATTCTGCCCAGTCCTCTAACTCCGGTTCATAACTGAATGCAGGATAAGTTTTACCTGCAATCTCTTCACCTTCAATTGCATGACGCGTCAATTCGTTACCATCCTGGTCTTCATAAATCCAAAAACTCCCTAAAGTGCTTGGAAAATAATTTGAACGCTGCGCGCCATCTGATGAAGGTTTTGCTTTTTTAGTTTCAACTTTGTCTTCTGCCGATTTTACAGCAGCCTTTGAATTACTTTTGCTGCTTTCAGTATCAGCAGATTTGATTTCATATTTCTTTAATTCAAATGTTTTCGGTTTAGGGTCAGGAGGCATTGGAAAATCAGCATCATCTGGGATCAACTCTAAAAAAATGTATTTCACTTTTTGATGTAATTTTACGATTCCGACATTGGGAGCAAACCATACTGTTGTTACAGTTTCACCAGGTGGATCTGCATCCTCATGAGGGTCAAATACTACTGTTGTTTCTGTGCGATATTCAACTTTGAGACAGTCTTCAAATATTCCAGCAGGTGTTTCAATAGTTTCCATGCCTAATACAATCCCTGTTTCGACGATGGTGAAATCTAAATAGAATGGATCATCTTCATCCGGAACATCATCAATTATATCGGTTAACTTCACGTTGGCTTTAATCTGGTTCGCATCCCACTCTTCATTGACATTAATAGCATCGGGTAAAAGTAACAAATTGTCTTTTATCTTTACCTCAATCTCTACATTCCAATCATAATCAGGGCCTCCTGCTTCAGCATTTGCCGTTTGGACGAAAGTATCTATCTCTTTTTTTAGGCGTGCTTTGACAGCTTTTTTCACCTCATCACTGACAACAAGCGTTAGCCCTACCTCACTCACTTGGTATAGAGAAGGACGAATAAAAGGACTATATTTCGTCCAATCCTCTAACTCCGGTTCATAACTGAATGCAGGATAAGTTTTACCAGCAATTTCCTCACCTTCAATTGCATGGCGCGTTAACTCATTACCGTCTTGGTCTTCGTAAATCCAAAAACTATCTAATGTGCCGGGAAAATAATTCGGGGATTGTGCGTTACTTGTTTTAGTTTTTCCTTTTTCGGTATCATCTTTTAGTGGCTTGGGTGTCGTAATAGATTTTTTCTCAACACCTTCAAAATTACCCGATTTGATTTCATATCTCTTTAATTTAAATGTTTTCGTTTTAGGTCCAGGTGGCACAGGAAGGTCTTCATCGTCTGGAATCATTTCTAAGAAAATGTAATTCGTTTCCTGACGAAATTGGACAATTCCGACATTTGGCGCATACCATACAGTCGTTACGGTTTCTCCTGGCGGGTCTACTTCATCGGGTGGCGGGGCAGGTGTCATTGCTGCAGTAGTTTCTGTACGATATTCAACTTTCAGGCAGTCTTCAAACTTTCCAGCAGGTGTTTCAACAGTTTCAGTACCAGAGATAATTGCTGTTTCTAAAATCGTGAAATCAATTACCAATGGTTGATCTTCTGGGGCACCTCCACCCAGAAATTTCATCTTGACGTTTGCTTCAATCTGGTTAACGTCCCACTCCTCATTGAAAGTAATAGTGTCGGGGAGGAGGAATAACTGGTTTTGTCCCTGTACCTTAATATCAGCGTCAATACCTACGTCCACTGGAGCATCCCGTTTTATTGCATCAGTGAGAATACCTACCTCTTTCTTAAGGCGTGCTTTAACTGCTTTTTCAACCTCATCGCTAACAACAAGTGTGATACCAGCATTACTCACTTGATACAAAGGAGGGCGAATAAACCAACTATATTCTGCCCAATCCTCTAACTCAGGTTCATAGCTGAACGCTGGATAAGTCTTACCTGCAATTTCTTCGCCTTCAATCGCCTTACGCGTCAACTCGTTACCATCTTGGTCTTCATAAACCCAAAAACTTCCAAGCGCTGATGGAAAATATTTATTTGCAGATTCATCTGCCAGCAGTGTCCCACTAAAGCTAAAGGCGAATAAAAGTATTAAAATGATGTTCAGTCTTTTTAACATGATATTTTCTCCAATTGAGTTGAAGGTGATGTCTGACTTCTTGTATATTAATTCTCAGTATCACTTTCCGATTCAGCGGTTTTGATTTCATATCTCTTTAATTCCAATGTCTTTTCCTGATTAGGTGGTAAAGCGACATCATCTGGTAACATGTCTAAGATCATGTATCCCGATTTTTGATGTAATTTTATGATTCCAACATTAGGTGCAAACCAAACTGTCGTTACGGTTTCGCCTGGCGGTGCTACTTCATCAGGTGGAGGCGTTACGGTTGTTTCTGTACGATATTCAACTTTCAAACAGTCTTCAAATGTCCCAGCAATCGTTTCAACAGTTTCAGTGCCGAGCACAATTCCTGTTTCTATTATCGTGAAATCCATCCCCAATTGTTCATTCTCTGAAGCGCCCGCCCCTTCCATGATCATCTTAGCATTGACTTTGACTTGGTTTGCGTCCCATTCTTCATCCACTACAACATTTTCAGGTAGCAGTAAAAAATCTTGTCCTTGTGTCTCAACATCTAAATTAAAGGTGGGCATTTCTACACCTGGCGGTGCTTGGCTAAAAATTTCTCGTTTAAAAATTTCGACGAACATATCCATTTCCCTTTTAAGACGCGCTTCGACGGCATTTTCTACCGCGTCGCCAACAACAAGGGTGATCCCTTCATCATTCACATTATATAACCCCGGATGAATAAAACAACTATAATTCGCCCAATCTTCTAACTCAGGGTCATAACTAAAAGAAAGATACGTTTCACCGGCAATTTCTTCATCTTCAATTGAATAACGTGTTAACTCATTTCCATCCTGGTCTTCATAAACCCAAAAACTATCTAATGTGCCAGGAAAATATTTCTGCACTGACTCGTTCCCTAACAAGGTTGTGCTAAAACCAAAGGCTAAAAGTAATATCAATACCGGACAAAATCTTTTTAACATGAGAACCCTCCATATCTGTTTTCTGGTTGGTATAAGTCTAAAAATTATTTATTTTTTGTTGTCATCGTTTAGTAAAACTTCAGACACTATTTGGTATCTCTTTAATTCATAAGTCTTGACCGAAGGAGCAGTAATCTCTGCAGCTTCTTCATCAGACATTGTCGCATCAACGGCATCTCTATCTGACATCAAATTGAGAAAAATCTTATCAGATTGTTGGTGAAATTTGACAATTCCAACATTGGGTGCAAACCATAAAGTCGTAACCGATTCTCCCGGTAAGTCGCCCGTTGCTGTTGGTTGGGATGCTGTCATTTCTGTTTTCGTTCGATACTCGATTTTCAGACAATCTTTAAACGTCCCAGCGGCCACTTCAACAGTTTCTGTGCCGAGGATTTTTCCCGTTTCAAGGATAGTAAAATCAAGTGTGAATTCAGGCATTTCTGCAGCACCCTGGAAGTCTGGCAATCCTTGTATGTCGAACTTCATGGTGATTTTGGCATTAATTTGTGTTGTGTCCCATTCTACATCCGGAGTTGCTTGGATCGGAAGTAAATTGAATTCGTCTTTTGCTTCTACATCCACATGATAGTTGAAGTCAACAGTAAGGTTGAGTTCGGGTGGGGTGTTGTTTTCTAAAGAACTCTTTGCCAATTTAGAGAAAATTTCCATCTCTTTGGTTAAGCGTGCCATGACGGCCTTTTTTATTTCATCTTCTACAAAAAACGTTATCCATTCCTCCCCAATATTAAACAGAGAAAGATGCATGTAACGGTTAAAATCTGCCCAATCTTCTGACACAGGTTCGTAACTGATACCGTAATATGTCTTCCCCGCAATTTCTTCTCCTTGAATCACACGACGTGTGAACTCGTTCCCACCTTGGTCTTCATAAACCCAAAAACTATCAAGCGTACTTGGAAAATACTTTTGCGTGGATTCGTTTCCTATTAGAGTCGTACTGAAATAAAAAGTTAGAGAAAATATCAAGAAAGGAAACAGTTTTTTCAACATGCGGAATGTCACCTTATAAAGAATCATCAATCTGACAGCAGTCCGAGCAGGTCCCGCAGATTATTTACTTTCTCCGTTTTCGGATTCATCAGATTGGATTTCGTAGCTTTTTAATTCAAGTGTTTTCACCTCATCTGAATTCTCCTGTTCACTCTTGAATTTGACAATCCCGATATTAGGGGCTAACCACAAGGTTGAAACAGACTCATTAGTTTGTTGCTCAGGGAGAAGCTGCTTGTATTCGGGAGGGAGTTCTGTGTCTACGGTTGTTTTGGTTCTATATTCAATTTTTAAGCACTCTTCAAAAGTCCCTGCTTCAGTTTCAACAGTTTCTTTTCCAATAACGTTCCCTGTTTCTACAATATTTGTCGTAGAAGAAACGGTTTTAAGTGCTGCAGGAATTTCAACGGGTGCTCCTTGAATGTCCATGGTCATCCCTACTTTTACATCTAATTCCATAGCGACCCATTCTTCATTATATGCAATAGGTGTTGGAAATAGGTAAAAATAATCTTGTGCTTTGGGGTCAATAGTATAGTCAAAATCAATTGTGACACCGGGAGGGAGTTGTCCTGCAGTTTGTTGACGAATCATCGCAAGGGTTTCGTCAAGTTTTTTACTCAGGATTGACTCGGTCGCGTTTTCTATATCATCTCCAACGTAGAAAGCAACCCATTCATCCCCGACTTGATACAAAAAAGGTTGCACAGCATACATATATTTTTCCCAATCATCTATCTCAGGTTCATACTCGAAAGCGCGAAACGTATTGCCTTCAACATTTTTTTCTTCAACAGCGTAGCGCGTTAATTCGTTGCCATCTTGATCTTCATAAATCCAGGAACTGCCAACTTTGCCTGGAAAGTAGTAGGTCGCCCATTCGTTAGCGAGTAGGGGCGCACCTAATATAAGCAGTAAAACAAAAATCGATCGAAAATATTTCATCACCTCTTGATCCTCCAATAATATTAAGCTATCTCTAAAGTATACCCAAATATGCCGTTGATAACAAGGAAAATCTCTATAAGCCACGCTACAGTATGGAACATTTCTTTGTTTAGTACTCAAATGGAAATGTTACTGGTGCACCGTTATTTGAGCATGAACGTCCCATAGCAACATCAATTTCTCTATCTTTGCGTCCATTGTATGCACCATATTCCGGTTCAGTATCATTTCGCACAGCATTTGCGATGCTCATCAATTCTGATGCGACAGTGATCTCACCATCACTGAGTGGATAATTCTGCAATGGGTTCTCCCACACAACTTCGGGATTTGTGTCAGTAACAAGGGCAGCAAGCGTTTCATAACCGCCAACGTTATTGGTTTTACGTGTAATCGTAACCGGACGTTGCTCATCCGCCTCATCGTTCAAGATAACAGCATCATCCCGGAAACACATCCCGCGCTCAGCATAGAATTTTGTTCCATTAAATCCACGGAGCGGTGAACCGTAAGAGAGACTGCTGAAATTGAAAATCCCTACTGCGCCGTCAGCGAATTCAATGACTGAATGTAACCAATCCTCTTTCTTACGTCGGGGTTGTCCTTTTCGCCATACGTGATCCTGCACGTTAAACGATTTATTAAAACCGTAAACCTGCACCGGTTCGTTGTCAAACCCGACATAACTCCGTATAAGACCAATACCGTGATAACCGTGCCCGCGGAAATCGTTATGGGCAATATTCACTTTGCCAAAGATTCCTTCAAGGATCATTGCTCGTTTAATACGTTCTGATGGGCGGCGATAATAGTTTTCGTTAACCTCCAACTTTGTGTTGTGTTCTTTGGCTGCTTCTATCATCATATCTGCGCGTTTGAGGTCGGTGTTAATAGGCGTTTCTGTGCAATAACTGACACCATGCTGTGAACAGAGGATCCCCGGAATATGGTTGTTACTCGGTGTGATAACAATAGAGCTGATGTCTGGTTTTTCTGTCTCCAACATCTGCTCAGTATCGGTATAGGCAGGCACTTGATACTTTTCGCCCTGCGCTTTGACTCTCCCCTCGTGTGTATCACACACGGCAACGAGTTCTAAGTCATCTTTTAATTTTGCTATCAGTGGAAGGTATGTATTGGAACCGCGATTACCTGTCCCAATATGTGCGATTTTTAGTTTATCCATTGATATTCTCCTTCAAGCTACATCAGTCGTTATTGAAAACATGTAGACATAGAGGCTATTTGTTGCTAACATATAATGTGATTTCATTTTAGCACGTGTGCATTAGAAAAGCAACTTTTTCGCAGACAAAGGAACAATTACATGGCAGGTCCATTAGACGGCATAAAGGTACTGGATTTAACGAGAGTGCTTGCGGGACCTTATACAACAATGATCCTAAGTGACCTTGGGGCTGAGGTGATTAAAATTGAACAACCGGGTGTTGGAGATGAATCGCGCAATTTCGGACCATTTAAAAACGGATTTAGCCTCTACTTCATGAGTGTAAATCGCGGAAAACAGAGTATAACACTCAATCTCAAAACCGAACGTGGAAAAGCCATATTCAAGCAACTTGTTAAACAGAGCGACATTTTAGTAGAAAATTTCCGTCCAGGCACGATGAAAAAACTCGGTTTAGATTATGGTACGCTTGCAGCAGAACAACCGTCGCTCATTTACGCGGCATGTTCCGGTTTTGGACAGACCGGCCCTTTAGCAAAACAGGGTGCTTATGATATGATTATTCAAGGGATGGGAGGCATCATCAGCATCACGGGTGAACCAGATGGCCCTCCTGTGCGCGTCGGCACATCTATTAGCGACATCACTGCTGCATTGTTCACGACAATCGGTATTCTGTCTGCTCTGCACCACCGAAATCAGACTGGAAAAGGGCAGTTGGTAGATGTTGCAATGTTGGATAGTCTTGTAGCAGTATTGGAGAATGCAATTGTGCGCTATTTTGCGACAGATGATGTCCCACAACCGCTTGGGAGTCGACATCCCGCAATAACCCCATTTGAAGCGTTTAGATCAGCAGATGGACATATTATCATCGCTATCGGTAACGATACGTTATGGGCAAAATTCTGTGAGCATGTAGATCGGGAGGATCTGATCTCTGACCCACGTTTTAACACTAACGCAGAACGGACAGCAAACCATAGTGAGTTATATCCTATTCTCTCTGAAATTATGCGGCAGCGCACGACTGATGAATGGATTTCGGCTCTTGAAAAAATCGGTGTGCCGTGTGGTCCCATCAACACAATTGACAAAGTTGTTAATCATCCGCAAATCAAAGCACGGGAGATGATTACACAAGTGATGCATCAGGTTACGGGGGTTGTGGAGGTGCCGGGTGTGCCAATAAAACTTTCCGACACACCTGGCGATGTAGATACTCCCGCACCCAGTCTTGGAGAACACACTATAGAGATATTGACAGATGTCCTGAAAATGTCTTTCGAAGAAGTGGAAGAGTTAAAGCAGGAAGGAATCATATAACTATGCAAGCACGCAATTTCTGTGTGCTTTTATCTGTATAAGTGAGAAAAATCATGTCAAAAAGTGACGCGCCAGGATTACATGGCACAACACCTTTGACTTATGAAGGTGACCTTGCCGCACAAATGGTTGAAGACCTTGATAATTACGTTACCTGTGCTATAGAAACTGCAGCAGAAAAGCGCGAGACCTTGTGGCATCGGGATTATAGTTCCCACACAGCATACACCGAATCTGTTGAACTGAACAGACAACGTTTTAGAAAACAGATTGGATGTTATGATGAACGTCTGCCTATCAATTCGCTTGCATACCTTGGGATGACAAATGCCACTGCGCATATTGCAGAAGGTGAGAATTTCACCGTGTCGCGCGTCTGGTGGCAGGTTTTTGATGAGGTAGAAGGTGAAGGATTGCTGTTAGAACCAAATGACAACATCCCAGTTATCGCTCAGGTAGTCGCAGTGCCAGATGCGGATTGGACTCCAGAGATGATTGCAGGTATCACCGATGAACTCTCATCATCAGCACAGTTTGCAAAGCATTTAGCAAGCGCTGGATGTCGGGTTGTCGTTCCACTGCTTATCAATCGTGAAGATACCTACTCTGGCAATCCGAAAATCGGTGCGTTTACTAACCAACCGCATCGTGAATTCATTTACCGAATGGCATATCAATTAGGCAGACATATTATCGGGTATGAAGTTCAGAAGGTCTTATCGCTTGTAGACTGGATGTCCTCTTTTGATGAACCTATTGGGGTAATCGGTTATGGTGAAGGCGGATTGATTGCATTTCATAGTGCTGCCGTAGACACACGAATTCAGGCAACGGTTGTTAGTGGGTATTTCCAATCGCGCGAGGAAGTTTGGCGCGAACCGATTTATCGCAATGTTTGGGGATTGCTCCATGAATTCGGGGATGCGGAAATTGCGAGTCTCATTGCACCGCGCACGTTAATTGTTGAAGCAAGTCGTGGACCTGAGGTCGCTGGACCACCGCCCAGACGTGATGGTCGAGGTGGGGCAGCACCTGGGCAACTTGTCTCGCCACCATTGGAATCGGTAGAGGCAGAGTTCAATTGTGCGAGTCCTGTTTATCAAAAACTTGGGTGTGAGGACAACACACACTTAATTTGTCCTGAAGACAGATTACCCGGTTCCACAGAAACATTAACTGCTTTTCTCACGAGTCTTGGCGTTGAGAATGCCCATATTGACAAAAACCAATCTCTTACATTAGACGCTACAGAACCTTTTGATTATGAGGCACGGCAACAACACCAGTTTATGCAACTTGTGAATCTGACACAACGTTTTTTACGGGAAGCAGCAACGCGGCGGCAGGAATTTTTCTGGAATAAAACGGATACATCTTCGTTGGTGAAATGGGAAGAGACATGCACAGATGCAAAAACCTATTTCTGGGATGAGGTCATTGGTCGGTGTCCCCTGCCCGACATCCCTGCTAATCCGAGAACGCGCCTGATTTATGATGAACCCAAATGGAAGGGATATGAAGTTGTGCTTGATGTTTGGAAAGATGTCTTCGCTTACGGTATCTTGCTCCTTCCGAACGACCTTGCGCCAGGGGAACAACGTCCGGTTGTTGTTTGTCAGCACGGCTTAGAGGGCAGACCGCAGGATACTGCTGATCCAAAAATCCAATCGGTGTATCACTCTTACGCAGCACAGTTGGCAGATAGAGGTTTTATTACTTATGCACCACAGAATCCATATATTGGTCAGGATGCTTTCCGTGTCATTCAACGTAAGGCAAATCCTATTAAGTGGTCGCTATTTTCGTTGATTATCCGCCAACATGAACGCACACTTGACTGGTTAGCAGAACTACCGTTTGTTGATGAAAACCGTATCGGATTTTATGGACTCTCTTACGGTGGAAAAACCGCTATGCGCGTGCCAGCAGTGCTTGAAAAATATGCCTGCTCAATCTGCTCAGCCGATTTCAACGAGTGGATTGTCAAAAATGCTACGTTTGACTCCCGTTATAGCTACATGTTCACAGGTGAATATGAGATGCCAGAATTTGATTTAGGAAACACGTTCAATTATGCGGAGATGGCGGGGTTAATCGCGCCGCGTCCGTTTATGGTGGAACGCGGACACGATGATGGCGTGGCACCGGATGAGTGGGTTGCACATGAATTTGCAAGAGTGCGCCGCCTCTATGTTCGTCTCGGTATAGCGGACAAGACTGAGATTGAATTCTTTGATGGTGGACATCAGATTAATTCACAAGATACATTTCGCTTTTTGCACCGACACCTGAATTGGACACAACCATAGAAAGGCTTCTGATGATCTATTCCATTTTCGTTACTGCGGGCCTTGAAAACATTGCTCGCCAAGAAATTAATGCGCGTTTCGGCGATACAGAACAATTCAAAATCCTGATGCGGAAACCGCAACGAATCGTTTTCCAATACTTAGGCAATCCGAAAAATTTACTATCACTGCGGACAGCGGAACATCTTTTTGTTGTGATAAAACATATTCCTAACATGACGCGTTCCCGTAGTTCTTTAACAGCTATAAGGCAATCACTCACTCGGTTCAACTTTGGGGAAACGTTGGCGTGTTGTCGGCAAGTAGGGCTCAGTATACGGAGACGGATACCGTTTCGTGTTATTAGTCGGATGTCCGGGTTCCGTAATTTTCAAAAACGTGATTTACATCAAGTTGTTGAAAGGGTCCTGATTGACCGAGGTTGGCAATTGACGCAATCAAGTTCAAGGTTAGATGTGTGGGTAGAGATGCATGGTCAGGATGCTTATATCAGTATCAAACTCTCAAAACCCGATTTGGCACAACGTTCATATAAGCAAGCACACGTACCACAATCTATCAAACCGACTTTGGCATACAGCATGGTGTGGCTTTCGCAGCCGCATCCGAATGATATTTTTTTGGATCCGATGTGTGGGGCGGGTACTATTCTGCTGGAGCGCGCTTTTGCCGGACGCTATCATTACCTCATCGGGGGAGATATTTCTGAAGATGCATTACGTGCTACGCAAAGAAATTTTGGGAGACAGCATCAACCGCGTCAATTTTTTCATTGGGACACACAATCTCTACCGTTCCACCCGAATTCTGTTGACAAAATTGTGTGTAACCTACCGATAACCGAAAAAAACGAAAATACCGATCAACTTACGAACCTTTACAGAAAGTCTCTTATGCAGTTTGAAACTGTGCTTAAGCCAAACGGTAAAATGGTGCTGTTAACATTGCAATCCACACATTTAGACAAAATTCTCAAACAGCAAACATCGTTGAAAACGATGCAACGGGTTAGCGTAGATATAGGTGGGAAACGCGGAAAGATTTTTGTTATCCGTCCTTCTTAAGTGGCGAGGCACAAAGACCTCGCCAACAAACTTCTGTTGAATTCTAAAATTCAGGAACTTTTACCGCAACCTCTTTGCCCGCTGCATGTGAGCGAAAGATACCATCCATAATCACATTCGTGAGGAGTACACCCTCCGGCGATATTGGCGATGGCGCGTCTGCCTTGACGGCTTCACGGAATGCGATCATCTGTTTCGCCCAGTTATCAGACGAAGGGAATCCGGAGAAATTGATAGTCGTCATGCCTTCCGGTGGGTCAGGTTCCGCTGTTAATCCCTCCGATTCGACAAGTTTCTTGAGATCACCTGTGTATGCATCGGCAAAAATAACAGGTCCATCCAAAGAAATTCCTGCTTTTGTACCGAGATGAAAATTGCCACCGAGTGAGTTCGCATGCACTGCCCAAGAGATTTTAAACACCATGACACCACCATTTTCAAATCGGATCCATGCCACGCTGAACTCTTCTACATCCATTTTACCTTGGAACCTTGGATCTTGCATTGAAATGTAGTCTTCAGTAATTGCAGACACACGCACCGGTTTCGGATATCCCATTGCAAACAGCGATCTATGCATATTGTAGACACCGATATCAACGGTTGCTCCCGCGCCCGCAGTCTTTTTGTAAATGAAGGTATGTCCGGGATTCCCGCGTCGTCTGCACCCAGCGGATTCAGAGTAATAGATATCGCCGAGTAATCCTTCGTCATGGACCTTCCTTGCAAATTGGAGCCTCGGATCAAACGTAGGATTGAGACCGATTTGTAAGATTTTGCCTGATTCCTTTGCTGCCCGTACCATCGCTGTTGCATCTGAGAGCGTTGCTGCCATCGGTTTTTCACAGAGAACGTGTTTACCTGCGTTCAATGCTGCAACCGTTGGTCGCCGATGTCCTTGATTGTAAGTGCATACACTCACAGCATCAAGATCATCCATCTCCAGCATCTTGTTGTAACTTGAAAAGGCGTTCTTTTTTGGGACACCCCACTCTTCAGCGGCTTGGTTTGCCTTACTTTTGATGATGTCGCAGACCGCGACAATCTCGAAACCACCTACTTTTTCATAGGTACTCCGGTGGGCACGTGAAATGCCACCTGTACCAATTATACCTACTCGTACTGCCATATTGTTATCTCCTTACGAGAAATGCTTTGTATTGATGCATTAGTTTAGACGATATTCAGTTGGAAATGCAAGGAAAAAATGTAGTATGATAAAGACAGACATTCTACCCAATGCTGAGAAGGAGGGTATCATGAGTATTAATGCAGACAGAAAGCGGCTTTCACAAGCGCATATATTAGCAGAAATGCAACGCGAGTTAAAATCAAATGATATGATCACTGTGTATCAAGTAGATAAAGATATAGAGGAACATAGCAAGCGTTACATCTTTTGCGCTCTGATTCCATCATCTCACATTCAGGATTCGCTTGCTGACTCAACTTGGGATTTGGAATTTTCTGATGGCATGCCAAGCGGTGTAACGTACCACAAACAAGGTGAATCGCTGCGCGAATATCTACGTTATGGTGTTGATAATGGTGTTGAACCTTTGATTCTGGTATTGGTAATTGTCGGGGGTTTAGTCGTCTGGTTGGAAAGCGGTTGGTTGAACTCTTACCAAATGCAAAAAGCGGGTTTTGGCCCTTCGCGGCGGAAACAGAAGCAAAATTTGAGGAATTCATTATTGATGTTGATGAACTCATAGTGAGTAAGAGCTAAGAACTCAAAGTAAATAGGTATCTGAAGTGGAAAGAATGGGACATAAAGTATCCCTTTTCTTTCCCTATTTTATCACACCCTTATGTTTTACTCAATATGACTTCGTATAAAACTACTAAATTGATGCCTATGGGTAAAGCACGCGAAACCCATAGGTGTCAATTTAAGGACTTTCTAAACATGGAAACCTTCTTCAGTCCCGTCCGGACGATATGTTTATAGACTTGCCATTGGTATCCACATATCGTTCCTACGGAAACTCAAGAGGAGCGTTTATTTCGTTTTAACGTGAGTTTGATAATAAAAATGTGGTTCGCTCTTAAACACTTTTCATGGGTCCAAAAGCAGTCCTTTTGTCCCATAACCTGTTAGGTTGTGCCGTTTTTTTTTGCGAAAATAACAGAGAACGCTGCGGGTGAAAACTTTTTCAAGCTCACGTTGACACCGTACTATATTTCTGCTACAATAATTTTACTAAAAATTTGAAGGAGGCAAAAAAACGTGCTTAGAAATTTATGTTTGTTAGGATTTGCAGCGCTGTTAATTTTCGCTGTTAGTTTCACTGATGCTGTTGAACAGGATGATATTTTAGTTTACTACTCTTTTGATAAACTTGATGGAGACATATTCAAGGACGACTCTGGCAATGGGAACGATGCTAAATTAACTGGCAACGGTAAACTCGTTGATGGTCAATTTAAAAAAGCGATCCACCTAAACGGCGGCGTAGTGCAATTGAGTCCTGCTAACGATTTTATTGTCCCGATTGGTGAAAATGGTCAAATTACGATGGAAGCGTGGTTTTTCATGAATAGTCACGCAAATCATAGTGGTATTATCTCAATTGAAGTGCCTGGTGGAAATTGTTGCGAATTTCGCACTATGGTGAATCCTGACTTCAAGCCATTTTGGGATGCTGGTCATCACAAAGACAAAAGTCTCGGCAACTTCACATTTGAACTAAAGGAATGGTATCACTATGTTTTAGTCGCTAATGGAAAAGATGGAAAAATATACATTAACGGCGAATTCATCGGTTCAAAAGACGAAAACATAGAGTTTCCGAAGTGGAAACAGGCAGAAATTTTCGTTGGTGCTGGTGAAACTCCAAACCACCACAAGGTGGAAGATGCGATTATTGATGAAGTCGTCATCTATTCAAAAGCGTTGACTGCGGAAGAGGTTAAAGCTTCTATGGAACTTGGTGTTGCTGGTGTCCTCGCTGTGGAAGCGAAAAACAAGTTAGCAGTTACCTGGGGACAACTGAAAGAATCTTTTTAATTTGATACCCTTATACCAACGAGACCTATTTATATGAAATTTGGGTTTTTATCGAAAATCTTTGAAGGTGTCTTGAGCATTGAAAAGACTTACAACCAATGTGACAAAGCTTTAGGTGCTTTGCGTGCCTATAACGAGAAACGGAAACAGGAAAACGCTCCTTTTTCAGCCTCAGAAAAAGCAGAACTTAACAATATCGTTGACACTGCTATAGAAAATGCGACACGCATTGTTGAAAAGGAAGGTGAACGGAATTGGCCTGGCGTTTTTCGTGAAATGCACAAGAACTTGGCGAACATCTATTTGGAACTTGACGAATATGATAAGGTTCGTGAAGCTTGTGAGCGTTTGCAAAATTATGGTGAAGTAGGTAAATTGGATGCGGAGGAGGTTATCAAAAATCTCAACGAAAGAGAGCATGGAGAATCTTCACCTACTCCCGAAGAAACACAGTCCACACCTTTACTTCAATAGCTTATAACCCAAGTTGCTACTTATGTAGCACAATCTGTATGAAGATTAAAAAATAAATTGGGTAATTTAGCGAGGTTAGGAAGAAATCAACGGTATGAATCATGGCGAATGCCATACGCGCATTCGTCTTTAGGCATTCCCCGCCTCGCTAGCAGAGATGTACACCTGCTGCTGGCGAGGTTTCCTAACCTCGCCACATTACCGAATTAATAACTTAAACTTCAGTTAATTTGTGTGCTGTCGATTTAACTCCCGATATTGAAAAATGGCTTTCCTGAACCCAGTCGCGTTTTATCTGTTAGGAATTATCCCTATCGTAATTGCGCTGCACTTTCTGAAGCTGCGTCGACAACGTTATGTTGTACCGAGTATGATGCTCTGGCGCGCAAGTGCAGAGGATCAAAAAGCAAATGTCCCTTTTCAACGTCTTCGGAATCTACTCCTACCAATTTTACAAAGTCTGTTTTTACTTGTCATAATCATAAGTGTAGCGCGTCCAGCGTTACAAATTCCCGGTATAATTCATGGCAAAATAATCTTTATCGTTGACAATTCGGCAAGTATGCAGTCACAGGAGATGGGAGAAACCCGATTGGCACTTGCAAAACAGGAAGTGTTGAAACACATCAATCAGGTTTCTGCAAGTGGGGGCATGATGCTTATGGCAACGCATGCTCCGAAACCTTATATTCAACAAGCATTTACCACAGATAAAGCTAAACTTCGGCGTGCCGTGCAAAATATCGCGTCAACACATGCAGTTGGTGAGTTGACATCAGTGTTTGATCATGCAACGCGTTATGCTGACTCTCCGAATGATCAGATTTTTTTTATTAGCGATTCATTTGAAAATCTGCCGGATACGTCTGTGCCTATTAGCAAAATCGCGGTCGGGGATGCTGCAGAAAATATCGGTATTGTGCAATTCAGTGTGGAAAGAATTGCTAATCAATATACAATTCTCGCGGGTATCCAAAATTGGACAGGGACGGAGAGAAAAATAGACATTGCGTTAGCACTTGAAGGTGGAACAGCAATTGATGAAAAAACTTTGGTAATTCCTGCTGGAGAGGTAAAAAATGTTCTATTTTCTATCAACGCGGACAGATTGGAAGGTAGAGCCATTAGCCTCCACCTTATTGATGTTGCTGATGACTTTGAGTTGGACAACAACGCGTGGGCAATCCTTAACCCACTAAAACAATTCCGAATACTGCTTGTTAGTGATAGAGATCAACCTTTTCTAACAGATCTTTTGAGAAGTTACGGAAATCATGTTGAATTACAGACAGTCTCTATAGATGAATACCACGGTCCGGGTGATGCGGATGCCGTCATTTTTCACGGTGGAATCCCTACGAAACACGGTTTTCTAAACCTTTCCGGCACAGAAAGTATAATCGTTATCAATTCGCAAACGGAATTGCCGTTTATAACAGATCCCTCTGTTGAAATCGTTACAACGCCGGTTTCTGTTATTAAAGAGAATAAAACCCATCCGATTATGCAGGACGTATCTATTATGGGATTACAGGTAAAAGAATCTGTACGAAGAGAATTGCCACTCTGGGCAAATTCGCTTATTGAATCCGAAAAGGGTGCGTTAGTATGGCTTGGTACTGAAGCAAACAGACAATTTCTTGTCTTTGAATTTGATGCGTTCAATCCAGGAATTTCTTCTTTTCTTACGACTATTCCAGATGTTCCGATATTTATGTACCGATGCTTAGCGTGGTTTGAATCCAGAGCTGCCCCTATAAAGTCGCTTACAATTCAAACAGACAGGACAAGGCAAATATTTCGGACAGGGGAACACTTGAAAATCGATTTACCGCCTGTAGAGAAATCCGATATTCAGGTGAAAAAACCTGACAGTACCACAGTTGAATTAGACAGTGAAGTGTTCACAGAAACAGACCAAATCGGAGTTTACGCCGTCCTTGTTGATGATTCTCCGTTTGAACGGTTCGCTGTTAATTTACTTGACGCTACTGAATCCGCACTCCCATTTCCTAAAATAGAATCAAACTCACAAGAACGAGTAAACGAGAAAAATCTGATACAACCTCTCACGCGAGAAGTGTGGCAATGGACAGCACTATTCGCCGTCTGCCTGCTCCTGTGTGAGTGGTGGTTCTATCACCGTAGCTAACCCGTCAAGAATCTGGTTTACCAATCTCTCCTTCGGCATCGCACCGATAATTGTTTTCACAATGTTTCCTTCGTAGAATAGGATATATGTCGGTGTTCCTCGGATGTGGTACGCTGCTGTTTTTTCTGGATTGTCGTGCACATCTAATTTTGCTATGACGAAAACGTCACGATATTCTAATGCAATTTCAGAGACCACCGGCCTCATCAATATACAGTAGATTCAGGAATCAGACTTAAATTCGACCAAAATAGGGAGTTTTGTGTTACGCACAATGTTGTCATAAGTTTTATCGGTTAATTCAAGCGGAATACCAGAATACTTACCGAAGTAGCTCGCGACCAGTGTAAGGTCAAGAATGTTTACGGTTCCGTCGCCGTTCACATCTGGATTAGGATGCTGATCTTCAGAAAGCACTTCGCCAAAGTGGGAAGCAACAAACGTCAAATCAAGGATATTTACTGTCCCATCCCTATTGACATCAGAAGCGAGCAAGTCATCCAAACCTGTTTCTTGCGCGTACCCAATTGTGAACAGAGATAATGAGACGAGTAAACAGATCAATTTTTTCATAAATATTTTCCTATACAAGTAATAGATATGGATTCTGAATATATTGAGACA
Source organism: Candidatus Poribacteria bacterium (assembly GCA_003635185.1). Lineage (GTDB taxonomy): Bacteria > Poribacteria > WGA-4E > WGA-4E > WGA-3G > MSPOR6. Next base: position 61,549 of record PYJA01000138.1, on the reverse strand, counting down.
CTGTTTGTAAAAATTGTGCAGCAGGTGCCCCATCAACAACACGATGATCAAACGTCAAACTTAGTGCCAACATGCTCCGGATAACGATTTCATCGTTGTGAACAACCGGCTTTTTGACAATGCGTCCTACACCAAGAATCGCACACTCAGGTGGATTGATAATAGGTGTAAACGCATCAATCCCAAAATTACCAAGATTCGTTAAGGTAAAGGTGCCGCCTTGCAGTTCACTGGGTGTAAGTTGATTGTTGCGTGCCTTTTCAGCTAAAGTTCTTACCTGTTCAGAGATAGCAGCCAAACCGATCTGATCGGCATTGCGGACAACTGGTACGACAAGACCATCGTCCAATGCAACCGCAACTCCGATGTTAATATCTGCTAACATGTGAATCCCTTCGTCTGTGAGTGTAGCATTGAGTGGTCGATGTTCCCGCAGGGCTATAGCAACCATCTTCACAAGCAGGTCGGTATAGGTAAGACTTACTTCTCTCTTCTGTAATTCTTCGTTGAATAATCCGCGTAATTCAACAAGGGTTGTTGCGTCAACTTCGGTGTGAAGTGTTACACTTGCGTTTGTTTGAACGCTCATTGTCATGCGTTCTGCAATGATTTTGCGGATGCCGCTGAGTTCAATAACTTCTGAAGCAGCAGGTTCAGTCCGAAATACATGGGTGGGTATCTCATCGGTGGCTTGCAATACATCATCACGGACTATTCTGCCATCGGGACCTGAACCTGAAATTGAAGCGAGGTCAAGTCCAAATTCCTTCGCTAATCGGCGCGCGAGTGGTGAGGCTTTAAGACGGGTTGATTCAGTTGGAGTCGGTCCTCTCGTTTCAATATAGCGATGAATATCACTTTCAAGAATACGACCACCGGGACCAGAGGCTTTCACTTGCATGAGATCAATAGTAAGTTTTTCGGCAAGTTGTTTTGCTGCTGGTGATGCTTTAATGTTTTTTGCTGCTGGTGTTGTCGGTTGAGGTTGCGTTTTAATTGGTGCTGAAGGTGTGGTGGTAGCCTGCTCTGGTTCATCGGACTCTTGTGCTTCCACCATGGTATCCACTTCAACACGTTCAACCGCTTCACCCGGTGCAGCGATAATCGCTAACAATGCATTAACAGGCACATCACTGCCCTCTTCTGGAAGAATTTGTGCAATAACACCATCAGCAGGCGATTCCTGTTCATGGACAACCTTATCCGTTTCTATTTCCAGCAGGGGTTGCCCCTCTGTCACGGTATCACCTTCCTTCACAAGCCATTTCCCGATTTTTCCCTTTGTCATTGTCTGATCCATTTGGAGCATTCTCAGTTCAACAGCCATCAAGTTTCTCCTGTTTCATGTATTATCCTTCGGATTTTTCAATAAGTTGTATGAGTAATTCAACGTTTTCATCTTTTTCGAGGATGAGCGCGATTTTATGGTATTGATCCCCTTTGAAAAACGCCTGCACAAAAGGACTAAATGCAATTAACAATTGAGACCCCAAAAAGTTTAGCGGTTTGCCTGTCTCAAGAAAAAGAATTGCTGGCGCAGTCAGACTTCGACGTACAATCCATTGTGCCAGTTTTTCAAGTAACGCATGCTGTTCAGATTCTGGGATGTCCTCAAGAACAGTCGGTATTTCTGGAGTTTCATTGTACATCAGTATATACCTGTGATACCGTGAGTTCAATATTAGGTTTCAAGTGTAGGTTAGGTTTCGCTTTCGCTCCGCCCCATAGGTGTCAATTAGCGTCTCTCTTATAAGAGGGATTTGTAAGCTTAATATATTGTCGGGGTTACAAAGCACTCAACAAAATGTAAGAGGCGCAATAAATTGACATTTACGGTTTAATCTAATCTACACTATTTAGAGATCCAAATCGCTTAGAAAATCCACAATATGTTTAGGTTGACCATCAACTGTCGTCTCCATCGCAGCAATAACGAGAACAAAACTTTTGATATTGTCTTCAATTCGTGTATCAGAGGGTTTGCCACCTTCAAGCCAATTGAGGAACTCATCAAACAGATGTTGATGTGCATAATAAGGGATACCGGGAGCCTCATAAACCTCTTTTTCACCGCCGACACGATGGATAGTCATCTGGTTGCCGCCTGCAATTTCGACTGCTCCCTCCTCAAATTCAGCGCGGTAGTGTTCACCATTCCAACAATTTATGATACCTGCAGCGGAACTGTTTCCTTCGTAAGAGGTATGGACACCGTTATCCATCCGCATCAGATAGTATCCACTTGAAAAGTGCTTGAAACTTGACCATTCCGGGTTCCAACCGAAACCTACCAGGGTTTCACAATCACCACCGGAGAGAAATCGAAGCATATCAAGGTGATGCACTGATGCCTCAAAAAGCAAACTAAAATCCATATCGTGCCGCCAATCCACACCCCAGGAGAGATAACGACGGTAATCACAGGCATATCTGCCGACAATATGTTGTAGTCGTCCTAATCTGCCTTCCTCACGGATACGCACCAATTCCTGTTTATTATTTGCATAACGATAATTTTGGATAATCGCGCAAGGTAATCCCGTTTTCTGTGATGTGCGTACCATCGCCTTTGCTGCGTCTAAAGTATCTGCAATCGGTTTTTCGCAGATGACAGGCATCCCGTTTTCCATCGCTGCCACTGCTGCCGGGCTGTGGAATTTTGGTGGGGTTGCAACGCCACAAAAATCTGCTTTGACCGATGCACACGCTTCATTGAAATCTGTGAAAAGTTGCGAAGAACTCAGCCCTAACGCCTCACCCTGATTTTTAAGGACATCTGTTTTTACATCTGCCAAACCTATAATCTCAACGCGGTCACTGAAATTACTTCTGAAGTTGTGAATCCAACCGCCAGCCATACCGCTACCACCAATCATCAAACATGTGTGTTTTGCCATAACTTCTCCTTTGTAAATGTATCAACATCTTGGTAGATGCGGTTTGATGAAGATAAAAAATAAATTGGGTCCTTTGGCAAGGTTAGGAAGAAATCAACGGTATGAATGCCATTTAGGCATTCCCCGCCTTGCCAGCAGAGATGTACCCCTGCTGCTGGCGAGGTTTCCTAACCTCGCCCCCTACCGGAATATTTATTTAAACTTCATCTAACCGCACTTTGAGCATCAAACTGTCAGTTTGTGTTCCACGGATGCACAAACTGACAGTTTGTGCTACAAAAGACTATATTTTTAAACTTTCTTTCATTAATCTGCCACGTAAAACGTAATCATCTTTACCGTTTCGGACGCGTTCAAGTTCTGCCTGGGTAGCTTCTCTTCGAACTTTTGCGGGTACTCCCATTGCAACTGTCCCAGGCGGAATTTCTTGACCTTCACGCACAAGCGTTCCTGCTGCAACAATTGCCCGTTCCCCAATTTTGCAACCTGTCAGGAGGATTGCGCCCATCCCGATCAGTGCTTCGTTGTCAATAGCGCAGCTGTGGAGAATAGCACCGTGCCCGACGGTGACATCATCACCGATAAGGCATGGAATCTCTTTATCCATGTGTATTACTGTACCATCTTGAATATTGGTGCGGCATCCGATGTGAATCGGTTCTAAGTCCCCCCGTAGCACACAGTTGAACCATACACTCGATTCTTCACCGATTTTTACATCGCCAATTATCATCGCTCCTGGTGCGACAAAGACAGAGGAATGGATATTCGGTGTTATGCCCTCGTATTCTATTATCATATATCTCTCTTTTATGTACAAACTTGCTGATGAGGTGTAAACCACACAACAAGTTTTGAAGGTTTATACTTGTGCAACCAACAGTTTGCGAAGGTTACCTATTCCGGACCTATAAGACATCGCAAAAACGCCCGCAAGTAGAATGATTAGGACGAAAAAAACCGCAATATTCTTTGTCCACCATGCAATTATCGGGGCGATGACACATATCATATCAATAAAAAGTGTCACAGTGAAGGTTAAGACTCTTAAAATCGGTTTCGGTTGATGCGTCAGTTCTGCCATCCACGGCAATGTACCGATCATCGTATTCAATGCACATGCAACTGGCAGCGTTATGATCGGTGTGAGTAGCACTGGCACCCAATTGTGTGTCGGAATTCCGAGTAGAATCACAGCAGTTAATGACCAAAATTCCGCATATATCAACGCACACAATAAAGTCGTCAGAAATTTACTCGTGAATATAAGGTTAGGTGTAACAGGTGCGGATTTCAACATCCACCATGTTTTCGCTTCATCTCGCAATCCATTGCAACTCATACCGAAGGTAATAAGTAAGCTATAAAGTAGGACTTGAAAGGTAAGAATTTTGGCTGCGTTTTCATCAGCACCACTTCCTCCCGCAAACAGTACACCGATATGAATTGCCAAAAAGAATGTTAGCATGACGATTGCGATCACCCGTCCAGTATGCTTGATAAAGATTAGAAAATCCTTTAGCATCAGAGATTGGACTTTACCACGTCCGAGTGTAACAAATGTGCTGCTAAGGTTTGAAGCAGTAGGATAATTATTGTTCCGTGCAGGTTTACGTTTCGTTTTTAATTGGCGAATTTTTTCCCATCCGTGTTGGTATATTCCTTGTGCTGTGAGCACTGCTAATCCGATTGAAACAAGGCTTATTCCTAACCCTCCGAATACCCATCGCAGCTTAATCCATAACGTAACTTCGGTTGTCCAACTTAATAGGAATTTTCCGATCCATTCATGGGGATACCACGTTGCCGCTGTACTACCTGTTTTGGTAGAAGCCCAATCGAGAATAAAACGTTTTATCGGTACTGCATCAGCCCCAGCAAAAAGCGAAAATGATAGCAGAAAACCTACTGCCACACCTATCGCTGTTCCAATAACCTTTAGTGTGGCAAGCAAACCCGTAGATGAAAAGAACCGGACAATCACCATCACGCTGATGGCGACATAACTCGCAATAAGGACAAGCAGACACACGGACACAGGAAACAGCACTATATAAAAATACCACGGCAATTCAAATATGATACCGAAAGCTACCCACGGTGGTCCCAAAAAACAGAGCATGCTCAAAAATCGGGTCGCAATAATATGAATAAATTTATATCCAAAGATTGCTACCGGTTTAATTGGCGCAGCGTGTAACAAAGCACTGTCTGGGGCTTCATACAAGATTTTCAACGAACTCTCCATTAATTCTTTCGCAACCACAATAATTCCGAACACCATGAAGCCGTTAATCACGCTTAAAAGTAGCGGCGGAGGGGCATCAGTAGACCGCAAGTGCATGAAAAGGGAATAACCCAGGACAGACAAGGCAACGATAAAAATGAGGTATCCAATACCTTTTAAAACGTTTTTACGCCATGCTTGTTTGTCGTGTTTTAAACTGTTCAACCATCCAAGGCAATCTGCTTTTAGCAAAATTTTTATGTTTTTTAGCATCGGTCTCTAACACAATATATCTACAGTTTGTAACCTATGTATAAAATTATGTGTCTCTTCAACCTTAACCCTTAAGCATCTGCGGTAAGGTCAAGAAAAATATCCTCCAACGTTTCTGCACGATGTGGGTCAATATCTGTGGGTTGTGTGCGTAATTCTCGTTTCTTTTCCTGTAATTCGGACAAAGTCCCCACAGCAATAAGGCACCCCTTACTGATAATGCCGACTCTGTCGCAAATACGTTCCGCAATTTCAAGGATGTGTGTTGTCATAAAAACTGTACATCCCTGCTCACATCGTTCGCGCAAAATTTCCCTGACAGTGCGCGCACTTCTCGGATCCAATCCACTCGTAGGTTCATCAAGAAAAAGGATTTTTGGGTGATGTATAAGGACAGAGATGAGCAGAATTTTCTTCTGCATGCCATAAGAATATCCTTTAATCTGGTCATCAGCAGCATCAGCAAGTTCAAGTTGTTCAAGCAGCACTCCCATCTCATTTTCAGCTTGTTGTGGCGGCACTTCATATAAATCGGCTATCATCCGTACAAACTGCCTACCGCTTAATGCTTCATAAAGTTGTGGTGTATCTGGCATAAGACCGAGTATCGCTTTCGCTTGTAAACTCTGCTTTTGTATGTCGTACCCGCCGAGTGTTGCTGTGCCAGATGTAGGACGAAGCAACCCCGTGAGCATATTGATTGTGGTTGTCTTACCTGCGCCATTAGGACCGAGAAAACCGAATATTTCCCCAGAGTCTACATACAGCATGAGCGAATCTACAGCACACAATTTACCGAAATATTTCGTCAGATTTGAGGTTTCAATCATTTTGACTACTGCCAAGGACATCTTCTTTGAGTGCTGCCAGAGCTGCGTCCAACTCAGATTCCTCTGTGGGTGTTTCTGTTTTAACTTGAGTGCGGCGGTTTCGTTCTTTCCACATTTTCGCTTTAGCTTCTGTTTCTTTCAACTCCTGTTCAGCTTGTTGAAATGCGATATTCTCGTCAGGCAGATCAAATTCTGCCAATAATTTATAGAATTCTGCGAGCGTTTCCGCCTGTTTTTGGCGTTGAGACAGCGTTTCCGCACGTTTCACTGTGTTTCGGAATTGTTGATGAAATTCGATGAGAGCCGTTTTAAGGTCTGCTACAACTGCTTCTTGGACATGAATTTGCTGTTCTAAATCATTTGCGCGTTGCTGGTACTGTTGTTCACACTGACGAGCTTCAGTTGCGCGTTTTTTATTACTGTTGTGCAACGCAGCGTCTACTTTTTTATCCCATATCCCTGCCGTATTAACAGTTTCCTGATGAGTGCGTTTGAGTCTTTGCAACTCCGCAATCGCTGTAGCCACAAGTTCTTTCGCCTCCACTATCCGTTTTTTCATATCATTGATAGTTTTTTCAAGAGGAGATTTGTTGTTTTCTGCTGCTTCTATAAATTGGTCAATGTTTTCTTTGATCTGCTCTGAAATTTGCTTTAGTTTTTCCATTTTGATACCTCCGATGCCCATTCTATTGAATTTACTGATAATACTTCTATTGACTATTTACCTTGGATGTACCATTTATTTTAAAAGAGACATTTAAACTTGCTAAGGATAGAAACATTTTTTTATTGTTCGTATAAACTATGTCTCTACAATGTTTCGTAATTAGCGTTGACAAGTTCAATGCTGAACATTGCTAACCTGGTCATGATGCTTCTGATAGCGGGGATGTTATTATCAATCAAAATTGAGGCGCGGTTGTGCAGCGCAGCAGCTTCTCCAAGCGTCCCACTACCGGCAAAAAAATCTAAAAGTGTATCACCAGGGGATGAGTGTACCTTGACGATACGATTAAGAATTCCAAGCGGTTTTTGTGTCGGATAACCCGTTTTTTCTTGCCCATTGGTGCTAACAATTGTATGCCACCACACATCTGTTGGTGTTTTACCTCGCGCTGCCTTCTCTTTACCCACCAATCCCGGTGCCATATACGGAATCCTATCCATCTCATCAAAATTGAAAGTATAATGTTTCGGTGTTTTAGCGTACCACAAGATGTTATCGTGCTTGGCGGACCATCGAGATTTGGACCTTCCACCAAAATCGTAAGCCCAGATAATCTCGTTCATAAATGATTCTCGTCCAAAAATCTCATCAAGTATTACTTTACAGTAATGCACTTCTCGGTAATCAATATGAAAGAAAAAACTACCGTGAGGATCAAGAACGCGGTACGCTTCTTCAAAGCGGGGCCGCAGAAATTGCAGATAACTATCAGAATTCTCAAACTTATCAGAATAGTGTGTACTTTTACCTGTGATTGTCCGGTATGTCTTGCCTTGAAACCCTACCCGGTCACCTTGATCGTCCCGTTCAACCTGTATTTCAGTGCGTTGCTGTAGTTTTCCAGTATTAAACGGTGGATCAATGTAAATCATATTGATGCTTTCGTCATCAATATGTTCCCGAAGTATTACAAGGTTATCCCCATAATAGAGATGATGTGTAGACATGTTGCTCATACCTCATTTTGGCTTTTAAAACTATTATTAGGTTTACTTTTTTCTGGAAAAATTATATCAGAATATGTATAATTTATCAACACTATTGTCTAAAAGGCAAGAGTACAAACTTGCCAAAGCGGAACTCAGTGATCTGTTCCGATATTTACCGGAAAGGTTTCGCTTCAAATCGCACTTATCAAGAAAGGAGAATTTTCATTATGAAAAAAACTCAGTTTTACATTTTCTTAACACTGTTTATCAGTTCAATCCTCTATCAACCCAACATTTTCGCCCAGGATTCGCCACAATGGCATCTACCTGCAGGCGCAACGAAACGTCTGGGAAAAGGCTGGCTATATGAAGTTCAATACTCACCCGATGGCGCACGACTTGCCGCAGCAGGTTCACTTGGTATTTGGATTTATGACACAACAACCGATAAAGAAATTACGTTATTAACTGGATTTGGAAGGGCTGTTTCGGCACTTACGTATTCCCCTGATGGCAGCATCCTCGCTGGTGGAAGTACAAACGGGGACATCCGTCTGTATGATACGGAAACAGGTGAAATCCTACACACCCTCGACGAGCATTGGGCGAGTGTCCGTAGCCTTGTTTTTAATGCTGATGGGACCATACTTGCAAGCGGCAGTAGAGATAGAACCGTCCGTTTGTGGAATCCTCAAACCGGAGAACTTCTGCGGACACTGCGTGGACATACGGATGGTCTCAACAGCGTTGCTTTCAGTGCTGATGGCAGCACCGTCATTAGTGGCAGTCGAGACGATACTATCAGAATATGGGATGCTGCTACAGGAGAACCACTGCAAACGCTTGAAGTACATAGAGATAACGTTGCAAGTGTTGTGGTTAGTCCCGATGGAAAAACGCTTGCCAGCGGAGATTGGAACGCGGTTATCCATCTATGGGATACAACGACTTGGACAATCAAACAGACGCTTCTTGGACATACGTCTCATATTTATGATATGAGATTTAGTCCAGATGGGGGTATTCTGGCAAGTGCGGGTGAAGATGACACCGTCCGCGTGTGGGATGCAGCCACAGGTGAACCTTTACACACAATCACTGAACATACAGCTGATGTCTTTGGGCTTGCTTTCACGCCGGATGGCTCGGTGCTTACCAGCGGGGCGTGGGATGCCTCAATACGTTCATGGGATCCTATCACAGGGAAACACCTCAAAACCATTACCGGACATACTGATGCTGTTGCGAGTGTCACTTATAGTGCTGATGGTAGGATCCTTGCCACTCGAAGTTGGGACAAAACTGTCCGCCTTTGGGACGCTGACACAGGGCAACTTAGACATACGCTCATTGGACACCAAGATGATGTTGATATTGTCGTATTTAGTCCGGATGGCAGAACCCTCGCAAGTGGTAGCCAAGACAATACCGTCCGTTTATGGAATGCAATTACAGGCGACCATATAAAGACGCTCAGAGGACATTGGTCCTATCTGATTAGTCTTGCATTCAGTCCGGATGGAAGTATTTTAGCAAGTGGGAGCGAAGACGACAGTATACGTTTATGGAATGTATCTACAGGACGATACATGGGAGGTTTATGGGAGCATGAAGCAGGTGTTGAGGCACTTGCATTCAGTCCGGATGGCACTATGCTTGCCAGTGGTAGCCGTGACGATAAGATCATCTTGTGGGATCTCGAAACACGAGATGCTATCCACACTATCAGTGAACATGAGGACGATGTTTGGGCAGTGGCGTTTAGTCCGGATGGCACTAAACTTGCCAGTGGTGGTGGCGACACAGTTTCCTTATGGGATGTTGAAACAGCGGAACTTCTCCAAACATTCCGCAGACCGCTTGATCGCGAAGTCCCGGTAGAAGCACTGGAAGATTTGACAGGAGATGTGCCGACGGACCTTCCTGCAAATGCTACCAGTATCGTTTTTAGTCCAGACGGTAAAGTACTCGTTAGTGGAAGTCATGACGCAACGATACGTTTATGGGACACTGTCACCGGAGAACAACTTCATACCTTTGAAGGGCATACATATTCTATCACGAGTGTAGCAGTCAGTCCGGATGGTGCTACAATAGCAAGCGGAAGTTTTGATGGAACTGTCATCCTTTGGGCATACCCACTCCCGCTGAGTGTAGAGCAAGTTCTCACAGTATTTGCAGATGTTAACAACGACGGTGTTTTGAATATACTCGATATCGTGTTGATAGTATCAAGTTTTGGTGAAACTGGTAACACTCCTGCAGATATTAACAATGATGGTGAAGTCAATTTATTGGACCTTTATTTGGTTGCAAACGCATTGGAAAATATAGAATCAGCACCTTCTATGCGATCGATTTCAAGAGAACAGCTGACTGCAGCGCAAGTACAGGAATGGTTAACACTTGCTAAGCAAGAGTTATCACAAAAGCCGGATCTGCTTTCATATCAACGGGGAATTCAGGTGTTGGAGCAAATTTTGCAAAATTTGATGCCAAAAGAGACTGCATTGCTTGCGAATTATCCGAACCCTTTCAATCCCGAGACGTGGATACCGTATCAATTAGCAAAACCTGCAGATGTAACATTGCACATCTACGCTGCGGATGGGAAGTTAGTGAGAACACTTGCATTCGGACATCAAGCAGTCGGCAAGTATCATGACCGCAACCGTGCAGCGTATTGGGATGGCAAAAATGATGTTGGGGAGTCTGTAGCAAGCGGCGTGTATTTCTATACCCTCACCGCAGGCGATTTCAGTGCTACACGGAAGATGTTGATACGGAAATAGTATCAAATGACCTTATGATAGTTGGAATGCTGATGTTTATTAGCTTTGCAACCATCGTTGATGAGTGGGTTGAGTTAAGATCGTTAACGTGAGCTTGAAAAAGTTTTCACCCGCAGCGTTCTCTGTTATTTTTCGCAAAAAACGGCACAACCTAACAGGTTATGGGACAAAAGGACTGCTTTTGGACCCATGAAAAGTGTTTAGAGCGAACTCACATTTTATTATCAAACTCACGTTTAACAGGACTTACGCATTCCCCCTTGATAAGGGGGGCAGGGGGGGTAAATTGTCCAGTATTTTAGTGTTTTTCGTCTTTTTATCTCCCCACACGCTATCGCTATGGGGGCCCGCCCCCTAAATCCCCCTTATCAAGGGGGACTTTAAGAGAAAATGCGTAAGTCCTGTTTAATTTATTCATTCGGTCATTTTCGGTTCATACGAGACACGCGGACACCGCTGCTGGCGAGGTTTCCTAACCTCGCCACATTACCGATTTATTTTTTAAACTTCATCAAAACGCGCCTACCTTTGGGGAATAATCGGGCTTACAAAGCCCTCCCACAAGAGAATTAATCCTTAAATTGACACATAAAGGTAGAGCGCAGCGAAACCCGACAATATCAGGGATTCGGAGCCAACATGTCGAGTTTCATAAGGGTTCTGCCTGTTTTTCTTTTGTCTGAATCGCGGAGGGGCACGGAAAACGCGGAGGACACGGAAGGAGTGTAGGGGATTCCCAAACGCCTATGCAAAGTGTGCCGCAATTTTTTGAAAAGGCACTTATCAGACCAAAACACTATCCGCGTTTTCCGCGTTTTCCGTGTCCCTCCGCGATTCAGACGACACACGGGCGGACGGCACACGGCGTGTGCCTGCTACGTTTTCCGCGTTCTCCGTGTCATCCGCGATTCTGACAATAAAACCTGTGGCACAAACTTTCCAGTTTGTGCCACAAAACGCAAACTAAAAGTAAAATCAACGGTATGAATCATGGCGAATGCCATACGGGGAATGCCTAAAGGCATTCATACCGTTGATTTGGCGCATTCGCCCAATGGCATTCCCCGTGGTACAAAAGTCAAAATCCGCGTTCTCCGCGATTCAAGCAACAAAAAATGCAAACTTTATGAAGATTGTGCTACTATGTGGCAACTTGCGTTGTAATAAAAGACTTTTTACTTTTCAATATCACATGTTATACTATTTACTATGAGTATGTTTCGCGAACATTGGCTCGGCGGGTTGACGGCTTATAGTGCCTTCTTTGTGGTTTCACTTATAACAACAATCTCCGTTTCAATCATTTACGGTTTACCATTCGACTGGAATCCAACTATTTCACTGGACCCTCTCGGCATCCTTGGGTGTTTTGTCATCGCTTTGCTGTTCGGATTGTGGCCTGATGTAGATATTAAGAGCAGGAGCCAACAATTTTTTTATACCGTCTTATTTGTCCTAAATGCGTCACTTATCCTCCTTCTGCAAAGGTATTTAGAAGCAGCACTTTTAGGATTATTTGCGATGCTACCGATTCTGAGTAGACATCGGGGATGGACTCACTCAAAGTTTACAATGATTCTACTACCGAGTCTGTTTTTGGTAATTCCAATTTATGTGGAGTACCCGAACTGGGCAACCGGGTGGAAAAAACTACCCGATCTCTTTGATTCATTGGTAAAATGGGAAGGACTTCCCGATACCCTGCGGGGCGGTCTTACATTCTATCTAGCTGGTTTGATTGGATATGCGTCACATCTGCATCTTGATGGTATCTTATTCCGTTCACGCAAAGCACAACAGCGCAAAGCACGCACAAATCAATGAACAATACAACACGCAACATCCAAAAATTACGTAAAAATTCTCTCATGCAAGTGCTTCATGCTTTTGCCAAAACACATGAGGTTCAACTCTATCTCGTTGGCGGTAGTGTAAGGGATCTGTTGCTAAACCGTCCAACAACAGATTGGGATTTCACGTTAGAATCGGACGCTATTCAATTCGCTAAATTGTTCGCTCGCAGCATCCGTTCCCCCTTCGTCTTGCTCGAAAAACAGCCGCCTACTGCCCGTGTTGTAATTAAAACAAGGCGGCTTGCTCCGACTGTATTGGACATAGATTTTGCACAATTTAGAGCCGCAACCCTTACAGATGATCTGCTTTTACGCGACCTGACAATTAACGCAATGGCAATTCCCCTTGAATCGGTTATGGAATCGGATAATCCTGAAGTAATTGATCCCTGTAACGGTAGAAACGATTTGGCGACACGTCAGCTCCAATTTCCCAGTGAACAAGTTATACTTAACGATCCTTTGCGTCTAATGCGAATTTATCGATTCGCAGCGCAGCTGGACTTTGAAATACCCCAAAAATCCATTGGATTAATTCAAAAACATAAGCGCCTATTGCCGCAAGTCTCAATAGAACGAATTCGCGACGAGTTTTTGAAAATTCTTAACGTTGAAAAAGCGACACCCTATTTGCGGCAAATTCTTGAAATTGGTTTGTTCACACCCCTTTTTCGAAATATAATACAGACAAACACCTTGTGGCAACCGTTAGAAAACTTTGAGGACAATCCGATTCCTGAAACGCTTTCTTCTTATGAAGGTGAAATCAGAACATACCTTAGTGAAGAATTAGGTTTGTATGCTAACCGGCGATCATTGATTAAGCTCTGCTTACTGCGGCAGGGAAATATTATAAGGACCGGCGAACTACTTCGGTTGAGTAAGAAAGCAAAGCAGTTTTTGAGATGTCTCGTCGCGGGACATCGCCAACTTTCAGGTAAGGAACTGACAAAGAAACAGATAATTGATTTTCTAAGAGATTCGGAGGCTGATTGGTGGGGTAGACTTCTGTGCTCAGCGGCGGTAGAACCGATTCCGCCAGAAGTACTCAGAAAAATTGTGGACACCTACTACGGACATTTCTTACCTATCCTCAAACAAGAGCGACTTATTACAGGCAAAGACATCATTAAGAAATTCCGTATCAAGAAAGGTAAAAAAATTGGAATACTTTTGGAACAAATTGAGGAACAGCAGTTTTACGGTGAGATTCGAACGCGTGATGAGGCACTCGCTATGGTAGAAGCGTTAATTCGTCAGGGAGGCAACTCCTATAAATCAGGTTGATGTTTCCGCAGAAATTTCGGGATGAGAGATACTAAAAGAAAAAGAACACCTGCTATAGAAAGATAAATCAAAGTCTTAGACAGATTCCCTTCACCGCTGACAAGCGCACCCCCAATTTGCACGTACGCTATAGTGCCAGGCAACATAAAAATCGCTGAAACAAGCATGTATGTTAAAAACTTAATTTTGGTGAGTCCATAGGCGTAGTTTTGCAAATTAAAGGGAAAGATAGGGACTAAACGCGTGAACATCAAGATACGCCACCCTTCCTGTTCCACCTTCTCATCAATTTTTTGGAATTGGGCGTTCCCCGAAACCCAGTTTTCAACAAGGTCGCGTGCCACATAACGTGCAACCAAGAAGGCAAGCGATACCCCAGTTACCGATCCAATCCAAACATAAACGACACCCCATACCGGACCGAATGCAACGCCTGAAAGCACTGTAATCGGTAATCCCGGTAAAAAGAAAAGTGTCGCGACAATGTAAAAACCGATGTAGATTAATGGCGCGATTATGCCGAATCCTGAAACCCATTCTTTGATCTTGTAGACATTCTGAAGCGCAATATACTCTGTTACACCGAAATACCTTAACAAAGAATAGATCACAGCCATAACACCGATAACAATGACAAGTCCAATTACCTTACTTTTACTTTTCATTGAATTTAGCAATTGCCTCTAAATACGTTTTAATTTGTGATCGGTATCGCGCCGGAATTCGATCATTCTCAATTGCTTGTGCGTAATCGCGCTCAGCATTTAGAACAACATCGCTAAACGGCAGATAGTCAGGTTCATCAGTGCCTGCATTCCCCGTTTTTCCAGTGAATACCCTTGTCCTGCTTTGCGTATCTGATGCGGTCTCTGAATTTAATTTTAACTCATTTCCTGCAATTTCTAAGGAAGGTGCTTCATCACCAGTAAGCGGTTTTTCGGTAGTGTTTTCGTCAACAGCAGGTATCGTCCCATTGCCAGAGGGTGTAAAATCAGAAGGACCACCTGTTGTTTGTGTGCCTTGTGTCTCTTGATTTCCAGATTCTCGACCTGGTGCACCATCACTATTGGCAATCCCACCTGTAGGTGGATGCGTTTCAATCCCCGCCAACGCAATATCTTTTCTGCTCTCTGTGAGTTGTGCTTCAAGCTGATTGAGTTGATTAAGTTTTTGAAGAGCATCAACAATTTCTTGTAACGTGTCTGGAGAAACTGCCTTGCCCTGAACTTGATCTAATGCGCGCCTTAGATCCCCTTGCGGAACGTTCTTTGCCAAATTTGCGAAAAGCTTTGCCAGTTCATCTTGGAGTTCGGGTGCAAGTTCCGCTTGCCCTGCAAGACGTTCAAGTTCGTTTGTGAGAGCGGTAGAATCCATGCCCTTGAAATGCTGCGTCGCTTGTGTCGCTTGTGCTATCGCCGACTCATCTGGAAAATCCGATCTCTGCTGTTGAATCCCACTACTTAAAGTTCGCAAATGCTTTTGGGCAGTTGTAACATCTTTAACATTCTTTAGTTGTTTAATTGTTTTTCTGATTTCGTCTTGGATTATTGGGTTTTGAATATTCCCAAGACCATCCGAAAGATTTTCAATTGCCTTGTCAATCGCTTCGCGCTCGGCAACTGTTGGAGGTTGCAGCAGTTCATATTGGCGAGGCACAGTAAAAGAGATACCGATAATTAAAAGGGGAATTGGAATCCATTTTAGGAATCGCGGGCGTGTATACGGTATTATCTTCGCCACATCTGTGTTTGCAACACCTTTTGCAGAATCCAGGACTTGCAGTTGTGCTATCTCATCTTGTCGGTTTTCCTGTATCAATTCCAACGATGTACTGACGCGTTCCTTGAATTCCAGATGTTCATCAACATGACCCGCAATATCAGACAACGTTGAACGATGCCTAAAACTTAGACAAAAACCGAACACAACTGCCACAATAATCACGAAAAGTGTGATAGGTATCATAGAAAATGGAAAAAGAACGAAACGAATCCCAACAAACAACACTGCAAGAAAACACATCCCAAAAAAGATCGTTTGTGTTACTGTCTGAAAGATGGTTTGCACACGTGATCGGATTCGAAGCATTTTTAGGCAGTTTGTGATTACGTTTCTTGGGTTTTCCATTTCATCTTCTCCGTAGCAGCAAATACGCTCTCAGGTTTAATCGCATTCAGATTTTCGGATGCAACATCCGCATGTTCGTCCCATTCCTTTGGTGATAACGTTCTCATAAGTTTGCACCCTTGCCGTGCAATTACAGTATGCGTGTCCCAGCATGGTCCCCACTGAGTCGGATTTGACCCACCAAATAAGGCAATCGTTGGCGTTTTGACTGCAGTGCTCAGATGCATCGGTCCTGTGTCGTTACTGATATAGAGGTGACATCGCTGCAAAAGTGCAGCCAGTTGCATCGGTGTTATATCGTTAACGACAACTGGTGAACACGCCATTTGCTTTGCCACCTGATGTGCAAGTTCACCTTCACGCGGTCCAGACGTTATGATAATATGTGCGCTGTACGCTTTGTAGAGCATGTCACCGAGAATGGCAAAGTTGTCTGCTGGCCACCGTCGGTAAGTAGTTGCAGCTCCCGGATTCATGCCGATGATAGTTTTACTATCATTCAGATTTTGGTTTCCAAGAAAATCATTGACCCATGCTTTACCTACATCATCTACAAACACTTCCGGTTCATCATTTACAACTTCAATATCAAGTGCGCGCACAACATCAAGGTAACGTTGTGCTTCGTGCTGTGCAGTGTTATTTGGCACAGCAATATGTAAAAGTCTTTTTCCAGCAGTATTCGTTTCAAAACCGATACGGAACGGAATTCTGGCAAGAAATGTGTGAAGCACTAACCGAAAAGTCGGTTGTAACACGACTGCCATCTGGAATTTTCGCTGAGCAATTTGATAGATTAGTTTCGGCACTGATGATTGATAGGTTAACACCTCATTTAGATGCGGGTTTGCGGATACTAAATCTTCTCGTGTCGGTGCTACCATATAGGCGATGTGTGCCTCTTGGAAATGTTGACGTAAAGCACGGACAACAGGTGTTGTTAAAACCGTTTCTCCCAGCGGTGCAAGTCTGATGATTAAGATACGGTTGATTTGTTCATGAGCAAGCATTTTGAAACTTCTTTTATTCGGGTGTAAAGTTTTTGCCACTTAAAAATTATGCAGCTATTGTGTTGGAATACGGATAATGCTGCCCTTCACAAAGCATCCAGGACTTGTGGTATAGCACCACTTCGGACAGGCGAGGTTGTCTTTTCCAAGTACTACAGTATCTGTTCTGCCATCGGATTCTCCTTATAATTAGATTGTTATTATATCACAATCTTGTTTTAGAGTGTGGTCTAATTTCGGGTGTGTAAGGTTTTGGTATTAACTTTTCCATTACATTCCAATGCTTTGAAAATATTGCTGTTCCAGAAAAGCAGCACTTCCCGCGTCCTCTGGGGGAATGCCTAAATGGCATTGGCCCGTTGATTTCGCGTGTTCCGTGCTTTCCGCGATTCTGACAAAAACTTTACACACCCGAAATTTCCGATGGTAGTACAGTGTCACTGATTGACGATAAGAATATCATTCATCATCGTTTCTATTCCAAACTGGTGCGATTAAAAGTTCATCGCTGGTATTTTTGTGAAGGTGGCGAAGAATGGTGTTTGTTTCTATTCCAAACTGGTGCGATTAAAAGTTGAGGGTATTAACTAAATAATGATACTTTGTTGCATTTCTCCGATATTTAAGATGTCAAAGACATTTCCATGGACTCTGAATTTTGCAAATAAGGCAATCGTTAAATCTACCATCTCAATGCTTTTTGAGACAATAATGGACTTGCGTTTGAAGCGTCCGAACCAGTGTCTCATCAAGCCGTTGTTACGTTCTATCCGATGTGTTTCCGCTTTCGTCTGAATATGTTTTGAAGCGGGTAATAAGGTTTCATAAACGTGCCATTTGTCAGTCCAATAGGCTCTCACATCTAATGCCACAAGGCGTGTTGTGAGTTTCTCAAGTATTTGTTT
>PYJA01000138.1:20949-43672 GCA_003635185.1 Candidatus Poribacteria bacterium | reverse complement strand
GGCACAGAGACATCAAAAAGTTTTGAGATAGCATGCATTGAAGGACCATGACAATATAAAAGCACAGACAACCTTTTATGACCGGGTGGATATCCTCTGGATGTCGTGCGTGTCCATTGATACCCACACGCTTTACATTTATAGCGTTGAGTTTCGTTGACGAACCCGTTTTTCACAAAGTGCTTGTTTTGACATCTTGGACAACTTTTCATGATATCCTCCGAGTAAAGTGAATTGTTGTTATGGAGGGGACAGAGTAACAACACTTAAGTCAATAAAAAATCGTCTAAAGGACATTGACACCCTTTGTCCAATATGTTATCATTTAGAAAATCGTTTTGATGCATCACAGTTTAGAGGGGCTGCGGACTTGAGCAGCATTATTTGGTTAACACCCTCAAAATCTGAACGATTTTGAGAAATATCAGAACACAATGAAAATCAAGCTGCTTTCCACTATATTAATACTATTAATTGTATTAACGACCTATTTACCGAACACCTTTGCGCAAGACTATACGCAATTGCATCTACCAGAAGGCGCAAAAGCGCGCCTCGGAAAAGGTATCTTAAACGATATACAGATCTCCCCAGATAGCACCAAATTGGCGATAGCAAGCTCAATCGGTGTGTGGCTATATGATATTAACACAGGTGACGAAACTGCTCTCATTTCAGGGCATACAGATGTTGTTAGACATGTAGCATTTTCACCGGATGGAAAGATACTTGCCAGTAGTGCTGATGACAAGACCGTTCGAGTTTGGAATACTCAGACTGGCGAAAATTTGCAGACACTTTCCATTCCGAAAGGTACACTTTCTTCTCTGAAATTCTTACCCAATGGAAAAACGCTTGTAGGCGTGAATTGGCAAGGAATAGTTTTATTTTGGGATATCACTACTGGTAAACTGCTAAACACATTCAATCCAAAAGTTTCTAAAGTCAGGGTTAAAGGTAACGTTTGGACTCGTGCATTAGCTGCCTATGTTGATCGCATAGGTGTAGTAACCTTTGCTATCGGAAATAAGGATGGCACAATTACCATCAAAAATGGACAAACTCGTAAAGAAATAAAAACACTTACGCCACGGACAAATGATTCCCAATTCTTCAGACTGGGTGAAGAAACAAATGACCTCATTGTAGACCCTCGGCGTATTGACGATAATGACGATAGCTCATTTCCCGTAATCTATATGGATGATGGGACACCTTTTCCTATCCAATATCGCTTGGGCAACCGAAATCAATATTATAACACTTTTGAAAAACAACCTATAAAGTGGCTGACAAGGATGGAGTTTGCACCGAATAGAAAAACCCTTGTGAGTAGGAGTCAATACCGAATTCCCCGAAAAAGTGGTATGAATTATAGCTACGGACCAATTGAAATCTGGGATGTTGACACAACTGAACAACTCGCAGCACTTCCTGCAGAACGTGTCCAAGATGTCAGATTTTCAGGTGATGGCAAAACCCTCGCCTTCACAGGATATAATGGATGCGATATATGGGATGTCACTACCCGCCGTGAAATTGCCAAATTCCCCGAAGTAGAAACCGTAAGATTTTCAGGCGACGGGAAAACTCTCGTTCTTATCAACAAAGATAGTTATACACTATGGGATATTGCTACCCGCCGTGAAATTGCCAAGCTCAATCCCATTTTAGAGGCGTTTAAACCTTTTCCAGAACGTTTCATGTTATCGCAAGATGGGACAGTTTTTGCCACAGCGAATGTAAACGGCATAGTCAATGTTTGGCACACACGTACCAACAAACCACTGCTTACACTCACTTCAGGTTGGACAAAACCACTTACAGCGTTAGCGTTTTCACATGATGGAAAAACGCTCGCAAGCGGTGACGTTACAGGTAACATTCAACTCTGGGATACGAATAAAAACAGCAAACGGATGACGATTAAGATGAAAAATGAATATGCCCAATTTATCCGTGCGGTGGCATTCGCGAAGGACAACAAAACACTTATCAGTGAGAGTAGAGGCAATATTGAAGTATGGGATATTACCACAGGAATACAGGAAAACACTTATACTATACCTGACGCATTGAACGGAGGTTTTTCTGCTTCATTTAAGGATGGGACAGTATTTTCAGGTGACATCGTAGGGATTTTTACACCAAATAGTGAGAAACTGATTATTCAAACAAAAAACGGAACCGAGATATGGGATACGCTCAACGCTAAGAATCTAAGGGCCTTTACAAAAATTAGTGGGTTTTGGGTCTCATTAGCATCTGATGGAAAAATGCTTGCGGAAGGAAGGGTAAGTACTACGCGTCTGTGGAATATGAACACTGGTGAGGAAGTTGCTACATTTAAAATTCCTAAAGGCTTTATAGATGGGTTATTGGAAAGATTCCACTTTCGGGACTTTAATGTTTACTCGTTAGCGTTTACACCAAACGGCAAAACCCTTGCCGTTGGAACGGGCAACAAGCAAATTCATTTGTGGGATGTTGCTACCCATCAACTCAAAGAAACCATCAGTGAACATAAACATGCAGTCTGTCAGTTAGTATTCTCTGCCGATGGCACTATTCTCGCCAGTGGAGATACAGGTGGTAAAATTCATATATGGGAATTTGCCACCCGCCGCCATCTTGCGACCTTTGAGACACCGAAAGGTTTTGTTCACACACTGGCATTTGCACCTGATGGAAAAACGCTTGCAAGTATGAGCGACAGCAACTATAGACAAGATGGAACTATCTACCTTTGGAATGTGCCTTCTAAATAACGGTTATTAAAAACTAAATGTCTTGTTTAACACAAACCGGTTGACTAACAACCTAAAATTCGGATAAAGTGTTATAAAAAGATGTGGAGAAAAAGATGAAAACGTTCCTAATATTCTGTTTAGCAGTATTGCTGATAGGATGCGGTTTAAAAAGCGTTCCGCATTCACAAAACACGAATGCTTCTGAACCGAATGAAGCTGCGCTATCACATTATAATTGGGGACTTACTAATGCCAAACAGGGCGATTTTGCACAAGCTGTCACGGAGTTTAAGTTGGCAATTCAGAATGAACCGGGATGGGCAATCCCTTATTTCAATCTCGGAGCAGTGTACGGGAACATGGGTGACCTTGAACAAGCTATCCGTGCGTGGGAACGCGCAACACAACTGGATGTAGATTTCGCGAAGGCGCATTATAATCTTGCTGTTGCGTATTCACTGAGGGCAGACGGTTCGCAAGTTACTGATATTGAAAAATCAATCGCCTCTCTTCGTGAAGCAATTCGGATCGATAAAGCTGCACTTGCTGCTGCAAAAACAGAGCCTGCATTTGATAAAATTCGGGACTTACCTCAATACAAAGCGTTGATCCAAACCTCTGAACCGAAACAGTGACATCCCATGGCACGTTACACAACCCTTTCACCTGAAGAACTCGCGGAGATAGTATCACATTATGCAATCGGTACACCACTGAAGCTTGCGGAAATTTCAGGCGGATTTGGAAACAGCAACTTTAAGTTGACAACAACAGAGGACACGTTTCTTCTGAAAATATGTGATGAGAAAAATCCAGCAGAACTGCGTAAGCAAATTGAACTGTTGGAACATCTTCGTCAACACGCCTATCCGACAGTGTCCCCGATTTTACAAAAAAACGGTGAGGCACTTTTCGAAACGCCAAACTACCGCGTGATGATCTACCCGTTTTTGGATGGAGGAACACCGAAACCTTCGCAACGCGTATTAACACAGATCGGTGAGGCGTTAGCCAAGTTACATCACATTCCTCCACTTGTAGAACTTCCGCGTTTTCCGATGGGGATTACACAGATAACACCTTTTCTAAAAGAGGTCAAAAACACACAATTTGCCACACATCCGTTTTTTATTTGGCTGAAATCGGAACTTGAATGGATAAAATCTGAATTAGGTAAACCACTTCCAACGGGGCTTTTACACGGGGATCTGTTTTTAGACAACACCCTTTTTGATGGTGACCAAATGGTAGCAATTCTTGACTTTGAGGAAGGGTGTCATGATACACTGTTAATTGATATCGGAATGACGATAATTGGTTGTTGTTATACTGCACAACATGAATTGGATGTGGCATCTGTCCACGGTTTCTTGGATGCTTACAATGCATCACGCCCTTTGACAGATAAAGAATGGGAGAGTTTGGATTGTTTTGTTCACTATGCCGCAGTGGCTATAGCGTTCTGGCGATTTAGACAATTCAATGTCCGCCATCCCGATCCGCGAAGTGCCGAAACGTATCAGGAGCTGATTACCCGCAGCGCAAATTGGCAATCAGTCCATCTATAAAAATTTGGTGAATTTTTAATAGCATAGCGAACAAACTATGCACCTACTGTTATGTCCATATCAAAATGATAGGTAAAAAGTATTTAGAACGCGTTAGGATATTCTGCTGACCACGGTTCTTTTTGTAGGAGCGAGTTGTGCTCGCGACTTTTATACTGACCACGGTTCTTCTTGTAGGAGCAAGCTGTGCTCGCGACTTCTATACCCTTCAACTTTGGCATGACAAAGCACTACGATAAATATGTCTTTAGTAACAATAACCAATGTCACAAAACGTTATGACCCAGATATAATTCTGGATGATATTTCTGTCGCAATTGCACCTGGAGACCGGATAGGGTTAATTGGTCGTAACGGATGTGGAAAAACAACTTTACTAAAAATTATAAGCGGCATGCTCACCGATTTCAAAGGAGATGTCGTTTTGGCAAAGGGGTGCCGTATTGGATACCTAAGCCAAGAACCTGATTTAGAACGTAATTGCACGCTACGTCAGGAAATGCTCACGGTCTTTGAAGAACGGCTTGCCCTTGAAGATAAAATGCTCATGTTGGCAGAGGAGATGGAAAAACAGGAAGCACCACATCTTTTACAGGAATACGCGCGCATTCACGAGAAACATGAACGGCTGGGTGGATACGATTACGAGCATCAGATAAATCGTGTACTCAGTGGATTAGGTTTTAGTGATCAGGATTTCAACCTGCCAGTCCATGTCTTGAGTGGCGGTCAAAAGAGTAGGGCTACGTTAGCAAAACTGCTACTTGAAGAACCCGACCTATTACTCTTGGACGAACCCACGAATCATCTTGACATCAATGGCATCGAATGGCTGGAAAATTATCTCAATACCGAATACAACGGTGGCGTTCTTGTTGTTTCTCACGATAGATATTTTTTAGATAAGATCGTTCGTAAGGTGTGGGAACTCGCTGAAAATAAAATAAATATCTATCGCGGCAACTATTCTAAGTACTTGGAATTGAAAAATATTGGACAGCTTGTTGATAGACGCGCATTCAAAATACAACAAGCATTTATTGCGCAAGAAAAGGAATTCATTGAACGTAATATAGCTGGGCAGCGAACTCGTGAAGCACAAGGAAGGCAGAAAAAACTGGATCGGTTAGAGAGAATTGAAAAACCGAAAACGGATACACGAACGTTGAAACTCAACTTCACACAAAGCACACGGGGTGGAGACGACATTTTACGATGTCAAAATGTTGGTAAACAGTTTGGCGATAAGGTGTTATTTACAGGTCTCAATTTTGAGGTGTACCGTGGTGATGTTGTCGGAATTATCGGACCGAACGGGTCTGGAAAAACGACACTCTTCAGAATGATTTTGGGGCAGGAGCAACCTACACAAGGTAACCTTTGGGTCGGGCCCGGTCTCAGGCTTGGGTATTATACACAAGAATTGGAGGGGCTTAATCCAGATAATGAAATTCTGGATGAAATTTGGGCACTTTGTCCGGATCAGACACCTTTTGAAGTACGAAGTTTTTTAGCGAAGTTCCTATTTTCCGGTGATGACGTGTTTAAACGGATTGGAAACTTGAGTGGTGGTGAACAGAGTCGCGTTCAATTGGCAAAGCTGCTATTGGAAAAGGCGAATGTCTTTCTACTTGATGAGCCGACAAATCATTTGGACATTCCAGCACGCGAGGCACTTGAAAACGCACTTGCCGATTATCCCGCTACGCTTTTTATAATCTCTCACGACCGCTTCCTTTTAAACCGTCTGGCAACCAAGTTGTTAATTTTTGATGTTACAAAAGAGGGAGCAACAACGCGCTTTTTTGAAGGCACTTACGCCGAATATGAAGCAGAACAACAGAAACAGGTTGTTGATACTAAACAGAATCAGCAACAACTTAAAAGCGTTCAAAGCAGTCCGCCTCCGAAACAGACGAAGTCTAAATCTAAGCGAAAACGGAAAATGAAGGCGCAACGTTTGGTAGGAAGTAATTAATTTTTTATAAAACACCTTCTTTTTGACAGGGTGTGTAAAGTTTTTGTTACCCTTTTTTGTCAGAATCTCGGAAAACACCAAATCAACGGGACCAATCATGGAGCATCATGTAGAATACCATACGCGTATTCTACCACGCGCATGCTGCTTTAGACATTCCCCAGAGGGCGCGGAAGTTGTTGCTTTCTGGATCAGCAATATTTTCAAAGCATTGGAATATATATGAGAATTAGCTGGGATAAAAGTTCACCTTTCCGCGTTTTCCGCGCCCCTCCGCGATGCAGAAACTCACCCACTCATTGCACGGTAGCTGCACAAAAACGTGCAGCAAATCAGTAAAATATCAGTTTAGGCGTTGGCATAACCCCGCTGTATTGCCGATACAGACAACACGGACCAGCAAGCTGCACGTTCTTGTGCAGCTGCAACCGGTAGCTGCACGTTTTTGTGCAGCAAATCAGTAAAATATCGGTTTAGGCGTTGGCATAGAAATTGCACGTTAAATCCTAACAACATGCTATCATGCATGAAAATGTGAGAAATCATGTTGTAACATGATTGACAAATTTTATATCGTCATGTCTGATGAAAGTAAGGTGTTTTGCATGCACGAGTGTGTGTGTGGCACCGGGGCACGCAACCCCCATGGGGGGCGCGCTGATAGTGCTGATAATCACGAAAGCACCATCCGTGCGTAGCCGTGTCATAGACTAAGGTATGACAGGGCTGGTTTTCATTTTAACACAGGCACAGGGTCTGTGACTATTGAAAGATGGAAACCAGCGGGCCCGAAGGAAACAGTTGACAGTAACTTTTCATTTTCCTGCCAACATTCTCCTTTCGGGACTGTCAAAATCAATAATGACCGCTGGACACATCAGACGTTCAGTGTGATATATTCAACGGGACACTTGGAAGAGCGTCCCAACTTATACGAAGGAGAAAAATAATGAAAACTTTGAAGTTAACCAGTATCGCTTTTGCGATCTGTTTCTTGTTTACAATAGGTATCCATAGCAGTCATGCGGCATCTATCACATATTTTTATGCATCGCCTTGGGATGATTATGGCGATGGTGCCAACGTCAACGTCACTGTGGGCGCAGATGAAGGCATACTCTTCATCGACTGGTATCTAAACGGTACCTATAAAACGACGACGATGTATAATAATGGTCCGAAATGGGTTTATGAGCAATTCTCCGAGATCCCAGGTCACATTAAAGGTGAGAAATATGAGCTAAGTGCCACTGTGTCATTTGTGGAATCCTCTGATGAGGATGCTTCGGACACGTTCCGGGTGTATAAACCGATCCGCACATCTGGGGTTGGCAGTCATACCGGTGTCGATGGCACTGCAGGAATTGGCAGTCAATACTTTGATAGCAGCTACAATTTCGGCATGAGTGGCTGGGTCTATGTCCGCAACGACAGCGAACACACGCTCATTGCACTCGGATGGTTCCGACAGCAAGAGTGGGACGGTGAAAACGGCAACTTTATGACTGAAAAACGGGATACAAAAGATGCCGATACCCGCTTTGAACCCGGTGAAACGTATTGGGAATACTCCGATTCTATGAAACTAGATTTTTCACACGGGAGACCAATGGAAATAGGGGAAGCGCGTTATTTTAACGCGCATACGCATCTCCAAGTGTCCGGCGGCATTAGGGGAAGGGCGCGTGTAGACGACTGGGAGGCAGATACAAGACAACAGACGGGAACGACTGCGGTGAAGTTTACGGAAGCAGATAATCCATAGTCGTCAATCCATGGAACCGGCAGGGGCAACGTTGCCCCTGCCACTTTCACTAAAAGGAGCAACGTTATGAACGGATGCAAAATTGTTTTTTTCTGCTTGCTGTTCTTGCTGATCGGGACAGCAGCACATGCCAAAATCGTTTTTAGCTCAGAACGCGATGGGGAGGTAGGCAAACCCAGTGGTGGGGTGCGGGGTATCTACGTGATGGACGATGACGGCAGCAATCTGACACTTCTTACAGAAAGCAAAGAGTTGAAACCGTACCCCAAATGTTGGTCCCCCGACGGTCAACAGATACTATTTGGGCAAGATCGTCTTCCGCTCAACTTGATGAATGCGGACGGCACACATATTCAGCAACTCCACCCACGAACTGATGCAAATACGACTATCCTTGGCGGTTCATTTTCACCGGATGGAAAATCTATCGTTTTTAGTAGAGACTTTGTCAAGAACGGCAAAGTGAAAAACACCATCACCGTGATGGATCTTGCGACGCGCGCGATGAAGATCATCGCGGAGGAAGATGCTGTCAATTGCAGGTGGTCGCCCAATGGGAAGCAGATTGTGTTTGATAAGCCGTCGACAGTCGGTGGCGGTGGGAACACGATTTGGATTATGGGTGCAGATGGACAGAACCCACGTCCCCTGATCCCAGCACCTCCTAAGGGCGAATTCTTCACACACCGATCAAAACCGCGCTGGTCGCCCGATGGTCAACAGATTGTATTTCGGCATTATGAGTATATATATAAACCGTGGCCGGGGCTGCCGGGCAGGGCGCTCATCTACCATGCACATCGATATATCATCTGTGATCGCGACGGTAGGAACATCCGAAAACTACGGATCCCAAAAGACTGGGAAGTGTATAGCTTAGACTGGATGGATGATGGCGAATCTATCGTTTTCGCGGCGCGGGCTGACATGCCCATAGACGAACCGATCATGCCCGGTTTTGTGTGGCCTCCCAGTTATGTCTATAAATATAATATCCGCACATGGGAAATCACGCAGCTCACAGACGATCCGGGGTGGGATCAGACGATAGATTGGATCAGTGATGATGTGTTGCCTGTATCCCCACAAGGTAAAAAAAGTAACGTGGGGTGCGATTAAGGAGTAGCGTTTCATTTACTCCCCTTTAGAATAGAAATAGCGAGGGGAGGATATCTGTCTTGTTCTATTTCACAGGCCGGCGCTTTTTTGGGTGCCTGCCTTTTCTTTTGTCTTTTGTGCCGCATTCTGCCAGATTGCGGATTTGCTGCACAAACTGGCAGTTTATGCTACAGATAGAGGTGTCCAGCTGTCCACACGTTGTTTTGGCAAGGTTAGGAAGAAATCAACGGGACCAATGCCATTTAGGCATTCCCCGCCTTGCCAGCAAAGAGGTGCCCATTGATGAGGTTTCCTAACCTTGCCAAAGGACCGATTTATTTTTATCTTCATTCAAGGGGAAATGCGTCTGTCCTGCATAAAATACCGTCTTTTTTACATTTTAATTTGACATTGCCAAACATCTATAGTATAATTTATGTCGTATACGACGGAATATACCTCTAACATAGGACGTATTTAGAGATGTCAACAGAAAAACCGGAGTTCAATCAAGAAATTGATGTTGTGATGCGTGTGATGCATCATGCACAAGCAGCTGTCAAATCCAGGTTTATTCAGGAAGTAGTCCCCAACCGCCTCACAATTGTACAGTTTAACGCCTTACAGCACCTGCATTGGTATGGTCGTGAATCGGGTATGTCCGTAAGTGAGTTGGGAGAGCATTTAGGTCTTGCTCACAATACAGTTTCTGGCTTAGTCAGTCGACTTGAAAAGCACGGTTGGGTTGTCCGTCGTAAATGTGATGAGGATCGGAGGCGTGCACGTATTCAACTTACACCGCAATCAGAACAGCTTTTCCGAGAACGGGTGCAACACGCTGCAGACTTTTGGAAAAACACCTTTGGTCAACTTTCTCCTGAAGAACGGGAAAACTTGATTGGGAGTTTAAAAAAGTTGAAACAGGTGATGGCGAAGCCGGTGTGGCCAAGTTATGCACAGCTGCATCCACGTGATGCTGATCATTTGCGGGAAAAGTTTGAAACCGAGCTTGACGAACTTGCACAAGCAAAACTCAAACTCGTCGGGATCCGGTTGATTCTCGCTCAAATCGCGGAAAAGCAAAATGAACATGAACTCGCAGCGTACCTAAACCAAGCAGCCTCTGAAGAGATCAAACATACAAACCAATTGTTCAACCTACTCGGTCATGGGGAAAATTTTGATAAGCTGCTTTCAGCCCTCGTTGATGAAGACAAAGCCGTATACGAGGAGTTGTTAGCGTTACTTGATGATGCCCCTTGCGCTGAAGAAGATGAGGAATTAGTCATCCTCCAACAAATGCTTCAAGATAGCCACAGATATAAACGATGGTTTCGCAGTATCCACAAACAAAAAAATCGGTGATTTTATTCTATCAATGGCCGCCTGCGTTTCAGTTGCGGTCACTGACACTTGAGAGGAGAACATGCAGTCCCAACGCCACGAAAATATTCCGCTACCCTGTATTGATGATGCCCAACTGATTGAACAATTTCAGAAAGGCGATACGGCTGTGTTTGATACACTTTTTACCCGCTACCAAAAACGTACTTTTCGGTTAGTGCAGCGGTTTGTTCCAAACCACGAAGATGCCCTTGATATTACGCAAGATGCGTTCATTCGCGCGTATCAAGGGTTAGGGGATTTCAAGGGGCAGTGCCAATTTTATAGTTGGCTTTACCGCATTACATTCAACCTCTGTATCGATTTCTTAAGAAAAAAAGCTCGTTCGGAAGTGATGGTATATGAATCTGACGAATCTGACGAGTTGCCGATGGCAAATTTCCCGGACTTGCGGTCAGATTCCCCTGCCAAAGCCGCCGAGAACAAAGAACTCAGAGGCCAGATTCGGAAAGCGATCCGTCAACTACCACCAAAGCAACGTCAAATCTTTATCCTGCGTCACTGGGATGGATTGTCACTTAAAGATATTGCGGCTGTGGTTGGTAGATCAGATGGAACGGTCAAAGCGCACCTGTTTCATGCACATCGTAATCTTCGCAAACACCTTCAGCCTTACCTTAAGGAAGAAGATGTTTAGTAGGTAAAAGTTTAGAAGATTTAAGCCCTTAGTGTTAAGTTTGTATTATACCAATGTCTAAGTAGCGTGTCCCACAGCCAGGCAATGCAACAAAAAGTTGTTAGGCTTATGCTGTGGGCTACGTTTCTGTGGTATCCTCGGCTGCGAAGAGTGCTTCCACGAAATCTGCCCCCGCAAAATCCCGTAAATCGTCAAGTTTTTCACCAATACCGATAAGTTTAACGGGAGCTCCGAGTTCGGCTTGGACCGCTAATACTATCCCACCTTTAGCTGTGCCATCCAGTTTTGTGATTGCTACACCTGTAATCGGCACTGCCTCGTTGAAAATTTTCGCTTGCATCAATGCGTTTTGTCCCACTGTGCCGTCAATAACAAGTAGCACCTCGTGAGGCGCGCCTGTATGCGCTTGCCCCATTACACGCCTAATTTTGGATAATTCATCCATCAAAGGTTTTTTCGTATGGAGTCTGCCTGCCGTGTCAACGATTAGCACATCTACTTCTCGGTTTTTTGCAGCGTGTACTGCATCAAAAACGACAGAAGCGGGTTCCGCCTTTTCCCCACCACGAATCAGTTCTGCCCCCGCGCGTTCACACCAAATTGCCAATTGATCTTCCGCAGCGGCGCGAAATGTATCCCCTGCGGCAACAAGAACACGATTACCATCGGTATTGAAACGGCTTGCGAGTTTGCCGATAGTTGTCGTTTTTCCTGCACCGTTCACACCGAGAACTAAGATCGCATAAGGCGGTTCACCCTCAAATTTTAAAGGAACATCTTCACCGAGTAGATTCAGAATTTCCTCTTTTATCACTGTTTCCAATTCAGAAGAATCCCCTAATCCTCTTTCCTTCACAGTTTCCCTAACGTTGTCCATGAGCGTCAGAGTTGTCTCAACACCAACGTCAGCTTGGATTAGAATCTCTTCAATCTCCTCCATCAGTTCTTCGTCAATTTTTCTACCTACCCGAAGTAGTCCTGACAATTGGGAGATAAATCGGTTTCGCGTCTTTGTTAAACTGAATTTGAGACGATCGAACCAATTCTCTTTTTCTGCTTCCACTTCTGGTTCAACGCCTTTTTTATCACCACCTTTGAATAGGTTTCTGAGCATTCAATTCTCCTTTATTCCAAAATCACCTAAATTTACACACGTTATATGGATATGTTAGTCTGAATATATCCATATCATATAATACAGTAACAGAACCTGAATGACAAATAAAAATAGAATTTCGCATGAGTTCCAATTGCTTGTTCATGAGTGTGAAATACATAAAACTGATATTTCTCAAAGTTCTTCTGAAATCAATGTTTATCAGTCATCTACGGTGAGGATAACCCCATTGACATAGCTTGCCTCTGAGGCGACCAAAAACAGCACGGTTGCAGCGATTTCCTCAACTTCCCTGGTCGTCCGAGTGGGATATGCGATAGAAGACTTGCAGCCTTTCTGTGTATTCTCCATCGGGACCATAAAAGAGTGTTTTTGTGCCGCGTGTTAGCGTGGAACCCGATGCAACTGTGTTCACAAGAATGTCTTGAACAGTTTGAGTGCCTGCGTGTGCGTCAATATCCACAATTGCGACTATGTGGCAACTTAGGTTATATTATACAGAAAGACAAAATGATAACCTCTCAATTAGCAAATGTCCTATTAACTATCTCTTCAAATGATAGAATTTTCTTCATCTTTCCAGGTTGTGCCCAATTACATTTTCCTGCACCATTAAGTTGTTGCAATAATTTTAGTATTTCTGGATTTTCAAGATCATTTCTTATTCTATGTGCGTCTTCTTTTGACCAGCATGGAATAAACGCATGCATCGCCTGATTACCCTGCCACATCTGACCATCTACACTACTGAGAACAATCGGGTTAAACTGATTTTTTCCGTAAGCTTCCCATATAACCTTAAAAGGTGCAAACGAATAAGGTCCAACACCAAGCAATGCCCACCAATTGCCTTTGTTCATAGAGGATCGCAACATTGACCCTTTTCGCTCTTGTAGCACATCTCGGTATTCCAGAAGATAGCTGCACAAGGCATCATACTTTTGGATTTGATCCCATGTAAGCGGCTTTCCCGTTTCACGATGATACGGCAAAAGAATCCACTTATGTGGCGATAAGGTGCGTTGTCGCCAGATTTCCTTTGTAGCAAGAGGGAACAGAAATTTCGCAGGAAAATTTGAAGGTTTGTGGTTAAAAATAAAGACACTATTTGCTCCGCAAGTATTCACACCTTGTCTTGGCTTCTGTTCAGGCGTTAATTTTATTTCAAGTGATTCGCAAGCACTGAACTCATCAAGACTCTGCACGATCACCCATGGGTCGCTCGGATTTCTTAGCGGTAAAGACTTATGTTCCACCCATTCTCCTTCTAATTCTTTGAAATATGTGACTGGAAATTCCTGTTGTGTATCACCTCGAAACCTTGCACAACAGTATGCGGTGCTAATACCTTCAAACACTTTTGTGGAGGTAAATTCATACACAACATCAATAGCAAAATTCCGATCGTTTTCAAAGAGACTTTGCGAGCAATTAGCAATGTAATTTCTAAACCCAATATGTGCACCATCACCAAAAAAAAGAGATGTCGGAATGTAGAAATATCCTAAACCGTTCTTTTTAAGTAATTTACCGAGAACTACCTTTAATACCAATGCAGCTATATCAACTCGTGAAGAACCCAATAGTGTCCGCTGAGTATCTGCAACAAGCCCTTCCTCAATAAAATAGGGCTTAATTTCTGTTTTGTAATCCGTAGGTAAGTCTCCGAAGTTTGTCCACGGAGGGTTCCCAATGAGGATGTCATATTTACCGTGATGTGTTTCCATGATAATATCTTGACAAAAGGATTGCGTATTCGGAAAGTCAACACCAAATTCCTGTTTTACTTCTCTTTTAAATTGATCCAAATATGAAGGAACGATCTCAATAACTGTGAGACGTGATAGTAATTCGGATGTCAAAGAAACCTCTCTATTTCGTGCGATATGGAGCATTGCTAAGATGAATGCTCCTTGTCCAGCTGTTGGGTCACAGATATGTGCACCATCAAGCCACGCATCAAAGATGTCCCACTTATGAATGAGCCATTCTGCCCATTTTTGAGGTGTAAACACCTGTCCTATATTAACGTCTATTGAATGAGAAGTGTTTGTCCCCATTTTCTCTAAATACCTCTAAGTCTGCAATACGATTCAACTGTTCCAAAGTTGATGTGGATATTATCACTTATGATCATTCTTGTCAACATTTCAGGGTTGAAAATCAAGATTATTTGTCCCATATTTTAAGGATATTTTTAGTCGTTTCGCTTTATAGTTGCGTGGGGCAGAAACTTTTGCTAAACTATCAATCAAGTTATAGTAAAACTTATAATTACTTGGATACTGCTGTCCCGCAAACTGTTAGCTTGCGTCTCATCGGCACAAACTAACAGTTTGTGCTACTATGTGGTAGCTTAGGTTATTACATAAATATTGAGAACTTTTATTTACAAACGTAATCTTGTCGGAAAAAAGGAGAATAAATGCAACCACAATTACCTGATGCTCGAAACGAAAATATCTTAATCCACGTCGGTGGCGAATTACTGCCCCGCGAAGATGCAAAAATCTCTGTGTTTGATAGTCTTGTTCAAGGTGGTGATGGGGTATGGGAGGGTTTACGAATCTATAAAGGTAAAATCTTCGCCCTTGATGCGCACTTGGACCGACTGATCGACTCTGCACACGCAATGGCGTTTGAAGGTATCCCTTCTCACGATGAAATTAAAACCGCCATTTTTGAAACGCTCCAGGCCAACGACATGCGAGATGAAGTCCATATCCGTCTGACACTTAGTCGTGGCAAAAAAGTTACTTCCAGCATGAATCCACAAGTAAATCAATACGGCACATGTTTAATAGTCTTAGCGGAATGGAAAGCACCGATTTATGCAAGCACAGGAGTTCGGTTGGTCACCTCTGCAATTCGACGGAACCCCGCACAGTGTAT
The DNA here is from genome assembly GCA_003635185.1 of Candidatus Poribacteria bacterium. Classification (GTDB taxonomy): domain Bacteria; phylum Poribacteria; class WGA-4E; order WGA-4E; family WGA-3G; genus MSPOR6. Next base: position 28,463 of record PYJA01000138.1, on the reverse strand, counting down.
TGATTCTAAGATACATCATAACAACTTGATTAACAACATCCTTGCCAAGATAGAAGCGAATGTTGCTGGCGTAGACGATGCAATTATGCTTGATATCTTTGGCTTTGTATCGGAGACGAATGCAACAAACATTTTTATCGTGAAAAAGGGGCAAGTCCTTACTCCGCATGCGGATAGTTGCCTGCCTGGAATAACGCGTGGTAATGTGATCCACCTTGCCCGCACAGCAGAGATTCCATTGGTGGAGCGGAACGTCTCTCTGACAGAGGTTTACACGGCTGATGAGATGTTCACCACAGGCACCGTTGGCGAGTTAAGTCCTGTGTTGGAGGTAGATGGCAGAAAGATCGGCACAGGCAGTCCAGGACCGATGACAGAACATTTGCAGGAACTTTATGCCGAAATGACAGCGAGAGAAGGTGTTCCGATACCATAGAAATATATAGTAAAACCTATAATTAATGGGATACTTCTGTAGCACAAACTTTATGAAGTTTAAGTTATTAATTCGGTAATTTGGCGAGGTTAGGAAACCTCGCCAGCAGCAGGTGTACATTTCCGCTGGCGAGGTTTCCTAACCTCGCTAAACTACCCAATTTATTTTTTAATCTTCATTTAGTTTGTGCAGATGCGGACACAAACTAAAAGTTTGTGCTACAAAACCCGGTAGGTTCGGTTTCCCAACCGAACCGAACATAATGTCCAATTAATTCTAAAGTCTACTATATCGCTACTGGATTTGCAACGCATCCATCAGAACTGCCTCGCCCTCAGTGATGACTAATTCAATCGCCAGGACAACTATCGGTAATTCAGTGACAAGGGATGCTAACTTTTGTTCATCTTTCTGTGTTGTGACAATCCACTCAGCACCACATTGTTGCATCTGATATTGGATTTTCTGTAAATCGGATTCGGTATAGACATGATGGTCAGGAAAGGCAAACAATTCTACTGCCTCTGGATGATATTTTTCAAGTGTTGCAACAAAAGCATTGGGATTGCCAATGCCACACACGGCGAGGAGTCTTTTTCCTGTTAGGTTTTCTATCGGCATTTTAGTCCGTTTGTCTGCTTGATTTAACCAATATAGTGATGTGGGTTGATGTTCACTCTCCAAGATGGGCGTATTCGGTGCTAATCGGTTCAATTCCACTTTCAAATTTGCGATGTTTGTACCAACTGCATCTGTGTGAGTCAGTAAAATGATGTCCGCACGTTTTAGGGCAGATATAGGTTCTCTCAACGTGCCTATAGGGAGTAGCGCGCCAGTACCGTAAGGTTGTGTTGCATCAATTGTGAGAATGTCAACATCGCGTGCAAGTTGTCGGTGCTGAAACCCATCGTCAAGGATTACAATATCACTTTTAAAGCGGTCAAGTGCCGCTTTTCCTGTCAGATAACGTTGCTTTCCAACTACAATTGGGGTATTCGTGAGTTGGCGTGTGAGCATATCCGCTTCATCGCCGCTTTCCTCTCTTGTGCAGAATCGGTTTTCACCATTCGAGACAACCGTTATTTCCTCATCGCTTCGGCGTTTATAGCCACGCAGGAGGACTGCTACCTGAAAACCTTTATTTTGAAGTAGTTTAGCAATTGCAGTAACTGCAGGCGTTTTACCTGTTCCCCCAACAACAATATTCCCAACGCTAATAACGGAACAAGGCAATTGTTTCTGTTTAAAAATCCCAACTATCCAGCAGTAATTGCGTATCCAAATAACAGCTCTATAGAGCCAACACAGCGGCATGAGTAGAATGCGAAAAAGTGTTGGAAGAATACCGTGCTGCTTAGTCGTGATGAAGGTATAAAGAAATCGTTTCATTGGGCGGAATTACGGGCTGATGCAACCTGTTCTAAAACTAGCTGTGCCGTTCTTTCTGCTGCACCGGACTCCCCTAACTTTTGATAGACTGCATTGAGGGCATCGCGCTGTGCATCACATTTTTCAGGATTTCGGAGTAGGTATAAGGTAAGTTTTGTGAGTGTGTCTGATGTTAGACAATCTTGAAGAAGTTCAGGTACAATGCGTTTTTTGGCAATGAGATTCGGCAATCCACTATGTTCTAACGGGGTTAATGCGTTAATAATCCGCCAATTGAGCCGCGAGGTTCGATAGAGAATAATCATCGGTGAACCGATACATGCAGCTTCAAGCGTAGCGGTTCCAGAAGTGACAAGCATTAATGTAGCTGCGCGCATTGCTGCGTAGGTCTGATCATGCAATAGTTTTATAGTCGGCATGCCGTTGATTCCATCCTTACATTCGGCTATCAGTTCTTCTGATATACTTGGAGCGAGAGGCAGGATCCACTCCACATCAGGAAAAACCTCTGTTACATTAGCTGCTGCTTTTAGTATAATCGGTAAAATACGTTGAACTTCGGAACGTCTGCTGCCGGGCATCAGTCCAATAACGTGTGTGTTGCTTTGCAAACCGAGTTTTTCGCGTGCTTGTGTCGGTGTGAGATCGGTCTTTGCAAAGTCAACAAGCGGATGTCCGACAAATTCGGCTGGTGCGCCTGCATTTTGATAAAATTCTGTTTCAAAGGGGAAAATTGAGGCAATAGCGTTTGTGCGTTTCGCCAGTTTTTTTGCTCTGCCACCGCGCCAAGCCCACGCTTTTGGAGGAATATAATAAACTACCGGAACTCCTTGCGCGTAGGCATATTTTGCCAAAGGCATGTTAAACTCAGCAAAATCAACTAAGAGGAGAGCGTCCGGCGGTTGTTGACGGAGCCGCTTTTTCAATAATGCTTGTTTTTTCAGAAATTTTGGGAGAACAGCAAATGCTTCGGCAAACCCCATGACAGCGGAATCGCGGATATGGATGTCAAGAGATACTCCGGCATCTTCCATCATGTCGCCTCCCATACCGCAAAACGATATTTCTGGGCATTTTGCTTTGAGTGCTTGGACGACATGTGAGGCGTGCAGGTCACCAGAAGGTTCACCTGCAACAATCATAAGCTGCATTATGAGTTTATGGTTAAAATGGCACAAGGTGTATGTCTATGGCATTAAGCCTGGTGATTTAAGTCCATCTGTTTCGTCGTAACCGAACATAAGATTAAGGTTTTGCAAAGCAGCGCCAGCTGCGCCTTTCCCAAGGTTATCAAGGGCTGCCATAGCAACGACGCGTTGCGTTCGTTGGTCAACTTCTATCCCAACATCACAAAAGTTGCTTCCGAGAACAGACTTAGTTTGTGGGTAAACGTCTTTGTCAAGAACTCGGATAAACGGTTCATTTTGGTAAAAAGTAGTATATGTCTCAAGCAGTGTTTCGGTATCAAGCGGTTGCTTAAGCCGGGCATAGGTGGTACTGAGAATGCCTCGCGTCATCGGAACTAAATGTGGTGTAAAGGTTACAGTAACATTTTGTCCAGCAATCGCGCTTAATTCCTGTTCAATCTCTGGTGTATGGCGGTGTTTCCCGATATTATATGCCACAAGATTTGCCTCGCGATTCGGATAGTGTGTAGTGTCTTTCGGTTTTGGTCCCGCGCCAGAAATGCCTGATTTGGAATCAACAATTATTGAATCTAATTCAATAAGTCTATTGTTAAGCAGTGGCATCGTGGCAAGGATAGCACTGGTCGGATAACATCCCGGATTTGCTACGATTTGAGCATCGCGAATCTTTTCCCGGTAACGTTCTGGTAAACCGTAGACAGCATTTTGGATAAGTTTGGGACTGGTATGTTCAACGTAGTACCAATCGCTGTAAGTATCCGCATCATAGAGACGGTAATCTGCGCTGAAATCTACAACACGCAAACCTTGTGCGATAATTTGCGGTGCGTACGTCATGGCGACTTTGTGCGGCACAGCTAACACGACAACATCTACCCGTTCTTTAAGTGTGTCAATATCTAACGGTTCAAACGTAAGGTCTATGAAATCGCGCAGATGTGGTAAGACGTGATCAACGCGTTGCCCAGCGTAGGTTTCAGATGTGGCGAGTTCTACGCTTAGGCCACCGGGATGGTTGACCAAAAATCTTAATAATTCACTACCACTATAACCGGATGCACCGACAATTCCGATCTTTGTCATCTTTTTTATCTTAGACATATCTACATCCTGCTTTTGATCAGGTGTGTTTGGAGTCATAAACTGCCTTGATTTGAGATTAACGTTGAATTCCACTTCGTGGGTTTCATCCCAATAATCGGCGAGACTGTGTGTATCCCAAAATTCGCCTATTTCCTTTGGTGTTGCGTTAGGAGAGGGCATTGGGTCGCGTTTTTTATCCTTTTCTACCATAATATCTTCGCTCCTTTTTATCCATATCTCTTGCGCTGATAACCAATGCTCGGTGATGCGGTTTTAAAATGAAAAAAAATGATAAGATAACGTCCTTCATTTGTTTGCCCCATAGCTGAGTAAACATCTTCACCACGCCTTTTGCCTTTGGAAGCAAAACGAAAATAGGGGAAATTGGCTAAAACTTCTTCAACTTCCGTTGTCTTAATATCATGTTTGGTTGCTAATTTTTCGACAAATTGTGATTGCCATATTATCTCATCAATCTTCAACTTCCGTTCCTATTCCTATTAGCGATTCGATAACTTCACTGGTCCGATCTCATTTGGTACTCCGCGAAATAGATATTCTCCGGGACCTAATTGTTTAACCCATTCTACAAACTGAATTAGCGTTATAAAATAAGTTGTTTCATTTTCTGATATGATACATGGTCCTGTAAAATGAGTCTATCCTCAGTGTGCTATGAGTGATGTACATTAAATTTCAAATGTTTGCGCTCATTGTCAATATCTACCCACATATCAAAGACTTTAGGAAGGAACTGCGTACCATCTAATTTACGCCAGAAATACGTTTTTTCTAATCGTCCCCGGATGAGTTTAGCATCAAACAAATACATTTCAATTTCCTCAACTGAGTCGCCTTTAATCATTTCAGGGTTCACTCGGATAGGTTTGGGATCGCCCGCTTGTATTTTTGCTTCACCGTAATGGTAATTCATCCCTTCTGTCTTCATTTTTATCGGGTATCATGATATTCAGAATCAAAGTATTTTTCTCATAGATCCTAAATTCAGTCAACTAAATAAATTGTATCACGAAATTATACTAAAAGTCAAGTAAGAATCCTGAGATGATCCAAGGTTTATCTTGCCTTCCCCTACAAGCAGTGGTATAATTAAGGAACATTAAAGGAAACCCGTGATAATTAGAACCGCTTGAAAAGCTAACACATCAGAACGAAACTTTACGATCAGAGACAAAATTTAACTATGGTTGATTCCGAATATCTTACCAAAGGGCTTTACGCATTGGCGCGTGCTCACCACGTCAACACTATGGCAGGACACCTTGGTGCTGCTATTGTGGCTGGATGTCTTATTACAGAAAATCATCCGAACCTTGACGAAAAGGTTTGCGTAGGAATCAAGGCGGAGCTGGATCGTATCATCTGCGGCGAGTCGGTTTTTAGTCCGGGAAAAAACGCAGCTATTCAAGTAAATGAGATGTTTGATCCATTGCCGAAGGCACCGTCGAAAGAGAACTTGATTGACAGAATTGCCGATGCTCTTGTATACAATATCAATCAGACTCGGCAATCCGGACATAATGTTATTTTTGCTGCAATCGCGATCCGAGCACTTAAGCGTTATCCGGAGTTTGCTAACCCTGCCATTACTGATGGTATCCGAAAACTAATTGCTGGATTCAACGGTGTAACACCCGGTGTTGCCTATTATGGAAAAGAGAAAGGACGCATTGATGGACGCAAAATTGTGTTGCATGAGGATGGGACTTTTCCACCCTACACTGATTTACAGACGATGGTAACAACTGTGTTAGACACATTAATTCAGCACGCTGCAGAACGGCGGCAAGGATTCGGTGGGCTCTGGCATGTTATCAATCACGCAGCAGCACTCTCTGAGTTGGCACAACACGGTTATCAAGAACTTGCTATTACAGGTTTGACCGCACATCATCAACACCTACAGTTATGGAAAACATTGCCGAATGTAGCAGATGAACTTGGCGCAGAAGTCCCAACAAAACACGATCCGCGTTTACCAATATATTGGCAGTCTGACGATCTCCGCCGTGATTGTGCTCGTCTTACACATCGCATCAAAACACTTTACGGGTTTGACACATTGGTTAATTTGGTTGAGGACAGGGCAAAACGGGAACAGGGTTACGATAAGCTACGATATCTGATGTAGCAGCGAATGTGGCATCTATGCAAAATAAGAGTTCTACCAACAAATTTGACACTCACACCACTATCCTCTCAAATGAGAAAGTAGCGGAAGATCATTATCTTTTGCGTTGTGCGGGTTCTAAGATTGCACAGCATGCAAAGCCAGGGCAATTTATTCATGTCCTAATTTCGAACGGGGCGGGGCTTCTACTCCGCCGACCGTTTACAATCTATACCGTTGATGAAAGAGAAATAACCATGCTCTATCAGATCATCGGTGAAGGGACACAACGATTATCAGAAATGCCGAAAGGGGCACCGTTACATGTAATGGGGCCCCTTGGAAATACGTTCAATATAGAGAAGAATCCTGAACCAGCGATTTTAGTTGGCGGGGGTGCAGGCATAGCGTCTTTGATGTTGCTTGCGGTCGCGTTACGAACACACGATATACAGACAATCGGATTAGTAGGCGCACAACACCAAGACCGATTATTAAGTATAGATGATTTAACAGCAATCGGCGTTAAGGTGCATGTTGCTACCGATGATGGAAGTGTAGGACATCAGGGGTTTGTTACCGACATTCTCACAGATATGCTCAATAAAAACCACTTACACCGCCCCACAATTTATGCCTGCGGACCACACGCTATGCTTGCCGCAGTCGCAAAAATCACAACAGAATTTGAAGTGCCAACACAGATCGCTATGGAAAATCGGATGGGGTGTGCCATGGGTGTATGTCTTGGGTGTGTTTGTCCTATCCGTATTGATACAAATCGGATAGAATATCAACGCGTTTGCACTGAAGGTCCTGTCTTTAATGCAACAAATATTGCATGGGAAATATAAAAACAGATACAAAAAATCAATACCTTCGCCAATAATAGACATTCTGTTAGATTGTGCATGTTGTAGCACATTCTGTTAGACTGTGTATTGTAGAACCATTAGCGTCAATTTTAATAGATAAACGTCTTGGAACCCTCTTTAGTCCCGTAGGGACAATATGTTTATAGATAAACGTCTTGGAACCCTCTTTAGTCCCGTAGGGACAATATGTGTAGAATAAACACACAAGATAAACATATCGTCCCTACGGGACTAAAGAAATGGGGGCAATCCTGATCTATAAACATATCGTCCCTACGGGATTGAAAAGGGGACACTCCAATCACAATGCATATTAATGATAGTTAAAAACACTTCAGCATAAACCTGAAGCTATTTTTATTCATGCAATTCTGCAATATGATAGATCAATGGTAGATCAACACTATATTCTCATAAACCTGAAGTACTAAAAAATGGTGAAGGTATTGAAA
>PYJA01000138.1:20477-20929 GCA_003635185.1 Candidatus Poribacteria bacterium | reverse complement strand
AGAAGAACTTTGTAGTCTCGTCTCATTTTGTGCCTCCTCTATCATAATTGAGTAGGTTAATTGTTTATGACAGACTACAGAAATAGGTAGGTATTTATCCTGTTGAATCTATTTCTATAGAGGGCTGGCCTCTATGATATGCATTGACCTTACCATCAGGTCTTGATAAAATAAAAACCAGCCTGTCAGGTTACTTCTGGCAGTGCTAAGCATCGGCAGTGTTTAAGCAAGTCACACTGTCGGTGCATTGACAGCACCTCAACGTTAAAATTCCCGACGAATTCTTTAACGTCACACATATTATAATATAATTGTAAAAACAATACCTTCGCCAATAATAGACATTCTGTTAGATTGTGCATGTTGTAGCACATTCTGTTAGATTGTGTATTGTAGAACCATTAGCGTCAATTTTAGAAGTTAACTTTTCTGGGTTTTCTTTAGTCCCGTAG
>PYJA01000138.1:0-20457 GCA_003635185.1 Candidatus Poribacteria bacterium | reverse complement strand
TGTCAATAGTGGTATCTATCAAGAAGATATAGCGAACCAAGAAGTTGTGTTTATCGGTGATGGTGCTGCGTGGATATGGAACATAGCGGATGAATACTTTCCGAATGCTGTTGAGATTGTGGATATTATGCATGCGAAATCACATCTTTATGATGTGGCAAAAGCTGCCTTTGGTGAACCAGAGATTGAAGGGATCGGGTCTTGGATAAAAGCGGTAGAACCGCTACTTTTTGATGGGCATATTCCAGCAGTCGTGGCACGCATCCGTGCTTTAGCCACAGAGCATCCGGAAGTATCGGATATGTTAGAAAGAGAAGCGAGGTATTTTGAAAAACATGCGAAACGGATGCAATATAAAGCGTTTAGAGAAAAAGGGTATCAGATCGGGAGTGGTGTGATTGAAAGTGCCTGCAAACATGTTGTTGCCCAAAGATGCAGGCGAACCTCTATGAGATGGACAGAGCAAGGGCTCAATCCCATCCTTGAATGGAGATGTTTGTTAAAAAATAACGCTTGGGACAGATATTGGTATCCAGACACAATAGCCGCATAATCCTTTACTTAGTGACAAAAACTTTACACACCCCTTGTTTTCCAGGCAATACCTTCGCCAATAATAGACATTCTGTTAGATTGTGCATGTTGTAGCCACATTCTGTTAGATTGTGTATTGTAGAACCATTAGCGTCAATTTTAGAAGTTAACTTTTCTGGGATTTCTTTAGTCCCGTAGGGACGATATGTTTATAGATAAACGTCTTGGAACCCTCTTTAGTCCCGTAGGGACGATATGTGTAGAATAAACACACAAGATAAACATATCGTCCCTACGGGACTAAAGAAATGGGGGCAATCCTGATCTATAAACATATCGTCCCTACGGGACTGAAAAGGGGACACTCCAATCACAATGCATATTAATGATAGTTAAAAACACTTCAGCATAAACCTGAAGCTATTTTTATTCATGCAATTCTGCAATATGATAGATCAACGGTAGATCAACACTATATTCTCATAAAACTGAAGTACTAAAAAATGGCGAAGGTATTGTTCCAGGGTAATTTAGTTTTAATTATTTTCATTTTATGAGGTTAACTGTGAGTTTAGGTTTTGAGGGTAGGTGCGGTTTCCTAACCGCACTGGATTAAGAGGGAGAGGTTGTTGTTTTCATTGTTAGATACTCCTTTAATAGTCATCCAATGATGGACAGGAACATACAAGATTTCTGTCTCCATGAACTTCGTTAATGCGCGCGACTGGCGGCCAAAATTTAGATTGACGTACCCATGGTTTCGGAAACGCTGCTTTTTCGCGTGAGTAGGTGTGGTGCCAGTCAGTTTGTGTAACTGCTTGGACAGTATGTGGTGCATTTTTTAGCACGTTGTCCTCCGATGATGCGGCACCGTTTTCAATTTCAGCAATTTCTTCACGGATAGAGATAAGCGCTGAACAGAACCGATCTATTTCCGTCTTGGACTCACTTTCAGTAGGTTCAATCATCATCGTTCCGAGAACTGGCCAGGATACCGTTGGCGCGTGAAAGCCATAGTCCATTAAACGTTTGGCAACATCCGTCACTTCTATACCAGCAGTTTTCTTAAAGTCGCGTAAATCAATGATACATTCATGAGCGACTAACCCGTTTTTGCCTGTATAAAGGACAGGATAATGGGATTCCAGTTGTTTGGCAATATAATTGGCATTAAGGATGGCGACTTCTGTTGCAGATTTTAGCCCTCCCGTTCCCATCATAGCAACATAAGCCCAAGAGATAGGCAGAATACCAGGGCTGCCCCATGGTGCCGCGGATACAGGTCCAATACCGTTCGCGCCGCCAACTGTGACAATCGGGTGATTGGGTAAGAAATCGGTGAGATGTGCCTTGACACCTATTGGACCCATTCCTGGGCCGCCACCGCCGTGTGGTATACAAAACGTCTTATGTAAATTGAGATGACAAACATCCGCTCCGAGATCAGCAGGACGACTGAGTCCGACAAGCGCATTAAGATTAGCACCATCCATATAAACCTGCCCACCATACTCATGAACAATACCGCATATCTCACGAATCTTTTCTTCAAAAACACCGTGTGTTGAGGGATAGGTAACCATTGCCGCGGCAAGTGTTTCTCGATGTGTCTCTGCTTTCTCCTGTAGGTCGTCAAGGTCGATGTTGCCTTCTGTGTCGCATGCTACAACAACAACTTTCATACCTGCCATAACTGCGCTGGCAGGATTTGTGCCGTGTGCAGATGTCGGAATTAAACACACATCGCGATGTGTGTCGTTTTGGCTTTGGTGGTATTTTCGGATAACTAACAGTCCAGCATATTCACCTTGCGAACCGGCATTCGGTTGCAGTGAAATTGCGCTGTAACCCGTTATCTCTGCCAACCATTTTTCCAACTGTTCAAATAGGACATGATAACCTTGCGCTTGTTCGCTTGGAACGAAGGGATGTAACTCGCCAAATGCTTGCCATGTGACAGGCACCATTTCTGCCGTGGCATTGAGTTTCATTGTGCAAGAACCGAGCGGTATCATGGCGTTAACAAGAGAGAGGTCTTTTGCCTGCAATCTGTGGATATATCTGAGCATCTCCGTTTCTGAATGATAACTATTGAAAACGGGATGTGTCAGGCACGGGGATTTTCGCTCTAATTCTGTGGGGATTTTGATAGTTTGTGAATTGGACTCAACCCCCCTGCCCCCCTTATCATGGGGGTAACGTGCCCTCTCAATTCTATTTTCTGCAAAGAGTTGGACCAGGTCGTCAACATCAGCATGTGTGGTAGTTTCGTCAAGCGAGATGCCGATATGTGTTGAGTCAATAGTGCGGAGATTTATCTGTTTGGCTTGCGCAGCAGCCTGCAATTCCGCAATTCCTTCTGCACCAACGTCAACACAAAGTGTATCAAAACAGGGCGCATCTCCTGTGTTGTATCCAAGACTTTCAAGTTCGGTACGTAGTGTGCAGGTCCGCGAATGGACACGTTCTGCAATCTGTTTGAGTCCTTTCGGTCCGTGATAGACAGCGAACATGCCTGCCATCACGGCAAGGAGTACCTGTGCTGTGCAGATGTTACTTGTAGCCTTTTCACGGCGGATGTGTTGTTCGCGCGTCTGGAGTGCTAATCGGATGGCAGGTTCGTCGTTTGCATCGTGGGATACGCCAGCAATCCGTCCGGGGATACTGCGTTTGAGTTCTTCGCGCGTAGATAGAAAAGCAGCATGAGGACCACCATATCCGAGTGGAACACCGAACCGTTGCGAGTTGCCAATGACAATGTCTGCACCAAATTCACCAGGAGGCTTTAATAGCAGGAGTGCTAAAAGGTCTGTGGCAGTAATAAATAAACCACCAGCGGCGTACACCTGTTCAGCGAATTGATGATAATCGTATATCACACCATCTGTCGCTGGATATTGCACGATTGCACCTAAGATAGGTTCATTAAAATGTATTTTCCTGTGGTCCCCGATGTGCAATTTAATGCCGAGGGGTTCGGCACGGGTTTGTAAAACAGCAATTGTCTGCGGATGACAGGTTTCTGAAACAAAAAAGTTGTACCATTCCTTCTGTGTTGAACTTGTTAGACACATTGTCATCGCTTCTGCAGCTGCTGTCCCCTCATCAAGAAGAGATGCATTAGCAACGGGAAGTCCGGTTAAGTCTATAACCATTGTTTGGAAGTTTAGCAGTGCCTCTAAGCGACCTTGTGAAATTTCGGCTTGATAGGGGGTGTATTGGGTATACCAACCGGGGTTTTCAAGGATGTTTCTTTGGATGACAGGTGGTACAAAGCAGTTGTAGTACCCCATTCCGATATAGGAACGGTAGACTTGATTTTGAGAGGCGAGTTGTTTTAAGGCGTCAAGTACCTCAGACTCTGAAAGACCTTGTGAGCATGTAGTTTTCCCATCAATATCTAAACTGAGCGATGATGATAGGCGAATGGCTGCTGGCACAACGTCTTCAATGAAATCATCCATTGAAGCATAACCGAGTGTTGTCAGCATCTGTTCAATGTCTTCAGAACGAGGTCCGATGTGTCGGTCTACGAAGGGAGATGTTTTGTTTTCTTTATCAAGCATGCTCCGCCTCAATATGTGCTTGATAACCTTCAGCATCAAGAAGGTTGTCAAGTTCGCTGGGATCGGTCATCGTGATTTTGAGAAACCATCCGTCATCATAAGGGGATTCATTGACCTGTTCGGGAGCATCAAGGAGAGATTCGTTTACCGCAATCACTTCTCCGCTGACAGGTGCGTAGAGGTCAAATGCCGCTTTGACAGATTCAATCACCCCGAATTCTGTTTTATGTGTTAAAGGGGTGCCTACTTCCGGCAATTCAACGTAGACAATATCTTGAATTTCGGATTGAGCATAGTCTGTGATGCCAATAGTGGCAATGTCATTTTCTGGTTTTACCCATTCATGACTTTCATTGTATTTTAAATTATCTGGAATCATCTAATTTTCCTTCATGTGTTTTTTTTGTTCCTACATTCGGGTCTATCTCTTTTGCTTTTTCAAAGTCAGATTTCGCTGCTTCATGTTGTCCAAGTGCTTCCTTCGCAAGTCCGCGATTGTGGTATGCCTTAGCGAATTTCGGATTAAGTTCAATTGCTTTATCGTAGTCTGCAATCGCACCATCATAGTCCTTAAGAGCAACCTTTGTTAGCCCACGAGCATTGTAAATATAAGCTTGTTCAGGTCTTAATTTGATAGCCTGATTATAATCTTCAACTGCCGCAGCATAGTTACCGAATTTGTGCTGGACATCACCACGACCTTTATAAGCTAAGGAAGTTTGAAAAGGGTCGTCAGAACTAACTTTTATTGCTTGATTGTAATCATCTATTGCCCTGGTATATTCACCCATGTCAGATTTTGTATGCCCACGATTCCCATAAGCGTAAGGATCGTCGGGTTTTAGTTTGATGGCTCGCGTAAAATCTTCTATCGCACCCGCATGATTTCCAAGTTTAATCTTTGCAAACCCACGACTGTTTATTATATAGTAAGTAAAATCGGGTTTTAGTTTTATAGCCTGATTATAGTCTTCAATTGCACCAGTATAGTCACTAAGTTTTTGCTTTGTATCTCCGCGTTTCATGTAAGCATAAGCATCAGGTTTGAGTTTGATTGCTTGTGTAAAATCGTCTATCGCACCCGCATGATCACCAAGTTTATCCTTTGCATGCCCGCGATCGTTGTAAGAAAAAGAATTGTCAGGTTTTAATTTAATGGCCTGATTATAGTCTTCAATTGCACCCGCATAGTCACCAAGTTTATCCTTTGCATATCCGCGATTGTGGTAGGCCATAGCATATTTCGGATTAAGTTCAATCGCTTTATCATAGTCTTCAATTGCGCCAGCATAGTCACCAAGAGATATCTTTGCACTCGCCCGATTCCTATAAGCGTAGGCATCGTCAGGTTTGAGTTGGATTACGTGCGTCCAATCCTCTATCGCACCCGAATGATCCTCAAGTTTACGTTTTGCCCACCCGCGCTGGTTGTATGTATTAGCGTCGTCAGGTTTGAGTTTTATCGCTTGTGTATAGTCCTCTATTGCTCCGATATGGTCGTCAAGTGCCTCCTTTGCATTAGCACGATTTTTATATCCGTAGGCATCATTAGGTTTGAGTTGGATGGCCCGCGTAAAATCCTCTATCGCACCCGCATGATCATTGAGATCGCGCTTTGCCCAACCGCGATTGTTGTATCCATAAGCATCATTAGGTTTGAGTTTGATTGCCCGCGTAAAATCCTCTATCGCACCTGTCCGATCACCAATATGTTTTTTCGCCCACCCGCGCTCGTTGTATGTATTAACATCATTAGGTTTGAGTTGGATGGCCTGATTATAGTTTTCAATTGCACCCGCGTGATCGCCAACAGATTCTTTCATGCGAGCGAGTTCTTTATACATATTGGCATCGTCAGGTTTGAGTTGGATAACATCAGATTTGAGTTGGACGGCCTGTGAATAGTCAGCTATTTTCCCAGCGTTATCTCCAAGTTTGCCTTTAGCATCTCCGCGTTTTTTGTAGGCATCAGCATCATCAGGATTAATTTTTATCGCTTGATTATAATCCTCAACCGCACCCGTGTGATCGCCAAAGTCGGATTTTGCTTTTGCCCTGTCCTTGTAGATTTCTGCATCGTCGGGATTCAGTTTGATCGCCTGATTATAGTCGTCTATTGCGCTATCTTGATTGCCAAGACTTGCATTCGCATTTGCTCTAAACTTGTAGGTTTCTGCATTATCAGGGTTCAGTTCGATTGCCTGATCGAAATCTTTTATCGCCTCTTTAGCGTTGCCATCATTATATTTCGCTTTGCCTTGTTCGGTGTAGAGATGTGCTCGGATAGGTTTTTGCTTCCGCCACTGCGTGAAAGAATCGGTTGTAGTTGCACCTGTAAGCAACGTCTTGATTGTGTTTACAGGACTATTGCCAGGGTCATGGCCATAGTGGATTCCGATGACTTCTCCTTTACTGTTTAGTAAGGGACTTCCGCTGTTTCCTGGGTACGCTTCGATTGTTGTCTGGATCCCCTCATTGTTCTGCCGGATATCAGTTACAACTCCTGCCGCGCCCTTGTATTTTCCATAAGGGTAACCTACGAGAAAAACAGACTCACCGATCTGGAGCGTATCACTGTCACCTAAAGGCAACGGTGTGCCTTCACGCGCAACTGTGAGGATGGCGATGTCGCGTTTGATATCAAAGGCAGTGACACCTTTTATGTACCAACTTGTTTTCTTGTCCCAACTTTTGGCGAAAACAGGCCCACGCTTAAATCGCATAGCAACGTGAAAATTCGTTGCGATCTTGTCTTTTGTTATGAAGAACCCACTACCACCTCCACCGATACGGACTATAGAATCTTTTCCTTTTTCGGATATTAAGTCAGTTTCTGTTGGCTTTTCGGTATTTTCGGCAGTTTCCTGCGCATAAGAAAGTGAAAGAAATAACCCCAGAATCAAGAAACAGAATAGAGATTTTGTGTAATGTCTCATTTTTACCTCCAACTTATAGGTTTATAGTAAATTTTACAACCCAAAAAACGGGACAAATCCCGTTAATTTGGTATTATTGGCGTATTCTAATTCGATGCGCTTCTACCAAAAAGAGTTTACCTTTATAGTGTTCCATATCAGGATTAGTTGAGAGATAATTTTTCAGTCGTGATACAATTTGTGGTAAAACTTCGGGATGGTTTCTGATCCGAAGCGCTATAATACCCTGATAGTCAGCTGGTGGATAATCTAATATATTGGTAAAATCGCCGTTCAGAGATATAAGAATTGCCTCTAATTCCTGTGCTTTTGCAATGACGATTGAATCTGGTGATTCAATCGGAAGACAATCTCTCAAACACCAAACTTCATAACCCGCATAGCGTAGGGATGTGGAAACAGTAGCTGGAACACACTGATCTGCCAAAAACCGTAATCCCATTAAGCAACTTCCTCAAATTCTGCTAATTCACGCGCATAGTCAAGGCAAGCTTGAATCTGCATCACTTTGAGGTCAGGAAATTCTGTTATAATTTCATCTGTTGTATGCCCTGCTGCCAAGTATCCAAGCAGAAGGCTTACTGGAATCCTTGTGCCTTTAATACGAGGTTTACCTCGTAATATATCTGGTGTACTAATAATGTGATCTCTCCAATGGACTGGCATGTATATTTCTCCAAATTAGGACTTATTATAATAATGTTTCGGTTGTCTCTAAATAAAAGGCACCTTCACGATTTTTGCAGGGTGCAGTTTGCCTCGGATCTCAATTTCTATGCTTTTCCCAGTATTAGGGGAGATAGACGCAAAACCGATATTGCAATTTAAACTCGGCGAAGGTGCGCCGCTTGTCACTTTACCGACAACGTTGCCGTCTTGATGGACAGCACACCCACACCGCGCCACCACACGGTCCAACATTTGAAAACCGACCAATTTCTTTTTTAAATCCCCTTTTTCCTTCTGTGCAAGGAGAACATCTTTACCGATAAAATCCCCTTTATCCAACTTGACAAACCGCCCCAATCCTGCCTCAAGAGGTGTTGTGTCTTCATCCATATCCATGCCGTATAGGCGGAGTCCAGCCTCAAGTCTCAAGGTGTCGCGTGCGCCAAGCCCGACTGGTTGTCCTCCTTCTTCTTTCACAGCAGGATAGAGTGCATCCCATAAATCTTCCGCATCGCTTGCCTCAACGTACAACTCAAATCCGATTTCACCGGTATAGCCGGTTCGAGAAATTGCTGCACTTATTCCAGCAACTCTACTTACACCAAACTGAAAAAACTTGACTTCATAAGCAAGATTTTCAGGTGTGAATCTGTGTAGGATGTCCATAGCTCTTGGGCCTTGCAGTGCAATAAGAGCTGTGTCATGACTCGTATCACTCACTTCTGCATCAGTATCATTATGGGTTTTTACCCATGCAAAGTCTTTCTCAATGTTTGCGGCGTTGACGACCAGCGTATAGTCATTATCAGCATGCCTATAAATTAGTATATCATCAACTATACCGCCGGCTTCATTACAGAGGAGCGTATATTGCACCTGTCCATCGGTCAAACGACTGACATCGTTTGTGCAGAGTTTTTGCACCAATTCGTTTGCCCCTTGTCCCTTGACATCAATTTCTCCCATGTGTGATAGGTCAAATAAGCCGACGGTTTCACGGACAGCGAGATGTTCTTTAACGATACTGGTATACTGTAAGGGCATCTCCCATCCACCGAATTCGGTGAATTTGGCATAGAGAGATTTATGAACTTCATAAAGCGGTGTTCTTTTCATCTGTTTTGTTCCATGATAGTGCATTTATAGACATGTTTGATTACGCGAATTATTTTGTTAGTGCCTTGCGCTTTTATATCAAATTAACAGGATTTGTAGCGCGAGGCCTCTGTACTTCGCAATGCTGAAAATATATTAAGTGTTGGTCCGAATTTATACCTATGATACACTAACAGAGAGGGAAATGTCAATGAAAATGATGGAACGTTTTAAGTTGGAAAGTAAGTAGAATGATTTGCAAAAAGCTACTTGACAAACCGTCAAGAAAAAGGTATCATATTTTATCAATTACTGACACCTTATTGCGTTTTATCATCACGTTTATGGTAAGCATAGTTGGTGAGCTATCAGAGGTAAATAAAATGACGAATGAAGAACTCTATGAATTAATGAAAGAAGGTTTTGCACAGGTCAATCAGCGTTTAGATCAAGGCTTAGAAAATGTCAATCAGCGTTTAGATCGGGTTGAGCAGCGTTTAGATACGATGGATGACCGACTCCGCACAGTTGAGAGCGGTGTTTCCGAACTCAAGGGAAGCAAAGTGCAATCGCAGGGGTGCAAAGTTGGATTCTCGCAGCATGTGCTATCAGCGCACTGATTGTCTCTATTGTTGTAGCCATCGTCAAGTAACTACTAAACCTATGCCTTATGGTATTATTCTGGAACAACCGTCTCCTCACCAAGCATATCAATAATTTTCACAGCGACGTGTGCCTCAGGACGCGGCAGTGGGACCGTGTATTCTCCTTTATAGTAAAGCATATAATTACTTGGACATTTCTGTAGCATAACCTGTTAGGTTGTGTTCCGTTTCTGCACAACCTAACAAGTTATGGGACAACACACACGCAGTCCGTTGGTTTGCTAAACGCATGGATAAAATGTTCAGGTAATTCTAAAATCTACTATAACAAAGTCATCTTTTTTCTCAGTAACATCGCTCACAGCTATATCAAAATGCTCGCCTGTGTAGTCGGTATCAATCAACACACAATCAATTTGTGCGCGGAAGTCGTCAATTTGTTCGTCAAAAATGGTGCGGTCAATATCCATACGCGCTAAAATAGTCGGACTAATGTACTCTGCGATAGTAATTTTGACACTATCTCACTCTCTCTCAAAATTAACCTCTGCTGATGCAGGCTCAAACGTAGTGATACCTTCACTCCCGATGTCGCGCACAAAGATTTTATTTATTGCGCGCCATCTGTTTTCCTCTTTGAGTTCTGCCTGAATATTACTATTGGTCCCGTAGCAAAATATCGTGATGTTACGCGACTCTTCCGGACGATTTGCCAGTTCGTCTTTTATTGTCTGTATATCTAATGGCGTGAGCGGTTTCGTCAAGTCTATAATTTTAACAAGTGTCCCATCCAACGTGCCATCAAAAAACGCAATAAGTAGTTTTATGAATTACCTATTGACGAGTATTACTAAAAGTTAATATCGTAGGTCGGGGAGAGCGTTAGCGAAACCCGACAGGGGCTAAACGTGTCGGGTTTCGCAAGCTCTACCCGACGGACAGGTGGTTTGGACAGAAACGTGAAAAATATAGCAGAAAAACCGAAAACTAAATAACCTTGGCGGTTTCCTAACTGCACTTGACTTCAATAAAACAAGAAAAATCACGTTAATTTGGTATTACGCATTTCTCCTCTTAAAGTCCCCTTGATAAAGGGAAATGCGTCTGTCTTGATTATATTTGTGATTGGAGTTGAAAGGCGGCTCAAGGTATATCAGGTCTATGCATTTGGAGACTATCCCGCGGCGGATTGGAAGGGTGTCGTCTCAAAAATGGTGCGGTTTTGATTTGAGGCATATCTATCCCCATACGCCTGGAGTATAAGATACGACTATCCACTTGTCCAGACTTTTTTCAAGTGTGTAGTCACCTGTTTCCAAACCGACATTGCCCACATACAAACCACCATGAATAACAACAGAGGAGTCACTATACCATTTATAGCTCTTAATAAAAAACAAAATGCCATTTACGATACGGATACCATCATCTTGAGCGTTAGAACCTTTTTCTACACGTTTCGAGTAGTCTTTGAACCGTGCAAGTAATTGCCGAGGCGGGTCTTTGTCCTGAATCTCTATATAGAATGTGTCAACATGAGCTTCTTTCTCATTTTCAAATTCATAACGGAAAAACGCTTCAGACACATCAAGTGTCGCCTCGTCGAGTATCGCTACGTTCCGATCAGAGGGTTTAAAAAGGAGGTACAGCGCAACAATCACCACAACGGGAATGAATGTCCATATTAAAATCTTTAGGGTTCGGTTTTTGATTTGTTGGGACATGATTAAAGATTACGCATTTGGGCAGTCGCCTATGGTAAGTGCCTTAAATTGACAAGTTATAGGGTAGGTTTAGAACCTACCCTACAATCAAATTAGTTCGGCTACAAATTGCGATGTTAGAAACTTTCTCGACCTGTAGCTACGTTTTGAGCTCTGTCGGTCACCCGAATTGTAATGCTATGTGCACCTTCGGGCAGTTTGCCAGTTTTCAATAGCAGCTGTTCTTCTTTAGAATCGAAGATACCATCTTCAGGGAATATAACTTTCCACTGTTCGTCGTTGTCAATCTTGTAAACTGCTTTTTGGACAATGTTCATCTTATCGGAAACATCACAAGTAATATTAAATGTCCCATCCCCGTTTGGTTTAACAAGGATTTCACCAACATCAGGATCAGTATTATCCACATTAACCGGCATGCTGGTTTTTTCAGATGATTTCTCCCATCCTACAGGATTGCTCAACTTGTCAGTAGCAACTACCTTGACTTCATATCTTCCATCAGCGATAGAGGTAATATCCCAATCATAGCTGGGAGTTGAGAGTTCCTTTTTAAGGAGCTTCCAATTGTCTTCATCAACAGCTTTATAGTAAACGGTAAACTGCAATGTATCCTTATTAGGATCTTCAACTTTCCACTCAATTTTCCATCTTTTAGAGGAAGAAGATGCGGATGAACTTCTACTTGAGCTGCTTGGTGGGGGTGGACCACCTGAAGGCCGTTGTGAGCTGCTCCTACCTGCTGCACCGATACTGATCCCGGTGAATCGGGGTTCAATATTTGTCTGTGCAGATGCAAGTGTGACTTTTTTCAAAACGGGTGTTTTCGTTGGGTCGGTGGTAGTGAACTTCGCTCGCCATTGGATGTATTGTCCATCAGCATTCGGAATTTGTGAACCTTCTGGGATCGCAAGTTCCTCTGACCATTTGTTCCACGTATCATCCGGTTTTCGGGTGTTCCCTGAACGCGTTGCAAAGGTAAGAGAAGTGCCATCTGCAACCTGAGCTTCCCACGAGAGTTTACCCCAGCGTGACAAACTTTGTGCATTATGCACAGAAGATTCAAGCGTGCCTTCCTCAACGCGTGCTGTTGTCAGCGTAAAGAGTTTGCCGGGATTTCCGGCGGCGAGGATCGTTTGCATGCTATCCCCATGTTTTGTCTGGTGTATCGCTAAGATGTCTTTTCCTGAACATTTTCCGATTGCTTCAAAATCACCTGTTTCAGTGTACACGCGATACAACTTGCCGTTACTTCCAGTTCCCACTAAAATCTGATCATCATTTTCCAAAACGGTAGCTAAGATGAGTGATTCTGGCGAACTCCATACAAGTGCTGTAGTTCCATCAGGGTTTAACCTATAGATATATGATTTGTTTTCTCTTGGGGGACCGCTGCCTGGTGCCTGTGGAGCAGGAACAGAGGGGCCTCTACTCGGACGGCTACTACTTCTGTCAATCGGGACTGACGTAATAGCGGTAACATAAACATTGCCTTCACTATCCATGACAAGGTTACGTATCTCTTTCTCTTTTGCCTGGTAGATCACGTTGGCTGTTCCGTCGTCTGTGATTTTGTAGATAATTCCGTTGCCACTACTGCCAGCGTAAAATCCACCTTCATAGGCAACCAAGGACCTAATATTTTTTTCTTCGGCATCAAAGAGAACAGAGGATTCACCTTCAGGTGTAATTTTGTAAACTTTACCCTCGGTACCTGTTACGGCATAGAGGTTCCCTGCTTCGTCCAGATGCATTGCCCACACGTATTTGTCGCCTTTACTGAGAATTGTTTGTGGGGGAGTGTTTTGATCGGTAATTTTATAGATCAAACCATCGGGGCCTGTCCCCGCATAAAGTGTGTCATCTGGTGCGATAACGAGACTGTAAATTTCAACTTCTGGTGAATCGTAATAGAGCGTAGATGTTTTGTCATCTGCGCTAATTTTATAGATTTTACCTTCGTTGCCTGTTCCTACATAGATATTTCCCTCAGAATCTTCAGCGATTGCCCATACTCGAGCTGCATCAATTTTTGAGAAATCATCTATTTTGAAAGATAAACTGGCATCCCCTTTGCTTGTGACAGAAATATCTTTAATTTCACCCGCTTCAAAATGTGCTCTTTGATGTTGTTCCCACAACGAAGTTGTTACAGCAGAAGCGAGACTTGTGTAAATGAGGGTAGTTGCCATCAGGCTCCAAAAGAAAAAGAAACGGCGCATAAAACATTTCCTCCTGTTAATTGCGCAAAATATGATATAAGTAAATCCTACTTTAAAGTTATTCAGCATTTCTGTTAATGGCTATTGGCATTGACGCGCTGTTGGTGAGAATGTAATTTGTCTCAACCTTATCGGTGTGTAAAACTGTCCCAAATGTATACCCACTTTCTCCGATTCGCATAGGTGTGTTCATCACAGCCATCACCGAAATAGGCAGATCGGGGAATTCTTTACCCTGAACAGTTAATCCGGGTTGTTGTGCAGAGAGTTCTAAGATGAGATTTGTATTCGGTTCGCCTTCCTGCAACAAGTTGACCAACTGATTGATATTTTTCGGAACGAAATTAAATGGGGCACGGCTCCGGCGCCATCCTTGATATGAGCTTGAGCTCATCGCGCGAAGCAAAACGATCCCATCGGGTGTATCCTTCGGAATTGTAATTGTGCCTGTCAACGTTTTCGGTTGCTCAAGATAGGGGCGAACTGTAAACGTCATCTTAACTTCTTCACCAGGCCGGTAGGCAAGTTTATCAAGCCGCGCTGTAAGAATTGAGGCTGTTTTTCGCTTATCCTCAATTTTTATATCAAAGTCAACAGACTCTATTTTCAGTTTAGCGTACGGGTTAGATATCAAATCTCGCATTGGATTCGTGACTATCCGTGAAACATTAGAGCCAGGAGAGCCGCTTGAAGAAAATATGTTTTTTAAAACAATTTCCCGAGTATCCAAATCTGGGTGGTCCTTCAGGGTAATTGTTGCCTTTGCGTTAATTGTATGGTCATTAAAAAAGAATTCCAGCCCGTTCACTATATTGGAAATACCAATGCCCGTATATAATGGTGAGTAAAACGGTTCTCGGATCACTTCATAGTACACATCATGCACTTTCTTATCAGAAGTTTGGACTTTTGCTGTTACCGGAATATAATGGTGGGAATTCGGAAGTTTCTTAATCAGTCCCGCGATTGCTGGGTCCCTATCTTGCACCAAAGTGCCAATGGGTTGTGTTGCAGACGCGATTTTGGATGATCTGGAAGTACTCGGCAGAATAAAATGCACAAAGCCACCGGAAATCGGGACGTTTACATTCCCTTCACCACTGGCAGAGTGTCCATACGCCAACAGTTCGTTGCCATCAATGTAGGTAATAGTTCCATAACCGAAAGAGGTATAGTCACCCCGAACAAACTCTGTACCGACTATCTGTCCCTTTTCTACGGGTGATTTTTTTACGCCCCCACTTCCGCCAGCTGCCTGGACAGGTACCATGTTATATCTATCAAAAATCGGTTTAAGTAGCTGTCGCGTTGTTGCATCAAGTCTTGGGAGTGCGACAGGGATAGCCAACCGCAAAGAATACTCAGGTGTATTCAGATTGGGTATTGATGGATGTGTATCATTATCAAGATAATTTTGCCTCAGCGCTCTATCACCTTCATGAATAGGTGACGGCACCATATTAAGACCTTCCGATACATATTCGGAACCGAGATCCAAGAATTTCGCCCCGGCATATCTCAGGTTAGGTTTCATGCCGCGCTCAGCAACTTTTACCATCTGTTCTATGGGTGTTACGCCAAAGAGATTTGCATGTTCGCGCTGGTTGAAAGCGCCAAGTGAGAGTGCTCCCATGAGTCTACCATCAATATAAATCGGACTGCCGCTCATACCGCCTGCGACACCGGTGCGTTTAAAGTTATCACTGGTACCTTTCATCCATACAACATGCCAATTCGGGGAAAAATTGTACTCAACACTAACAACTTCACAATCAAATTCTTCAACCGTTGTTCCAGAAAAAACAGTGTAACCTTTTGCTTTCATGCCCTGTTTCACTTGGGACAGCGGCACAAACTCTTTAACGTCCCATTTAATCTGTGCATTCACGTGGAGTGCAGCTAAGCAAAATATCATAAATGCACAAAGCAAAACCTTTTTCACTATGTTACTCCTCTTTGATTTATTTGAAGATTGATTATCGTGTGGGCAAAACTAAAGATTCAGCAAGTAAAACTGAGTGATTTTCTTATAGTGAAATCTAAAAATATGTTTACACATGCCCGGTAGGTTCGGTTAGAAACCGCACCATTTACATAGGTTCGGTTAGAAACCGCACCTACCATGGTGTGCAAATAAATACGGATTTTACTATAATAGTCGGGTATGTAATGTTTTACCACACAAAAATGATTTACGTTTCAAAAAATCAGTTTAATTTGTTTAATTGATTTAAGATAACATATTTGCCTGAACCGTGTCAACTAAAAAGTGCAGGACTTACGCATTTTCTCTTAAAGTCCCCCTTGATAAGGGGGGCAGGGGGGTTAAAAAGACGAAAAACAGTGAAATACTGGACTATTTAACCCCCTGCCCCCCTTATCAAGAGGGAATGCGTAAGTCCTGAGTAACTTTTCAATCGTTGATAGTTGATAATACCCGTGTACAATATAAACGAATTGTGCTAAATAACTTTTGGTAAAATATTATTTCACATAAGTAGAATGTTTTGTCCGTGTTTCCTATTGTTGATATGCTCTTCAGTCCCGTAGGGACGATATGTTTATATGACAATATCTAATATTTGTGAAAATAACGAAAACAATTAGTTAACTGGCACAAGTCGTAATATAAAGAAGTATCATGCCTTTTCTATCAACTATGAATAAAATTATACCAGATTTTTTACTGAATTCCCAATGTTTTTTGAGAGTATCCGTTTCCTCTTTGGACCAAAAATTATACACACCGCAAATCAAATGAGTTTTTACTGGACATTCTTTTTGGAATGTGGTATTATGGTTAATATGAATTCGATAATAGAGTTTAAGCAATAGAGGGTTGTGTAGGTTTTCTGCTCAACATTTCTATTTAGCAAAATCATTTTTATCGTACAAGTTAATAAGGAGAAAATTAATGTTTTATTCTGTTTTTCACCGTTACTCTCCCTATTTGGCTGGACTGACTGTCCTCTTACTGATGGCAGTATCGCTTCCTATCCTGGCAGAAGGCGAAAAAGTCCAATGGGGAACGTCTATTGAGGAAGCAACATTACAAGCTGCTGAAACTGGTAAACCGATTATGATGGATTTCTATACTGACTGGTGAGGTTGGTGTAAGCGGCTGGATGCCGACACATTCACTGATGCAAACGTCATTGCCCTTTCAGAGAAATTCATTCCAGTTAAAGTGAACCCTGAACATGAGGAACATCCTATAAACGCGGAAACAGGGAAAAAATATGGCGTTAGAGGTTATCCCGCAATCCTGTTTGTTAGTCCGGATGGAGGGCTTATCAAATATCATTCTGGCTACGCGCCACCTGAAAAATTCGCACCTGTGATGGAAGAAGCACTCAAAAAAGAGGCGGAATTCCAAGCAAAGCTGGTAAAATTGAAGGAGATGCCAGAGGATGTCGCACTAAACCGGGAGGTTGGGATTCTTTATCTACAACGTCAACAGATCGAAAAAGCGTTGCCGATCGGTCAAAAGATGCCTGATGATGTTGAATTGAACCGCGAATTTGGTATTTACTATCTTGGTAAGAAAGAATTTGACAAAGCGCTTCTGATTAGTGAAAAGATGCCGGACGATATTAAATTGAACAATGAATTTACTATCACCTACCTAAATCAGGGAGATATAGAAAAAGCGCTCCCATTCAGTAAAAAGGTTTTTGAAGATGATCCGAAAAACACTTCGGGGTTTCTCCCTGGTCTACATATAAAACTGGGAATCGCTTATGGCAATCAGATTCGGAACACAGCTGAAGATGTTGCAGCAGAAAATACCAAAATGGCTGTGATGCATTTTCAAAAGGTGATTGACACCTATCCAAAAAGCGATGTTTTTGAACCTGCTCAACTTTATCTCGGTATAACCTATTCAATTTCAAAACAGTACGACAAATCAATTGAAGTGTTTGAGAAATTGGTGAACCATACAACCGATGACCGGATGAAGCAGAGTGCTGAAGCGAACTTGAAACGCGTCAAGGAATTGGCTGCGGAAGCAGCCCCTAAAAGTGATAATTAAGCCAGCAATTTAGCAATTTCCGTAGGGGTCAGAAATCGATACTGCCCCTGCGGGAGATTGCCTAACCCTAATGTGCCGATACGTATCCGCTTCAAGCGGATGACTCTATGTCCTATCGCTTTAAACATTAGACGTACCTGCCGTTTTTTCCCTTCGTGGATAATCACCCTAAATTTCGCAACTGCGCCATTTTTATATTTTTTGCTATTAGCAGTTTTTACATTGAGTTGTTTGATTTTCGCTGGTGCAGTTTTGCCACTGGAAATTGCAATCCCGTTTCGAAAACGTTCGAGCGCACGTTGGCTTGGCACGCCTTCTACCCATGCAAGATATGTCTTATCAATCTCATGACTCGGATGCATCAAATGATTAGCGAAATTTCCATCGTTTGTAAATAACAGAAGGCCTTCAGTCTCTAAATCTAAACGTCCGACCGGATAAATAGATTTCGGTAGGTCAGTTAAAAGATCCATTACGGTAGGGCGACCACGTTCATCGCGGCGGGTTGTCAAATAGCCGGCAGGTTTATTCAACATAAGATATATCCGTTCTGTGAGCGGTTCAACGCGTTTCCCTTCAAACTCAATAAAATCTTTTTCCGCGTCAATCGGGTGTCCAGGGATAAAGGTATCTGTTCCGTTAACGGTGACGCGCCCCTCACGAATTGCCCGCTTTACTGCGCGTCGAGAAGCGATACCTGAGGTTGCGATATATTTTTCAAGCCGCACTGTTTATCCTACCTATGACTACAATTCTATTTGCCAATTCCGCTTTGTTGCTATTCGGCGGAGTTCCCGATCCGGGTTTACCGCAACTGGATTTCCAAACAATTCCAGTTTGTATACATCTGATCGGTGGTTACCATACGCATAAGAAGCACTGAGATCAAACCCATGCGCTGTCGCGAGTTCTTTTGCAAGGGAGGCTTTATTTTCCGCATAAGGACGTAACCCAACACGTTCCCCAGTAAACTTCCCATCTGCCACCTCCAGCTCGTCTGCAACCATGAGGTCAGTCTGAAAATGTTCATGAAAAAGTTCGACCAGAAACGATAACGAACCAGACATTAAAATTACTGTTCGTCCCTCATTGCGGTGGGTCTGGATGAGTGTTGAAATGTGGGGCGTTATGCTGTCCCGAAGTGAATTGACAAAGCAGTCACGCGCAAGTCCACAAAGGTGACGCTGCTCTAAACCGGAAAGATGAATTTTGTTTGATTTTGCCTCGGTATACGATCTGACCTTTAAAAGATGGGATGTCCACGCAAACAGATTTGAAATAGGAATTTCGCCATGTTTTAGCAGATGCTTCAGAAAAACTTTCTCAGAAGATTGACTAATCAGCGTCCCATCAAGGTCGAAAATAGCACAGGTTTTTTTCATTATATATTTTGTCCTAACGCGGTCCGATAAGCCTTGACCGCAGCTTCCAAGCCGATATAGAGCGCATCCG
Source organism: Candidatus Poribacteria bacterium (assembly GCA_003635185.1). Lineage (GTDB taxonomy): Bacteria > Poribacteria > WGA-4E > WGA-4E > WGA-3G > MSPOR6. Next base: position 1,621 of record PYJA01000138.1, on the reverse strand, counting down.
CCATTAAATGGTGTCCTATAGAGACTTCAAGTAACCCAGGCAATTGCTGCAGTAAAGGAAGATTATCAAGATTGAGATCATGTCCTGCGTTAGTGCCAAGGCCTACATCAAGTGCTTTTTCACCAGCTTTCTTCAAGAGCGAAAATTCGTGATTAATTTCTGCTTCTGTCTCTGCCATTGCATAAGGGGCTGTATAGAGTTCAATTCTATCTGCACCTATGTCAACTGTTCTTTCTATCTGTTCTAAGTCTGTGCCGCTAAACAGGCTAACGCGGATACCAGCATTTTTCAGAGAGGTTATGATGGATTTCAACATATCGCCATCTTTTTGGATATCCCATACGGTGTGGCTGGTGATCTCTCCACTCACAACAGGAACGAGCGTGCATTGTGTCGGGCGCACGTCTAGGACCATTTCAATAAGTTCTGGTCGTGGATCACCTTCAATGTTATATTCAATGTGATTATTTTTTCCTGAGTTTATATCTTTTAACCGTTGGGCAATTTCATAAACATCTGTTGGTCTAATGTGACGCTGATCTTCGCGAGGATGTACCGTAATGCCTTGACACCCTGCATCAATACAGGTGTCGACAGCAGTTAGGACATCCGGGATGTCACCGCCTCTCGAATTTCGTAATGTTGCGACTTTGTTTACATTCACGCTTAGGCAAATCATTTTTTCTCCTTTAGACTTTATAATGATTTAGTTGCAAGTTTAGTTAACCTCTGTTATATTAATTGCAATCTTAATAAATGGAGGTTTTTTGATGATCGTTTACTATAGTTTGGACAGTTTTATCCACTCAGGACTTCCGAATAGGTGCTAAATATGGTTTGTCCGCACTCTTGCTTCTCTGAATTTTGTTGGAAATCACTGTCCGGGTCTATTATTTTTGACAGAATCGTCAAAAATGTGTCTATCTGATTAGTTTCAGGTAGTGTCTTCATCTATTTTTAGATTTTTTTCTAAGTTTTGTTTCGGATCGTTACTCGCAGAAAAATATTGTTGTTGGAAACACCGCTTCAAATAAGCGACCATCAACCCGCGCGTTAGATATTTCGGTTTATACCAATGGATACCGAGTGTGTTCAGCACCGTTTGGACATCAGGCATAGCCTGCTCTGTTTGTGAGGCTGCATCGGTGGCTGTGTCTGTAAAACTGAGTTGTGTGAGGCTGGCAGCGATAAAACTGAGTTGCACGTGCCGGTTCAAACTCTCACGCTTTTGGAGTTGACAAGTCCCAAACCCGAAGTTCTGCTTGACATCCCGGAATGCCGTTTCAATCTGCCACCGATTTTTATAGTGTCGGATGACATCGGCTACGGGGAGTTGTTTATCAGAGGTAAATAAGCAAAAATACTGATACGGTTTAGACTTCTTTTTACGCAGGCGGATCACAACGAGCCTGACATCCTCTGAACACATCTTCGTCCGCACGATTTTGTCTGTGACAGAAAGTGTCTCGTTTTCCACGACAATATCTCTATACTTCAGATAGGGTAGATGCAAACGATTTCCATAGCGACGCGGTCTCCCCCGTTTAGGGTGCTTCGGGCGCGTCGGTATCCGATAGAATACGGCATTTGACTTTGCGCGACAGAGCAAGTGATGTCCTTG
>PYJA01000137.1 GCA_003635185.1 Candidatus Poribacteria bacterium | reverse complement strand
AGGGAATTAACTAACAATCCCAAGCATTTATGCTTCAAATCAACGGTATGAATGCCATTAAGGCATTCCCTGGGTCCAAAAACGTTTGACATTCGGAGATTTTTTGTGGTATACTTATAGGACTGACTCCGTGACGGATTTGTTAGGTCCGTCACACCACTAACAATGGGAGTCAGAAACCCAGAGGAGTCAGATATGTCCTTCAAAACCCATAAAATCGCATTAGCGCCAACATTTAGAGAAAGACGCTGGTTTGCTTCTCAATGTGGGTATGCTCGATTTGCCTATAATCATGCTTTATCCGATTTTAAGGCAGGCTTAGAGAATGATAGCTTTCAATCGTGGCAAATGCTAAATGTCAATTTCAATAAGACGAAAAAACGTTATGATTGGACACGTTCACAAGATCAAAGAGCTGCGTTATATGCTATCAAGCATCTGGGTCAAGGTATTGCGAATTGGGTATCCAAGCGTGCGAAGTTTCCAAGATTCAAGGGGCGTGGACATAAGCAAAGTTACACAACAGACGAACAATCCGTGCGAGTCCAAGGCAAGCGTATCAAGTTGCCGAAAATCGGATGGATAAAAATGCGTGAAGCGTTGCGTTTTGTTGGCAAGATAATCAAGGTTACGATCTCAAGAACAGCCCATCGTTGGTTTGTATCTATCACCGTGGAAACAGGGGACACCGGACTTGTTGACACCTCAACACACCCTGTTATCGGTATAGACGTAGGCATTAATACACTGGCCACCTTGAGTGATGGCACGCAATATGATAATCCGAGACCGCTAAAACGCTATGAGCGCAAGCTCAGGCGGGAACAACGTAAGTTAAGTCGCAAAGTCCGAAAGTCTAACAACTGGTTCAAGCAGAAACGCAAAGTGGAACGTATTCACTATCGGATTGCGTGTATCCGAAACGATGCACACCATAAAGCCACAACGGATATTGTCAAGAAGGCATCTGCGATTGGGATTGAGACACTCAAGGTGACCAATCTGCTAAAGAACAGGAAACTTGCGAAAGCGTTGAGTGATAGTGCATTAGGCGGTTTCTTAGAGAAACTTAAGGTCAAAGCCGAAGCATTGGGCCTACCTGTTACAGAGGCATCGCAATACTTTGCATCGTCAAAGACCTGCAGCCGTTGTGGGTATAAAAAGAGAGACCTAACACTATCGGAAAGAACGTATCATTGCAGTCAATGTGATGTTTCTATAGATAGAGATGTCAACGCTGCAATAAACTTGAGAACCCTCGCTGTCGGATAGACAGAGAGCCTAAACGCCTGTGGAGTTTGTGTTAGACACCAAGCAAGTTCAGGAAGGGTGCAATAGACGGTGAAGCAGGAATCACATAGGAGGGTTGTGTGTTTCAAAGAAGCACACGGCTTTAGCCGTAGTGAGTATCACTAGATGTCTCTTAACCTTAAATTATACCCTATTCTATTCATGTATTTAGGGATAATCACATGTCGTATAGCAACTTTACTTTACCAGCTGCGCGGGCAGCATTTGAGCTTGAAGAAGTTGATACTGCTGGTCTCTTTTCTGATATTGAACCAGTTGCCCCCAGTGAGTTACTTATATCTATATTAGATCGAAAAATACCTTTGGCGACCGCAATCGGTACTGAAAAGGCAAAGTCTGAAATGATTGTCGCAGACGTTCTTGTGGAACTCCGTGAACAATTAGACCGTAAAATTAGTCTTTTTTCCGGGATTGATTTCAACGTTAATGATGAGCTTGGATTGACAGGTGTGTGTGACTTTGTGATTAGCCTATCGCCTGTCCAATTTGACTTACAAGCTCCGATTATTGTACTTGTTGAGGCAAAGAACGATAACCTTGAAGTAGGGCTTGGACAGTGTGTGGCAGAGATGGTTGCTGCCCAATACTTTAATGCTGAACAAGGAAATGATATCCCACGCGTTTATGGTGCTACCACGACAGGTATTCTTTGGCGATTTCTCAAATTGGAAGGACAGGAATTACAGATTGATATGCTTCCCTACCAAATTGAGCGATGCGACAAGGTCCTCGGTATCCTTTCGAGTATGGTTGCACAAAAAGCATGAACTGTCTAACCGTAATCAATTGATTGTAATAGAAGAAAAGAAATAGAGCGGTTTTGTAATACATGTATATCAGTCAACTGGAATGGGACGATTTTCGTGTTGAGCATATTGCAAAGCATGATGTAGAACCTCATGAAGTATGGGAAGTTTGTAATGACAATTCCCATTTAGCTCGCCGTCAAGGACGTAACCGCTATCTTGTTTATGGACAAACCTTGGATGGACGATATTTGTTTGTAGTTTTAGAGCAGATAGAATGGTCTGTCTATAAACCAATTACTGCACGAAATATGACTGACCGCGAAAAAAGAAATTTTAGGAGACTCCGAAAATGAAAACGTTGCAGGTGCCAGAATTTTCGACTTATGAAGAAGAAGCCGCTTTTTGGGATAATCTGGATACCGCCGATTTTATGGAAGATGATGGGCAGTGGTTCCGTTTTGATACCAATAAAGCGATTCGTGTGGCAATTCTTCCGGAAATAGCAGAAGAATTAATTAAAAAAGCCCGATCCCAAGGTGTATCAATTGAAACCTTAGTGAACGTTCTTTTGATTGAGCATATTAGGGAATCAGTTACTACAAACTAACTGGTTAAAGTTTGTAAAATTGAATAAATGGACACTGAATAAAAGAACTTTATGCAGAATACCCATTCTCAAAAAATTGAAAATGCCCGAACCGCACTTGATGCGCATGTCCGGGAGATTGTAAACTGGCACTTTAGTCCAGAAACTGGATGTCCCTTTTGGTTAGAATTCGCAGAAAACTTGGATTTTGACCCGCGAAAAGAGATCGGTGGTTATGCCGATCTCAAATGTCTTGGACATTTCCAAGATGAATGGCTCCGTGGTGGCCCCGTTCGACGATGGGTGCCAAAAGCATACACAGACAAACCGATCTATGTTTTTGAAACCGGTGGTTCAACGGGTGTCCCGAAATGTCGAATCAGCATTCGGGATTTCCATATTGACTATGAAATATTCAGTAAAACGCTTTCCGATGAAAGTTTTCCACCTGGTAGCGATTGGTTGATGTTGGGCCCCACTGGCCCCCGTCGATTACGGCTGGCAGTTGAACATCTTGCACAACATCGCGGCGGTATCTGTTTCCTTGTTGACCTTGACCCGCGCTGGGTGAACCAACTTGTCCGATATGGAAAACACCAGGAATTGGACGCATATAAGAACCATGTCATCTCACAGGCACTTAACGTTCTAAAAGCACACGAAAACGTTCAGTGTCTTTTTACTACACCCAAACTGCTTGAGGCGTTATGTGAAAAAATTTCACTGGAAAAAGTTGGGATTAAAGGCATCTTTTGTGGCGGTACTGAGATGGATGCACAATTTCACCGCTTTGCCAGGGAAGAACTCGTACCGGGAATCGATTTTGTGCCAACTTATGGCAATACCCTTATGGGATTAGCGACTTGTAAACCCTTTGATCCTGCGGACAACTACGCGATTATTTATTATCCACCGCAACCGCGCGCTGTAATTGAATTGGTTAATCCGGAAAATCCAGAGCAACTTGTAGATTATGGTGAAACGGGACGCGTGATGCTTACAACATTAACAAAGGAATTTTTTATACCACGATTTCTTGAGCGTGACGAAGCAGAACGTGCTGAACCTATCTCAGAGTATCCGTGGGATGGCGTTGAAAACCTACGTCTGCTTTCTGAACTGCAGGAAAGTGTCGTGGTCGGTGTCTATTAAAGTCTCTTATCAAAGGAGATAATCATGGAAAAAATACAGATTGTTGAAATAGAAGATCCGGTATACGAAGAAACCTATGCCGCCCATATCCAGAAAAATGGTGCGTCATGGATGGGATGGATACCGGAAGTTCCTGAAGTAAGTTGTGAAGAAAACACACAAGAAGAATTGCTACAAACGCTTGTAAAAGACTTGCATCAGGCCTTAGAATCTGAGCAAGAAGCATGGGAAAAACAGTTTGAAGAAGACGTAAAAGCTGGACATCTTGACGATCTTCGTAAGGAAGCTCTTGCGGATTTACGGGCAGGAAAATGTATTGATCTATAGGACTAACCGTAAATTTTGGGAGTTTTATCAAACCCTTCCTGAAAAGATTCAAAAACGTGCAGATGAGAAGTTTGAACTGTTAAAGCAGGATTCAACACATCCTTCCTTGCGGTTGAAGAAGGTTGGACCAGATTGGGTTGTGCGAATCAACAAGAACTATCGGGCTTTGGCAACTGAAGAAGACGGTAGTTTAGTTTGGTATTGGATTGGGAAACATGACGAATACATGAGACGGATCCGAGAAAATTGACGAAACAGATCAAAACGAACCAATTTCCGGTGAAAAGGTTTAAATCTCTGTCTATTTCTGAACTATAAGAGAGTGTCATTATCGTTGTTTACTAAACTTTCGGTATGATTTTATCTGAAGTCATATTTAGCAAATGTTCCACCAAAAAAGAGGAATCTGAACATGCCAACAAAAATTGAAAAAGTCTTTCGTTCACCCTATGCAGTCCCGAACGGTTTACAAGTTACAGACGACGGTTTATGGATAGTAGACCAAATCACGGACCGAGTCGCTTTGGTTGAAATTACCTGTGATCCAGAGTATCATGTGCCGAAACATATCCGTGATATTCCAAGCGAATCCTCTAACACCAGCGGCATGGCGTTCGGTGGAGGAGTGCTCTGGTTAGCAGCGAACGGTCCAGGGGATCGATGGCGCGCCGTTCGCGACACGGATGCCAAACCGGGTACGGGTGAGATTTTCCAAGTTGATCCTGCCACTGGTGAAACACTCGGACGTTATCCTGTACCAGAGGGTGGCGGCACACATGGCGTGGAATATGACAATTACGATGAAGGGCATCTCTGGGTACAAACACTAAAAAATCAGGAGATACACAAGGTTAGAATTTCTGATTGGTCAATCCAACACACGTTACCCTTACCTTACGGTAGGGCACACGGCACTGTCCGAGTTGAAGACGGACTTTGGGTGACACATACCTCTGACAGGGTTATTGTCAAACTTGACCTGGAAGATGGAACAATATTGGATAAAATTGAAGTGTCAGAAGATTACCCTGAGCCGCACGGTTTGTCCATCTACGATGATGATTTCCTGTATTGCGATGCATCTTCTGGGTGGGTTGCAAAGATTACAAGGTAGCCAAAAACATGGTACACATCCCTATCCTACGCGCTGGACGTTCTTACAGAAGTTTGAAAACCGTTAGCGTTTCTCATATCAAAACAGGTGAACCGCTGGTTGAAGTTAGCCAAGCGAACACTGGTTTGATAGCCAAGGATCTGCGCGACTTACCACTTCACAAACAAACACTTTCACAACATTCCGTTTCAGAGTTGATTGGGATGTGCAACGCTGCTGCACGCCTATTTATTACTGCAGACCTTCCGCTTGATGGTGGCATGCAATCACCGACAGACTATATCAAACAAGTTTCTGGAACAACGGGTTTACCCGAAACACTTTGTCAACAAAACATGGGAAAGATACAAGGTGTTTTAGAAAATATAGAAACCATTTTAGACGGTTTAACACGCGGGCTTGATTTACAAATTTTAGACACCGGTTGGGGTGTCCAAAATAAGCGTACGTTGAGTTACGTTTGCGAAACGGATGCGCTTGGTGCTGTGTTGCCGAGCAATTCTCCAGGTGTTCACTCTCTGTGGATTCCTGCTGTTGCACTAAAAGTACCTCTTGTTTTAAAACCGGGGCGTGAGGAACCGTGGACTCCGTATCGGATAGCGCAGGCGTTTATGGAAGCAGGTGCACCACCAGAAGTGTTCAGCTTCTATCCTACAGATTATCCCGGTGCTAACGAAATTCTATTCCGATGTGGTAGATCCATGCTGTTTGGTGGGGGTTCGACTGTTGATCCATGGTTAAATGACCCACGCGTGGAAATCCACGGGCCGGGGCGTAGCAAAATTATTATTGATGAAGGGCAGCAAAAAAACTGGGAAAAATATCTTGATCTCATCGTAGAATCAGTTTCTAAAAACGGTGGTAGGTCATGCATTAATGCCTCTGGCGTGTGGGTAACGGCACATGGCAACGATATTGCTGAAGCGTTAGCGGCGTGTTTGGGACGAATTGAACCGAAACCACTTGATCATCCAGAGGCGGGGATTGCGGCATGGGCAAATCCGAAAGCTGCCCATAGTATCTCTTCACTGATTGATCGACATCTTAAACAGCCTGGTGCAACAGAATTGACAAAAGGTGAGCGAGTTGTTGAATTAGATGGTTGCACCTTCCTTAGACCCACAGTTATATGGTGTGAAGACCCTGAACACCCCTTGGCAAACACCGAATTTCCATTCCCGTTTGTGAGTGTCGTTGAAGTGCCAGCAGCGCAACTGATCGAATCTATCGGTGCTACGTTGGTTGCCACCGTTTTTACTGAAAATGAGAAATTAACTCAGGATTTGCTATTAACACCCTTTGTTGACCGGCTGAATTTAGGAGCAATTCCGACAACTCAAATTTCTTGGGATAGTCCACATGAAGGGAATTTGTTCGATCATCTTTACAGACAGCGCGCATTTCAAATGTCTTTGCTGTTGTAGGTTTACACTTTTACCTATCAACCCTTTTAAGTAGAATTCATAATTTTATTGAGGTTGTTTCAAAATTTGAAATCGACGGAATATTTTCAGTATATGCGTCAGAGACCTGACCGAGCAAAAATCAAAACTGAATGGATTGAAGAGACCATTAGGAATCCTGTCTATACAGAAATACAAGTTGATGGCAGAATAAGAAAATGGAAATTGATATCCGAAGAAGGTAAGTTTCTCAGAGTGATTTTGCTGGAAGATGAAGAAACAGTTCATAATGCTTTTTTTGATAGAAATTTTAAAGGAATACCAGAATGAAAGTGAAATATTTTCATGACACTGGCACAGCACTCATTGAATTTTCAACACATCCTATTGCCGAAACAAAAGAAATCAATGAGAACATATATATAGACCTGGATTCTGAGGGTAATCCTGTGGCAATCACAATTGAACATGCCAACTTACATGCGAATCTACCTGATTTGCTTTATGAGCAGATAGGTGCACCGGAACCACAACCACTATTGCAAGAAAATTAGGAGTTATGCACCTAACAAACATTGCTTTGACTGAAACAATATAGACAAAACCCGATAACCCAAATTTCTTGGGATAGCCCACATGAGGGGAATTTGTTCGAGTATCTAAATTTCGAAGAAAATTGAAAGTAAAACAACAAAATCAACACATGGATATTAAGCGTTTCCCATTATACTTTTGTATAATTTCTTTTTGTATTAGTTTATTAGTTTACGGATGCCAAGATTCTACTTCCGTTAATGGTGACAAAAACGATTCTGAAGTAGTCCTAAGAGACTATCTACTTTCAGAAGGCGAAACTTGGGAACCTGAGAAAACCTATATTATACACGGAACATTAGAGATTTTACCTAACGGCGTACTTGAGATATTACCTGGAACGGTTGTTAAATTTGGTCGTGATGCACACATTGAGGTACGGGGAAAACTAAAAATAGGAACCCCATTAGTTAGGGTTGAGTTAAGTGAACCTGTGTCCTTAACCTCAAATAGTACCAATCCACAATCTGGCGATTGGAATGGCATATTATTTGACCATACACATGATTCAGAGAGTTTTCTGAGAAACACAGTAATAGAATACGCCACAGTTGCGCTTGACATTAAAACGACCTCCCCTACATTGATAGATTGTACATTTCGCTATAACGAAACTGCAATCGCTTTAGATGGAAGTAACACAAAAATTCAAAATAATGCTATTCATGATAACGACATCGGCATTTATACCATTGGCCGACAAACCCGCCCACGAATTGAAAGAAATAACATTACAAAAAATGAGACTGGAATTTTTTGTGAGAATGTACAGTCTATCATTCAGGATAATAACCTTGAAAACAATGATTACGCGCTCAAGTTAAATGTCAAATTTGATCTTGGAATTCCTAACAATTGGTGGGGAACAGTTGTCCATGAAGAAATTGACAAGACTATTCTTGATGTTCATGACATAAACATTATAACGAAACCTCTCGGAACGGTAGATTATGAGCCGATTGCCGAAGTCCGTTTCGAGGATGCTGGTCCTCGGGAGTAAAGATTATGTTGACTATTCTGAATATTTCCCAAAATCATTATGTTCGCGGCGGTTCCGACAGGTACTTTTTTACGATGGGAGAACTGCTACAAAAACATGGACATAGGGTAATTCCGTTCACAGCAGCGAATCCGAATAATGAACCGACTGAATGGGAACAGTATTTTCCGCGTGCGGCAGATTTTGAAAACCCAAAACCAATTGATCTGCTCCGTTTTTTGTATTCACGCGATGCTGTTAAATCAATCCAAAGACTATTGAACAATACAGACGTGGATATGGCGCACTTTCATATCTACTACGGCAAGTTAACTGCCTCAATTTTAGGGCATCTAAAAAAAGCGGGAATACCTCTTATTCAGACGTTGCACGAATATAAATTAACTTGTCCTGTCTATAGTCACTTATCAAACGATGAGATTTGTGAAGACTGTGAAGGCAAACACTTTTGGCGTGCGGTTCCAAAGCGGTGCAATAGGGGTTCGCTTGCACGCACTGCTCTAAGCGTTACCGAATCTTATGTCTCTCGTTTTCTCGGTTCAGTAGATAAGTTTGATCATTTCATTTCAGTGTCTCATTTTTTGAGAAAGAAAATGATCCAGTACGGGATTCCTGAAGAAAAAATATCAACGGTTCACAATTTTACAGATGTCTCCCATATAACCCCGAATTTCTCGGTTGGTGAATATGTGCTTTATTTTGGAAGGGTGCATCGAAGTAAAGGTATTCTGACACTAATAGAGGCTGCAGCGCCGTTAAAGCAAGTGCCACTCTATATTGTCGGTGACGGAGAAGCAATGCCTGAAGTTCAGCAAATTGTAGAACAAAATGGGTGTGAACATATTCATCTCTTAGGCTTTAAACAGGGTGATGAACTCCAGGAACTGATTCTGAATAGTATCTGTACTGTTTTGCCCTCCGAATGGTATGAAAATTGCCCTATGTCCGTTTTAGAATCCTTTGCTTACGGAAAACCTGTGATCGGTGCGGATATAGGGGGTATCCCCGAATTAATTGAAGATAGTGTTGATGGATTCCTCGTTCCTTCTGCTGGAACAGAAGCGCTACGAGATAAATTACTATGGATGTTTGAGCATAAAGCTGAAGCAGCGGAGATGGGAAAAGCCGGCCGTAAAAAAATGGAAACCGAGTTTAATGCTGACATTCACTATGAAAAGATTATGAAGGTGTATCAAAAATTCTTGTAATAAAGTAATTGGCTCATGTCAAGAATAAGTGGAAATGAAAACTTAACCCGCATGGTTATTGGCTTTATGAGAGAGGTAACACATACTTTTTACATGAGTCTAAGATTGTTTTCTCATGAAGATTAAATAAATATTTCGGTCCGGGGACGAGGTTAGGAAGAAATCAACGGGACCAATCATGGAGCATGCCACACGCGCATGCTTCTTTAGGCATTCCCCGCCTTGCCAGCAGCGGAGTACGCGTGTCTTGTGCAGACCGAAAAGGACCGAATGAATAAATTAATCTTCGGACAGTTTGCGGGACAAAGACTTTACCGAGCTCACGTTAAACTAAGCAACGCTGCCTTATACCAATCCACCCCGTTTTCGTAAAAACCACTCCAGGCCGAGTAGCATGAGGATCGTCCCGAAAATCAATGGTAGATCCCAAATATCAATATCGGTTATCTGTGATGTTGCACTCTCAACAAGTGAAATCTGATTAACCAATTGGTCTGCCTCTTCAATAGGATAATATTTGCCGCCGCTCATATCTGCAAGATTTGTGAGAAGTGGGATGTTGAGTGATGCATCGCTAAATTCTGCGTAGGAAGGTTTAACTTCAAAAAGTGCTTGCTGTTTGCCAAGGTCTTCGCCATGAAGAGTTCCCGTTGCCGTGACAGTATATTCGCCATATCGGTTCGGCACAAATCGAGCGGTGTATAACCCATCTTTACCTAACACCTGTTCAAGTGGAAGCTCCCTTCGTGTGCCAGTTTCATCTATAATGACTGCGCGCAATTTCGCTTCATTCGTCACCGTAAAAGTTTTATCCATTGCGGTGACTTCAATCACAACGGGTTCCTTCAAAGTATATTCAGTCTTCACAAGATTAATTTCGAGAGAAGATTTCGGTGCAGTTGTCAACCATTTTGCGACCTGCCGCCAAAATCGGTGGTGATTATCATTAAATCGGTGGTGATTATCATTTTCTTTTTCTGGAATTGTATGCCACCGATATGAATTGTTAGGGGTAAATACCATAACCCGTCCTGCATTATAATTGTGAGTTGCGATGAGAATACGATTCCCAAATTCATTTCGCTCACTCGGGTGTTCGGCGAGAATCGTTGCTCCCGCTTTTGCGCGTTTGACTTTACTATAACCGAAAAGTTCCGACATCTCGTTCCAACGTTGCAAATTTTCAGCAGGGTTATTTGCCAATCCCATCAACGGTTCAGTTTTACCCTCTGTTGTGAGTTGTAACTTAAATCCTTTTATTCTTGGCATCTGGGATGGTGGAAGGGTAGGTACTGGTGGCGGTGGGTCACCTAATTCTAATTCAACAGGAAGTAATTCGGCGATTGGTGTATTGAGATATGAACCAGTTACTTCAGAGTTGCCTAAGGAATGCGTTCCGCCTAACATCAAAAAACCGCCGCCGCGTGTGCGTACGAATTCAACCGTATTTTCAAGCTGTGAACGCGTGAATTTAGAAGCACCAATATTACCGAATATGATAGCGTCAAAATCGAAAAGAGCATCTTTTGAATCTGGATAAAATTTGAAGTCTTGGTCTGCAGCGCCCTGTGTGCCGCCAAAACTTCGATCACTCGTTGTATATCGGTCAGTCAAAATGATATTCGGGTCACCTTGCAAGGCGCGTTTGATGAATTTAAATCCCCAGAAAGGTCTGGAAACAAATAATATCTTAACACGCTTGGTAGGGGCAACTTTCAGAATGAAGGTTTTAGTGTTATTTTGAGGAATTACCTCATCCGCTTCAGGCAAAACTTGCACCTCATATTTTCTGGTGCCTGGCTGGCGCGGCGTGAATTTGAGTGGGACTCTTGTTGTTTCGTTTTTCATGGATACAGGAACCGTTTCAAGGATCCGTCCATTTTCTATTAAGTGGATCGTGGCTTTCTTTGGTGTGTTCCCTGTCCGTTTCACGGTAGCGGATATATCAACAGGAAAATCTTCTTCTGCGCTACGGGGAGCATCTACCTTGACCAATTCAATGTCAGACACACCTTCCGCTGAACCAATCCCAACAGTATGGATAGGAGCTTTCCTTTGTCGGACTTGCATTGCAAGTTTTGCCATATCTGTGCCACTCCTATCAACACCATCGGTGCAGAGAACAATACCAGAAAGGGGGATACCTTGTAAATCTTCAAGTGCCTCATTTAAGGCTTTTGGAATATTTGTATTTTCGCCATCCGCGCTTGGCAGTGCCACATTTTCAATGCGTTTTGCCTCTGTGTCAAATCCAAAGAGTCTGACCTTGAATTTGTTTGCATTTAGTTTATCAATAAGACCTCCGCCATCTTCAGGATTCTCCCCAAAGAGTAATTGGTTAACTTGATTCAATCGAGATTCCCCATCGTCTGAATCCGTAATTTGCATACTCTTGGAACGGTCTACCATTACTAAGAGGTAGGAGTCATCTGGGTTGTTCTGATAAATTGTGAGAAAAGGTTTGAGTAGACAGAAGGCGAGGAAACACAAGACAATCGTGCGGAGAACAATGAGAAATCCACGGAACACACGTCCAGTTCGTCCTTTTGTGCTCCGATATGCCCAAATAGTTGCTGCAATAAGTCCGACCATGAGGACAAAAATAAGAAGGCCCGGGATTGGCACGCCGAAGGAGAAGTCCCCCTCTCGAAAAACGTCAATCGGGTACTTCATCAGTTGTTCAAACATAACGGTATGATACCCCTACAAACAGAATGCTCAGCGAATTAGGGAGGTGTATTTAATCACAATAAATTTGACTTCGCTGTTTGTATAATATAGTATACACGGGAATGGCAAATGAGGTCAACCTATTTTGAATTAGAGGGTACGTAAAGTTTTCGTACAAAGTATATTGTCGGTTGAGTTTCACTTTGCCTTCCCGATGGACACCTTCAATTAGGACGTTAGCACGTCACATTTAGGACGTTACACGTCACATTTAGGACGTTTTGCACGTCACATTTAGGGCATTTTAGGACGTTTTGCACGTCCTAGTGACGTGCAAAAGTCAATCAGGACAAGGATTGTGACGTGATTTTTAGATTTTTTGTTTTTTCTTCTCTTTGTTTTTTAGAAATTTTGCGTGTATTGAGAACATTATTTAATTATGTGATAATAATATTAACATAAATATATTGGTTTGTCAAGTTAATTTTCAAAAATACTTAGTGACAAAAACTTTACGCACCCAACCTATTTTGAATTAAGGCTATTCAGTAACTGACAGTCCACAACCCTTAAAAATCGAACAACGTCGGCTGCATCTGTTTACCTGTCCACGGATTAGCAAGCGATGGCAATTGCAAAATCCGATTCGGGTCTCGATCATAACGGAAATATTCTTCAACTGAAAAACACTGAATAGGTGGATACTCAGACGCACCGATTTTAACTGGTTCTAACGTATGTTTCCAATTGCGTTGTGCGTTTTGTTCGTCAAGCGTGATTAGGATCCCCATTGCAGCGTTTTCGTTGCGGACATTTGCATGGAGACGATCATATTTTGCTTTTTGCGATCCTGATGCGCCAGTGACCTGCACGATTATTGCTTTACGCTCCATGTTATCTGGTTTATTGAACAGCATCCCGAATCCGTCTATCCCATCATCACCGACTTTTTGCGGATTGGCAGCAAACCCGTTAATTAACGAAACAGCCCAGTCCTGAAATTTAAACGGTGCAGTCTTTGCAAGTTGCGTTGCGGTGTCCATGTCAACAGGAATACCCTGCATTGGAAAAGGTTCTCTCCCATGCGGTTTGATGCGATGTTCATTGATTAAACGGAGGGCAAAGGGAAGGATATCAATACCGATCACATCACGTTGATTGATAAGGGCAGCTTCAACCGTTGTGCCGCAACCGGCAAATGGGTCAAGCACAAGATCACTTTCATTTGATGAGGCTTTGATAATACGGTCATAGAGCTTGAGTGGTTTTTGAGTGGGATACCCCATACGTTCATTTTTAGGGATTGCCCCACCTGCGGGAATATCAGTCCAATAATCCTCAATGATTTTACCACTTCCAAATGATGACTGAATTTCAGCGTCTTCTCTACCTTCAGAATACCCAGCTGTTATACCGCTTTGACCTTCAGTGTATCTCCTACGATTGATAAAGGATTCAGAATAAGGAACGCGGACTGCATCAGCATAAAATGGACTTTCATTTGATTTGACATAAAATAGGATTATATCGTGTTTATGTGGGAACCATCTCTTTGTATTACTGGGTCCTGTATAACACCAGACTATCTCATTCCGATAATGCTGTTCACCGAATATTGCGTCCATCACAAGTTTTAGATAATGGCTTGCATACGGATCGCAATGCAGATAAATGCTGCCAGTATCTTTCAAAATACGGTGCATTACAAACAAACGCTCTGCCATATAAGAGGTGTACGACAACATCTTACTCTTTGGTATAAACCCCTCAAATCCGGCTATCACTTTTGATGCGGGGTTCGCCACAGCGTTTTTGAGACGTTGCACGCGTTCTGCGGATGCTTCGTCCCAGTGCCACACATCGTCAAACGCCTTGATTTGCGCTTCAGTTTTCAGTCCAGAGTTTTTGAAGATATTGTTGTATTTACGGTTAGAGTTAAAGGGCGGATCCAGACAGATAAGGTCAACGCTTTTTTCAGGGAAGTCTGCCATGATGTCAAGGCAGTCGCCGTAGTATAGGGTGTTGGGTTGGAATTGTATGTTCATAATCAGAATCAGAAATTTAAATCAGTCCAAAGCAACACCATGAATATTATAAAAGACAGTGTAGGAACTACCACTAAAAACATAGTAGACCAATTGGTCCAAAGGACTTTAAGATGGCGAGGGTAACATAGTTGGAACCAATGTTTAACAGGATCCACTTCATTCTTATCTTCATCACCAGAAGTATTATTAATCGGATAACCTGAAAGAGATTCTGCTATTTTAGAATAATAGTTCCTTTTAGTGGAATCATTTTTCATTGCTCTAGCAATACCTATTTGTAGCGTAATATAAAGAAAATGTATAAGTATCGCAATTATAAATAATCCCCAACGTTGCTCTGGTGGAGTATTATCAAATGAAAATGTCGGAAACCGGTAAAAAGCAAGAACAAGTAGTGTCATATATGAAATAAACATTCTAAACTCAACAGATCGCCTTGCTTCCATTCTCTTTGCGCTAAACTCTGCAAGATCCAACACCATCTCAAATTTGCCTTTTTTATTTTCTTCGCTCATTGTTAATTTGCCCTTGCGTTTGTAGTCGCGCACTTCATTGCGCCTCTTACATTTATATCCTCTCCCAATGATGTCATTAAAGCATAGCGCAGATTTAACGAGATGTCAAGTTATTTCTGTAATCCTGTAAAACATGGTTCAGACAAATATAGCACGCCAATTAGCAAAATTGCTAATTTTCTCAAAAAATGCGTAATTTTACCGAATTTGATCAAAATTTTTGGAAATTAGGTTAGTTTTTCAAAAAACTATTATAATACTATCATGATATAGGTGTATAAACCGAAAATTTAATAAAACCCGTTATGGAACAATTTAGACAATAAATACAAGATTGGTTTATACACGGACAAAGCCTCAGCGGGGCGAAGGTGTGTGGATAAAATCTGATTCTAATATCCACGTTTTCCATAAACGATGCTATCAAATGAGGACTCTTAAAATTGCCCAAAGTTTACTATAATTTGATATTACCATTCGAAAACAGTGCCGAGCAATCGCATCGGTTCATCTCGGAGCCAACGATATATTTGGGGTACTTCGTTGAGGTGGACTCGGTGCCGGATAAGCGGCGCGATTTTAATCGAACCTTGACGAAGAAAACGACACAGATTTTCCAGATCATCACGGGTGAAATGGCTACATTGCAGAATGCTAATCTCCTTGAATTGCCCTACGTTAAAGGTGTAGTGGACATCAAAACGTCCAGCAACCAAAAGCAAACGCCCACGGGTTTTACATGCACGTATCATTGGCGTTACCATGTCCACTGCACCTGCAAAATCCATCACAACATCAAAACCACCGTCCCCAATCTGTGCATCCCATCCATCACCGCTGGTATTGATAACCTGCTCTGCTATACCGAGTTGGCGCGCCTGTTCTAATCGGGATTCATCAATATCACACACAGAAACGCGTGCGCCCATTGCGTAAGCAATCTGCGCCGCAAACATGCCGATACATCCTTGTCCAACAATTAAGACTCTTTCTCCGACACGTGGATCGACTCTGCGGCAACAGTGCATTGCTACACCCGATATACCGAAAAGTGCTGCTTCAGCAGGATCAACGTCATCCGGCAATTTGAGCAGTAATCCGTTTTCCGCAATCGTGAACCGCTCGACGTGGTCTACGCTGGCGTAAATCATATCCCCTATTTGAAGTTGTGTTACGTCGGGTCCGGTTTCTATGACTCGCCCAACGTTCTGATAGCCACCGCCACTCGGCAAATTTTCATCAGACGGTGCATAGTTACCACCGATGAGTTGATTACGTTCAGTGCCGTTGGTCAATCCCGTAAAAACCGCTTCACACAACACCTCATTTCGTTCAGGTGGAGCAGGTTCTTTCCAATCGGTGACGACGGTCTTTTCGCGCCGTTTATCAGGTAATAATTTAATGACAATCGCTTTCACAATTTTGCTGACTCCTACAGACCATATAATTATTTGGACATTTTGTAGCACAAACTGTTAGTTTGTGCAGATATAGTTACTTTTCAGACGTTTATAGCACTACTTTTGTTTATCAATCATCTGGCAGATTTGACAGCATTGATTAAATTTTTTGCCCTTTCTGTGAGCGAGGTGAAGTTTCCTGATTCAATGAGAGAACTACTGACCAAGGAGCTGCCGACACCTAATGCAGATGCGCCGGCCTTGATGAATTCAGCAGCATTTTCGGCATTGATGCCACCAGTCGGAATAAGTGGAATCTGTGGAAGGGGTGCTTTTATATCCTTAATATAGGCGGCCCCGACTCCACTTGAAGGAAAGACCTTTACATAATCTGCACCTGTTTCCCAGGCTGCCAATATTTCTGTCGGTGTGAATGCCCCCGGTATAACGACTTTGCCATACCGATTGCAGATTTCAATCACGTCTGGTTTCGTAACAGGACTGACGACGAATTCAGCGCCAGCAAGCATTGCTGCACGTGCAGTCTCAGCGTCTAATACTGACCCTACCCCGACTAAAACGGCATCGCCTAACTGTGCGGACACTTCGCTAATTACCCGTAACGCATTGGGTGTTGTCATCGTTATTTCAATAATGTCAACACCTCCGGTTTGAATAGCCGCTGCTGCTTCAATCAATTCATTTGAACTGTTGGCGCGAATTATGGCGACAATGCCGCATGCTTCAATACGTTGCATCTGTTCTAATTTTGTCATAAACTGCCTCATTATTTACGCGTTGTGCTAGTTAATATTTAGTTTGTAGGTCGGGTTGAGCGAACGCGAAACCCGACATGAACGCCCTGTTAGCCTTACAGTGTCGGGTTTCGTTCCTCAACCCGACCTACAATTTGAATGTGGACAGACAAAGATGTTTTGTGACAATTGAATGCCTCTGAGTTGAGTACGTCTAAGTATTTTATCTGAATCTTCTGATTTATGCAATTTTTTGTTGCATTTAATGTGTTAACATGTTATAATTAAGTTTAAATCACGTTATATCAATAGTGAAAACACTATATTTTAGTACCAGAAAATGAGGTTAGGTCCCCCTGTACCGACATCTCATTAAGCGCATCCCTCAAAAGAATGGAAGTTCCACTACTGCCTTATCTAATTGGATTGGTAGGTTTACTTATACTCTCCGGCTTTTTCTCCGGTTCTGAGACGGCTTTATGCGCTTTAACGCGAGTGCAGGTCGAAAAGATACGTCTTAAACGGGGAAACGCTTCTGCAATTGTCAATTTCGTTGACAACCCACGCCGTTTATTTATTACCGTCCTTCTTGGAAACAATCTGGTTAACGTTACATTCGCGATTATTCTGTTCCAACTTGTTGAAAAGAAAGTCCTTCCCCAAGCTGCTGAGGCTATCCAGTTTGTCGTTGCTACAGCACTTAGCGTGATCCTCATGCTCATTTTCGGCGAGATGACACCGAAAACCTATGCCATTAAGCATGCGGAGTCCTTTTCCAGAATCACAGCGCCACTGTTATGGGTATTTTCTGTTTTCATTTCCCCTTTGCGCGTACTTCTGCGTAAAATTATTGATAAACTTATCCCAATATTTGGGGGGCACCCACCACCTGAAGAGGAATTCACGACGACAGATTTACAAGAATTCTTTAAGACCTATCACGAGGAAACCCTCCCGCCAGATGAACGCGAAATCGTGAGTAATATCCTTCAATTGCGAGACATTGAGGCAAAAGAAATTATGGTTCCCAGAACCGAAGTTGTTGCTGTCCCCACATCAAACACTATCCAAGACACCTTGGCACAGGCAAAAGAATCGGGGTTTTCGCGTATTCCAGTTTATCGTGAACAGATCGATAAAATCTGTGGCATTTTCTATGTTAAGGATTTATCGCAGTGGTGCCGTGCAGAGGTAAATTCGCTTACGATTGATGAGTTTCTCGAAAAACGCGATGAAATTAAAGATGTTCCCTCTGACGCTCCATTAATTAGAGAGCCTTTTTTAGTCCTTGAAACCCGAAAAATCGGAGTGTTACTGCTCCAACTGCAACGCGAGCAAACCAAAATGGCAATTCTCCGTGATGAATACGGTGGAATTTCCGGCATTGTTACGACTGAAGATATTGTTGAACAAGTCGTAGGAGACATAGCTGATGAACATGATAAGGATGATGCTGCGCCAAAGTACATCAAACATTCAGATGAACCGTTAGTGATAGAAACGACTGGACGCATCAGTATCCGCGAACTCAACCAACAATTTGGGCTTAAAATTCAGGAGGACGATGCTGATACAATTGGTGGATACGCACTCGGACTTTTTGGACGAATTCCCTCTGTCGGTGAATCTCATGTTGACGAAAACGGCATAGAATTTGAAATTACTACCACAGAAGGCAATCTAATTACAGGACTGTTGATCCGAGTCCCGACACCTGAAGAACCTAACAATGGGAATATGGTCGGCACTGCCGTTCCATTGAAACTGCTTCTATTATCCATCTTTTTAATCGGTGCTGGTAGCGTAACACATACTGCTATACTCATTGGTTCATTTGTTTTAGCGGTACTTATCTGTCTTGTTCTGTCCGCCTTTTACTCCGGTTCAGAAACCGCCCTTGTCTCAGTCAATAAAATCCGAATGAACCAACTTGTTGAAACGAACGACGCAAAGGCAAAAATTATCCATCGTTTAATTGAATCTCCCGATAGGATGCTCGCACTCACTTTGGTGGGAACCAATCTCGCAAACGTCCTAATTTCACTATTTGGAGATCAATTGACTGGAAAGATTTTGCCAAGTCTAACAGATGAGTTACAAGCAGCAATCACCGTCACTTACATAACCGTTTTGCTACTTATTTTCGGAGAAATTTTGCCAAAAACGATTTTTCGTGTCAAGGCGGATGTCCTTGCTTTGCGTTTCGCGTACCCTTTACGATTATCTGAATATATTTTAGCGCCCTTAATCTATTTTGTCCAAACTGTAACGAAAGTTCTCGTCAAACTTATAGATAGAGGTGCGACTTCACCTACCCTTGATGCACAACGTGAAGAATTACGTTTAATTGCGACTATGGGCGAACAATCAGGTAACCTTGGTACAGAACAGCGGCGCATGATTCATCGCCTACTTAACTTCCAAAACCGCACTGTGAGACAAGTTATGGTGCCGCTTGTTGATATTGTTGCAATTGAAAAAACAACAACATGTGAAGATTTTTTAAAAATTGCCGCTGATTCCGGCTACTCCCGGATTCCAGTATACAATGAACGTATTTACGATATTGTTGGGATTGTTAACCTTTTAGATGTTATCTATGCCGAAAATCGACCTGAAATGGTCGAACCGTTTATCCGTCCAGATATACACGTTGTCCCAGAATCGAAAAATATTAACGCTCTCCTGAAAGAAATTCAAAATACTCAACATACGATGGTATTTGCTGTTGATGAATACAGTGGTATTGTCGGTCTTGTGACCGTTGAAGACCTGATTGAAGAAATTGTTGGTGAATTTGCTGATGAACGTGATGACCCCGATTCTATCCATTTAATTGCCCCCGACATTCTTGAATGTGAAGGCAGGACTGAGATTGAAATATTGGAAGAACACTATGGACTCTCAATTCCTCAAGGGGATTATTATACGACCATTGCTGGTTATATTCTTGATCGGACCGGCACAATTCCGGAAACTGGCACGGAATTAGAACTCGACGATGCAGTTATCACAATTTTAGATGCCGATACACGGGCTATCAAAAAAATTCGTATTCGGCGGCGGCTCGGTAGATTTAATACTTAACCGCGTTGCGGACAACTAAAACAAAATTGTTTAGTGTTATAGATGATAGATCTCCTTTAACCGATAACTGGATATAGGAATATCTACAAAATTCCGAGCGGCGGCATCACAACAATTTCTTCGATTACCATGCCGACTGGTTGTTGGCATACAGACAGAACAGCGTTTGCTACGTGTTCCGGTTTGAGCATCTTTTCAAAATCGGGATGTTGTGGGATATCGTCCCAAAATGGCGTTTCAACGGAGCCTGGTAGAACTGCCGTAACACGTATATTTTGGTCTCGCACTTCAGCAGCCAATACTTTTGTTAAGGCAAGCGCACCTGCTTTTGCTGCACAATATGCGCTTGAAGCGGGAAAAGCGACCTTTGCTGCGATAGAAAGCACATTAATAATCTGCCCTCCATCCTGTTGTGCCAATAGATGCGGAAGTGCGTATTTAGCACAAAGGTAAACCCCCTTCAAATTGGAATTTATGACGTTATCCCAATCTGACGGATCAAAATCAGCAACAGTTCCAAATTTACCGCTTCCTGCATTATTTATCAAAATATCCAAGTTTTGATAGGTGTCCAGTGTCCGTTGGATAAGGTTTTGTACAGCATCAACGTCTGTAACATCAGTCGGGATAGCGATTGCATCCGCTCCTGATTTTCTAAGTTCTGCGGCAACATCTTCTACAGTCTGGGGTGTGCGCGCAGCGAGGACAATTTTTGCGCCTGCATCTGCTAAAGCAACAGCTATTGCTTTACCGATGCCTTTTGATGCGCCGGTGACAATCGCAACTTTCCCTTCAAGATTATTTATTTCTAATTTGCTGGTCATGTTTTGTGTGGACATTTTTATATTTTACAAAGAAGAGGTGTACGGCATACGGAGTATGCCTACTACTTTTATAACGACATACGGAGTGTGCCTACTATCTTTAAGAAACTTGAACGCATCTCAAAAACTCTGCGCGCGTTGAACTATCTTCCCGAAATGTACCGAGCATTGCGTTTGTTGTCATCTTTGAGGCTTGCTTTTCCACACCGCGCGCCATCATACACATGTGTTGTGCCTCCATAACAACGCCAACCCCTGTCGGGTCCAAAACTGTTTCAAGTGCTTCGGCAATCTCACGGGTTAACCTCTCTTGTACCTGCAAACGTCGGGCAAACATATCCACAATTCTCGGAATTTTACTTATACCGATAATCTGTTTCCGTGGAAGATAACCGACATGACACTTACCCCAAAACGGTAGGATGTGGTGCTCACAAAGACTATAAAATTCAATATCTTTGACAATGACCATTTCGTCAAAATCTTCATCAAAGATAGCTTCGTTCAATACTATATTAAGTTCCTGATGGTAACCGCTCGTCAAAAACTCTAATGCTTTAGCAGCACGGAGTGGTGTTTTTGCCAAACCTTGACGATTCGGATCCTCGCCTATATTTTTCAGAATCTGTGTATAAAGAGATTCTAAATTCGCTGTCTCATCTTGCAATTCATGCTTGTGATCAGCTTCACTTTCCTGTTCAGTATTCATAAATTAAGAGGATTCTCCATAGTAATCAAAATGATTTTTGGGTGTTTCTCGTAAGCGCAGGCGGTGTAAAACTACCGGACGCAAATTTGGTTCTAACACATCCCAAAGTACTTTCACAAAGTTTTCGGATGTCGGATTGAGTTTTTCAAATTCGGGTGTATCAAGATTAAGGTGTTTGTAATCAAAACGGGCATAAACCTGTTTTTGAACCACTTCGTCAAGTAGATTCAAACCTGCGACCAGTCCGGTTTTGGCATCTATGTCACCTTTGACGGTAACCTCAAGGATATAGTTGTGCCCATGCCCAGCAGGATTGTTGCACTTTCCGAAGATGTCTCGGTTTTCTTCATCACTGAGCGCGTAGCTGTGCAAACGATGCGCTGCACTGAACTCATAAACTTTGGTGAGATAAACCATCAAATCTTCTCCATAATAATCAGCAAATCGCGTTGAACTTTCATAGAGTCGAACCCGATGGAGTAGCCCATCCGGAAGAGAAGGAACAAGTCGTTGCCATATTTCAATTGTGATGTTTTCACATGTCGGTTGTAGTAGTGGGTTCTTAGCGAATACAGGATGTTGTCTGTTTAGGTGCTTGTGATCGTAATTCGCAATCACTTCTGACTTCAATAACGCATCCAACGTCGTCAAATTGATAACCATCCCGTCATCGACATCTAAATCCCCTTTGACCATTACTTCAAGCACGTAGTTATGTCCGTGGCTATTTGGATTCGCTGCGGCACCGAACAGTGCAAAGTTCTCGGCATCGCTCAATTCGGGAATCCGACTGTAATGAGATGCTTCAAAGGCAATTTGCCGTGTTAGGTAGAACATTGATTTAAACTATGTCTCTTGAAAATGATCGTTCAAAACGCACTTGATTTCTACATAAAAACTTTTGCTAATCATATAAAACAAGATTAACAGAATTAATCTTGTTTTATTGGGTATAGGTGCGGTTAGGAAACCGAACCATAGGCGTCAATTTAAGAAAAAACGCGTTTGTAGTCGCGCAATTCATTGCGCCTCTTGCATTCTGTAGGAGCGACCTCCTGGTCGCGACCGGGGGGTCGCTCCTACAAGAAAAATCGGGCGGACAAAGCCCTCCCACAAGAGAATCTGGTAATTATGTGCTTAAATTGATGCCTATGGTGCGGTTAGGAAACCGAACCTACCGAGACGAATCGCATTTATTTGGCATAAGCGGATTAACCTCGTGGCAACGGCAATTTGACCTTCCCATTATCGTTTTGTTGCGAAGTTAAAAAGCCGATGATAATCTGGACAACCTTGTGTCCTTCACTTCCCGGTGAAACAGGCTCTCCACCTTCTGCAACAAGTTTCACTAACTCTTGAACACCCGCAGGAATGCCGACAATATCCCAGGATGGTGCTTCAATTGATTGGACAGAATCACCTTGATGAAGTGTTGCGCCTTTATCACTAATAAGAATATATCCATTTGTGCCGACAATCTCTGCTCGGAAGCCGGATTGTGTGGTTTTTGGTCCGCCTGCATAATATCCCCGCACACCGTTCGCAAAGTGAATATATCCGTGTGCTGATGGTTCAGTTGCGGGTACATGTCCCCCATCACCTTTATATTCGCTATAATCTTCATAGCCATCTTCCAATTCTGCCGAAACCCACTCTGGAGTTGAATCGGCAAAATAGCAGATAGCATCAACGCAGTGTGTTCCGTTACGGAAAAGCATGGCGCGTCCACCGCTCAACGTGCCGATGACATATTGCACATCCCCAATTTGTCCACCACCAACGATTTCTTCTCTGGTGTGCCGCCACAACGGTTGCCATCTCCGCGTGTGGTCAATGGAAAGAATGGTGCCGTTTTGTTCGGTTGCTGCCAGCATTCTGTCCGCATCTTCAACACTGGTTGCCATCGGCTTTTCGCAGAAGATACCTTTGACACCTGCGTTTGCAGCATCAACCACAAGGTCAGCATGCCGATGGTCGGAAGTCGCAACCGTCACAATATCTAAATTCTCGGCAGCAAGCATCTCTTGATGGTTTGTGTAAAGAGAGATGTTATCCCAATTATCCTCATATTTTGCTTTGAACGCATCCAGTGTGCTTTGCACAAAATCGCACCCTGCGGCTAATTCAACGTTCGGCAAACCGACTAATCCGGATGCGTGAATTGTCCCGATGCCACTACACCCTATAACACCCACACGTAGTTTTGCCATGTTCCTGTCCTCCTCTATCCTAAAATCGCATGCCAATGATATTAACGCGTTTACTTTTGAAAGATTATATGCTGCAGCAGGATAGATGTCAAGTTTTTTGTAAAATTAAAACGATTTGATATAATCCGAAGATTTTGGTAAAATATTGTATGTAAAATTAACGAACTTCATGATGGAGGAAATAATTGTGGTTAGAATTATTGCTAATCCGGGAATCCTTGGCGGAAAACCGGTAATTGAAGGCACACGCATAAGCGTTGAACATGTCCTGGGACTATTGGCAAACGGTATGACAAATGAAGAGATTATTGCAGATTATCCGGATCTCACTGAAGAGAGTATTCGGGCGGTGCTTGGCTATGCAGCACGCGCATTAAAGAATGACATTGTGATAGATATGCCTTTTCCACGTGAGGAGGCATCTTAATAATTTGGGAAAATACTGAATGTAAGGAAAAAATATGGAACGCACATGGCACGGACGGGCAGTCCAAATACACAATGGCTCAATTAGTGATCTTCTTAAAAAGATACCTGAATTTGGAAGGTATCCTTTTGGCACTGACCCAGATTTTGAAAACGAATACTTAGACTGATATTTCTCATAATGGTCTTTGAGCTAATAACAATCAACAAAAACAAGGTGTAAAGCCATGAAAATGCGTTTTTTCTGTGTAGATTTTTCTTGACTTTTTGTGCATGAGAAGCCATCCTAAATAATAAAACTGAATTTATTTAGTTATTTGGAGGCAATCTCATGCAACAACATCTTATCAAATCTGCTATGTATTTTCAAATACTTCTGTATTCAAACTTTCGTTCAATGACATCTCAACTGCGGGAAGTGCTACTTTTACTTTCAACCGGTCATCTGTTTGGACTTTACAACCCGAATCAAGTAGCAAATGCTTTAGCAATACCCGCAGCGAACCTTTATCGGCATCTGAAAACATTCAGTGTTTATCAGTGGAAGCGTTTATTGGTGCGTGTCGGGTGCACTATCGCACTCGCTGAGATCCGGGATACTGAATCAAAAAGTGCTGCTACACACTCTCGGCGTCGTCCTACAATAAGTGTGGATGATACAAATGACCCGTGCTTTGGTAAACTACTATCCCTCTGCTACAACTGGTGGTCTAAAGTGCGTAATACCAGTGTAAAATGCCGAAATGTGTTAGGGATTACGATCAAAATAGGTGATAGGATCATCCCGCTTAGCCTCCGTATTGTCAGTAAGCAAGGGAGAGGCAACACGGATAAACCGAGTCTTTTTGTTTCTATGCTCAAAGAGATATTGGATTTCTTTGATGCGGAAGGAGTAGACCTTCGTAAATATCCAATCACCTTTGATTCGTGGTATGGCAGTCAAAACCTCGTTGAAATATTGTCTGATATGGGGTTTGAAGACATCCTCATTCACGGAAAAAGCAATTATGTGATGAATATAGATGGCAAATCGGACAAACTCTCGGAACATAAAAAACAGATACAACTCAAGACGAATAAATGGGGGTGCCCTAAACCTCATTTCCGCACACACGCAACAAGTCGGACATTCGGTTCACTCGTGCTGCTCTTCTTTTTAGATATGGGTAAAATCCGAACAATGATGGTGTTTGGAAAACCCTTGCGGTCTGCTGAGATACTCCGTATATGGTCTCAACATCACGGTATAGAACAGTTTTGGCGGCACCTAAAAACAGATTTGAAACTTTCAAAAATAAGTTTAGAGAACCGACAAGGTGCGTATGCGGGTTTAGGTATAAAAGTGTTGAGTTATCTCTTGATACAACAAGTAAGCCGTTCAACGCGTAAAACATTTCATCAAATACAACTTGAACTTTCTGGACAAAGACACATGCTGTCTGACCTTAGCGAGCATTTTCATGAACATATACAAAGAAAACACTGATAAACACTGATTTCAGAAGAACTTTGAGAAATATCAGATCATGAATTTCTGCGGATGTCAATTTTTTTTCAATAAAAATGCAGAATTTTATGGTATTTAACCCATTTGTTGTAATTATAACACGGATTCCTGGGGTTTGTCAAGTTTTTTTGCAGAAAAAAATGCTTTTTTCCAAATAATTTAGAATTTTAGCAGAAAATTTGGACTTTAGCAAGCAGTTTTAAACAATTGGGTGTGTCCAGTTTTTGTCACATAGAACATTGCACCATTAGGAAAACGCATCAAACTTGTCTGAATCGCGGATTATCGCGGATGACGCAGAGGACGCGGATTTTAATTCATTGTCCGATCAGCTATTTTGATCGGATTAGCGTCCCGGTGTCCTGTGGACCAATGATGCAATTCTGTTCTCAGAAAAGTTTGTCATTATCATAACAATAATCCGCGCAATCGGTGTAATCCGCGATAATCCGTGATTCAGACAAATAAGTGACAAAAACTTACACACCCATTGGAAGAACCCCTAAGTCCTCATCATCAAAGAGACTTTAGAGGAAATGCGTCTGTCCTACAACTAAAGTTCCGCACTAACGGTCATTTCTAAGCGGTGTTCAGGTTTGCGCTGCTTTGTTGAAAGCAAACGGTAATTTAGCCGAAACAGCAGATCGGTAAATTTGCGTAATCTATAATCCGCTGTTGCGCGGACTTCATGGCTGATGCCTTCATAAAAGTAGTATTGTGCAAAAGGGACTCCACCATCACTTTTGCCGTAACCGAGTTTGTGGTTTACATAGATACGTCCTTTACCGAATATACTATAAGTGATACTATTTTCGAATGAGAAGGTGCGCGTCTTGGCAGTAGACTCTTCGTCAAGTTGTTCAATATCAGTTGTGCGGTTGTATCCGCCTATGCCATTCCACCGGACCGCGCGGCTCAATTCATACTGAAGTTTCAATTCTGTTATCTGTTCAAATTGGCGTAAGTCAGAGATCGGTGTTGGTAAAAATTCGTTAATGCTTTCCATAGTTTCAGATTCAAAAAATCCAGGGTATTCAAAATGGAGTTGGCTATACTTCTCAGTTTCTTTGCGCTGTTCCCAGTTCGCACCAATTGAGAAACGTTGCGTTGGATTGACTGAAAAAGCCACATCCCACGTTCGGTAATTTCTCAACCGTTCCTGTGTGTTAATCCGTCGATTGAGTGTGCGCCCTGTCCGCAGATTCACTTCAAAACTGAACAGCGGCGAAGGTGAAAACTCAATACGATGATGTTGGTTGACCCGACCAAAAAGCGTTTGTGAACCTTGTAAACTTTGGAGCAGATAGAGAGAGAGCGTATCTTCCGCTTCCTGTTCCTCTGTTAACCACAAACGTGTCTGGATTCTGAGTGCATTTAAGAACCACGTCAATCGTTTTGGGCTTTCAACTTTCGGCTTTTGGCTGTCGGCGGTAGTAGGTGAGGAACGGGGCCCTCGCCTTATGAAATCTGTTCTGGATTGTTGATTTCGGGCGCGGCGGGCAAAAAACTGGCGCGGTTGGAGACGGAGGCGAAATGTAGCATCGACTGCTGTTGTCGGTTTGTCCCCTACATTCTGGTAAATCTTGATGTACGTTCCTTCCTCTGAGTCTTCTACATAACGTAAATCATCTAATTTGACGTAAAACCCCTCGCCGGGCTGTATTCTCTGTTCCGTGAGGGGGTGAATGTCGGTGTAAATTTCGCGCCGTTGAGTCGTCAGTTTTTTATCTAATTCATAAGTAACTTCAACATCAATCGCACGGCTGAAAGGTGTCAATTGGAGTGTTGCATCCGCTAATTGTGTTGTTATATCTGTCCCGAGATCCGAATGTGCTTTTAGCATCCGGCGTGCAAGATTTGTTTTTATATGGACCCAGTTGCCTTGCTGTGAAAAGAGACCGACTTTCCATGTTCGCGCTGTAGTAGCCCGCATCCAATCAGAAGTACCCAAAGTTTCACCATCAAGTGTCAATAACGGTTCTTTAGCAAAAGCCCGTTCCAATTCGTAGCTTGTGTGGACAGATACCCATTTGAAATCAACTAAGTTTACACGTCCAGAAGTTCGGTTACGTCTACGGTTGCGCGCAGCAGTGTAATCGTCAATTGAGGCAAACCGATCATAAGTGCCGACAAATTCAAAAGGTGAAAGAAGATAGGATAGACTTCCCTCTTGTCTCAATTTTCGGAAATTTTCTGCTGTGCCTGTGGCATCCTCATCTGTTTCTATCAGGGATGTGCTACGATAATCATTCCAGCGAAGGTTCGGAAATTTTGCCAAAATAGAAGTTTTTTCTGTCGGAGTCCTACGGGAAAGTTCGCTTTCCACAGGCCTCGATCTCCGCACATCGTCAATTTGATATTGCGAGGAGGGTCGGAATAGATTTTCAGTTTGCTGAGATATAGGTGAAAAAACATTGCTCCTGCTTGAACGCGGTGTAAAATTTGCCCCCCAATTGAGATTATTACGGCGTGTTGTCTGTCCTTCCGCTGCCGCTTCAATCGTCCTACCGCCACCTACATCAAATCGTAGCCATTGATATGGCAGTAGCTTGAAGTCAAGATTTAACGTTCGTTCATCGGACGCTTTCAGGATAGAACTGGAAGCCAACAGAAACACGTCCTCAAATCCTTCTGTCGCGTATTGTGTTCCGTAACGATTGCGAGTTCTATTACTAAGGGACGCGCCAACAGGTAAAAAACCGGCATCCATGGCTCGCACGTCAATATTTCCTATGAGTTTTGGACGCAGCGTGTTAGACCATGTTGGAAAGTCCCAATTTGTGTAGCCGATTAATTTCCAAGCTCGGTTTGTGTCTTTTCTGTCTACAGTAGAATAGGTGTTTCTATCAACTGCACTAAAAGCGATTTCTCCGTCGATCCATGTCTGTTCGGCAAAATTCAGGCGACTCTCTAATCCCCATACCGTATGTTTCTGTGGTGGTGTAAGGAGGAATCCATCTCCATCCGGATCCAACATATTTTGACGGAGTGCGTCCAGATCCTCATCATCAAAAAGCACTAAAGTCTGCTCAGGATCATCTAAATCTGCTTCCACAGCGTAAGATGCACCAAGCGATAACCATTCCCCTGGAAACATGAATACGTTATTGATACCGTATAAATTTTGTTGATACGCCCGGTCTTCAGGAATATATTCAAAGTCAACACGAATTACATCGTTACTTGTTATGAGATGCTTGCTGTTGAATTCAATAATCGGATCGCCGTATTCACGGATAATATAATCGTTGTTTTCGCCGCGCCGCATCTTCTCACCGTTCAGCCAAACAATTTCACTCCCCGCTTTAACGATAACAAACTGATTGTCCACATCAAGCCGATATTCACTGCGCCCCTCCTGACCACGAATCACTTTGCTTGTGGATTGTCCCTTTGGCAGCGCGCTTGGGATGAGATGGAATTTGGTTCTCTCAAAATTACCTTCAACTTTGACTCCTTCTAATGCGCGCGGGAAAAATATAAACTCTGACGGGCCTAAGGAGGCATCAAAATCACCTAATGTACCTGTCACATTTGGATGCATGATCCGAATTAACTTCTGATTGATGTCCTGAATATCCTCTGTCATTCCCTCTGGTTGAATAGGTAAATCTTGGTCGGAGAGCATAGCAAGCACCTCAATGTTATCTGATACGTTGCCTCGGACATTGATACGAAACTCCTGATTTTGCGACAGTGCGCGGCCGCTACCGACAGAAATGCCAAACGTTCGACTACCAGAATATTCTAACTGTGAAGATGGCGTTGCAGCAGATATGTCGGGAACTGTCGGACGGGTTTCTAAATCGGAAGGGACATCTGGACTTGGTATAGATTCTAATTCCACATCAAGTGATGTTCCGTAGAGGTCCCGCTTATATATCTTTAGGAAAGTGAAGGGGATTGAACGATAGGTGATGGACCATGTTACGTCTTTCTGCGCTATGACTGATTTATCAAAGGTAATCTTACCTGATGAATAGTCAATCTGGTAATCTGCCTCTTTAACGAGTTCCTGTCCATCATTACTCGTTATTTGTTCACTACTCGGAAAGATAGGTGGATATTTAACTGTCCACTCCGCGCTGTCTGTTTCTAATCGAAAATTTTCTATCTTCTCAATTATAGAGAATGCGGGAAGTTTAAGTGGCGGATTCTGCTGTGGGTCTTGCGTTTGTGCATCTGAAAGAAAAAGAAAGCAGAAAAAAAATGAAAGGATGGAAAGTAGGATTTGTATATGCTTTGCCATCCTTCTACCTTTCCATTTTTGAATCCTTTCATTACCGTTTTTGCTATTCTGCTTTCTTTGCATCTGATTTGAATATCACCTGAAAAACTTTAATATTTCCAGCATCTGTGTCGCTCACAAAAACCTGTCCTCTCTGTGAAACAGCAATTCCACAAGGATTCAACAACGTTTTTACAGTGAATTCTATGACAGCGCGTCCTTCTGTGGTAAAAATCTGAATCCGTCTATTTCCACTGTCTGTGACATACAAATAGTTCCAAGCGTCAACGGCAAGTCTTTTCGGTTCTCGGAACTGTCCGAGCGCACTCCCCTTCTCACCCCATGTCCGAATTGGATTCCCACTAAAATCGTAACTCTTAATACTGTGATTACCAGTATCCACTATGTACATAGTACCGTGTGGATTTACAGCAAGGTCGGTTGGATTCCAAAATTGTTCTCGACTGCTGCCAAAGCTTCCCATAGTAAGAATAGGCGCGAGGTTTCTACTAAATTGGACCCAGCGATGATTACGGGTGTCAACTACAAAAACTTCACCGTTCCGACCAAGACCTATACCCTCAGGTGCATCAAATTCAAAGTCTTGGGAAGTGGTCATAAGTGGATAAAAAATGCGGTGCACCAGATTGCAATACTGGACTCGGTTATTGCCTGTATCCACAACATAAAGCGTATCTAAACTGAGTGCCACGTCATTAGGAAAGTCAAACTCACCGTCACGCCATCCATAACTTCCGAATTCAGTAACAAAGTGTCCATTACTGTCAATAACTTGCACGCGGTTGTTCCCCGCGTCCGCCACGTAAAGTTGCCCATAGGCATCTATAATTAGACCCATAGGCATTAAAAATTCACCGGCACCTTGTCCTGCTCTACCGATGGTCTTAACGTAGCTGACACCTAATATTGGCGGGGCTTCGCGCACCCGAATTGAAGGCACGGCATCTACATTGGGAGATATCGGAAGATGCAGCGCATCTGTACTACTCGGTTCAGGCACAGTACAACTTGCATAGCATAGGAGAGAAATACAGATGAGAACAACCCCATGGCGGGCTAACTTGACTGAAGTACTGCAAATAAAAAAGAGAAAGGAATTTGAGAAGCGATCTCCTGGATCCCGTCTTGGGAGTGTTAATTTGACATTAACCCCGCTGTACTTTAAACTTGAAAACAAACGTCGTCTGCTGATCATTGAATTCGCTCGTTACACCGGGGATAATAATACGCAGGCTATTAGATTTGATACTGCGTTTTGGAAAATAGAGATAGAATAACGAACTGTTTTTCGGCATAACGTTCGTTTTCTTGTAATCGTCAGTTGGTAGAACAGCGTGCCCCCCTTGCACACGAATAGTCTTGTCATATCGGAAAACATCTGCTCCGAACTCAGGCGGCAACTTTGGTTTAAAATTTTTTCCGAAATAAAATGAATGCTGCGACCTATCTATTTGTTTTACAATATTGCCGGCTTGATCCAACATCCGACAATCCTCTTTTTTATAACTGATCCAGTGGTTTGTTTTGTTGTGAACAAGAACCCCAAACGCATCAGCCTTTTTCACATCATTGAGTGCCACCGTCATTACGACTATCCCGTTTTCTACATAAATAACGGTGCCTGTCTGTGGTGTAATTGTTGCATCCGGATCAAAAACCGGAACTATGCGCTCTGGTCGAAATATATTCACGAGTCCATCCCGCATTTTTGCACATCCAGTTACAGATATAAAGAGTGCAAACATCACTAAAATTTGAAAAGTCCGCATCCAAATCAAAGATGAATTTTGTTTGGTATTTATCGAATCACCGAAAAATCTCATTAAAAACATGCTCCTTTTGTCCGTTATCAGTTGTATACCAGCATTGCAGCGCCAACGAGTCCCGCGTCGTTTCCCAATTTCGCTGGAACAATTTCCATATCGCCAGGGATGTCCATTGCGCGTTTGGTAAATTCCTCACGAATATGTTGAAAGAGTAGGTTTTCCCCTGCTGCAGCGATCCCACCACCAATGATAGCAATTTGCGGGTTAAGGATATGTGCTATAGATGTCAACGCAATACCGATATATCTGCCAGTTTCCGAAAAAATATCGCGTGCAAGTTCATCTCCTGCAGTTGCGGCTTCTGCGATCTGCTTCGGAGTCAAGACTCCAGAATCCAAACAGGTTTTCCTACCGTCTGCTATCTGCTGTTGTGCTCGCTCCACAATATGCCTCGCGCCAGCGTAAGCCTCAAGACAACCGTGATTACCGCATCCGCACTTTCGACCATTCGGTTGCACCACTGTATGTCCCAATTCGCCCGCTGTATTCCAACTCCCATGATAGACTTTTCTGTTGATAACAACACCACCGCCAACACCTGTGCCGAGTGTGAGTCCTACGACATTCTCATAACCGACACCCGCACCGTGATGCAGTTCGCCCAGCACCATCACATTGACATCGTTGTCAATATAGAGTGGGAGGTCTAAATCACCAAGTTCTGCAGTAACATAATTCAATAACGGGATATCGCTCCATCCGGGAAAGTTCGGTGAAAAGTGAACAATGCCACTCTCAGCGATGATGAGTCCTGGTGCCCCTAAGCCAATACCGACAATTTCCTTTTTGTCTTGTTTTTCTGCTACTTCAAAAACTTGGTAGATTGTTTGCGCAATACGTGCTGCTATTGCTTTTGCACCTTCATTTACATGAGTAGAAACGACTGTACGGCACGAAAGTTTACCATCTGCCCCCAACAAACCTGCTTTAATATGAGTTCCACCGAGATCAATTCCTATGCTATATTTCATTTTCAAAAGACTGTCAGTATTCGGCTTTCGGAAAATCACACCTTCAGCTGCAGATTGATGACTACCGATAATTCCTAACTATGAGAATTCCATTTGATACGTGCGCCATCACCAACGTTACATACATAAATGTCCGGTTCAATGCCGGTCCGTTGCGTATATTCTTCCATTATCCGGTCCCGAAACGCCTCTACAGTGTCTTGGTAAACTAAATTCACTGTACATCCGCCAAAACCTGCTCCCGTCATCCTTGCGCCAATAACACCATCAATACTTTGTGCAATATCCGTGAGTATATTTAACTCATCACAACTGACTTCATAAGCATCACGTAATCCTGCATGTGAAGCATTCATCAGAGCACCGAAAGTGTCTATATCCTTGGCTGTAAGGGCATCTACCGCATTTAGCACTCGCGTGTTCTCTTCTACAACATATCTACACCTTTTTTGTGTAATCTGAGGTAGTTCTGCTTCATATTTTTTGAATTCCGCTAACGTTACATCTCTAAGTGAGGTAATAGCAGGCATCCACTGCTGTAAAATATCAACACCTTTTTCACATTCAGCACGCCGCTTATTATACTCCGAAGATGCCAGTTCACGTTTGACGTTGGTGTTACATATTACGATGAGAATATCGGTTAAGTTGAGCGGGATTTGTTTGTATTCAAGGGAACGGCAATCTAAAAACAGCGCGTGGTCTGCTTTTCCTAATAATGAGATAGATTGGTCCATGATACCACAGTTGACACCAGCGAATTCATTTTCTGCACGCTGACATAGCGCTGCTAATTCCATCGGAGGAACTTCAATCAATTCCATTTCACTATTAGAATTTATACCTGTATTTGCTATTTCTAAGCCACATGCCCCTAAAAAAGCGAGTGCTGATGCGACTTCAAGCGCAGCAGAAGAACTGAGTCCAGCACTAATCGGGACGTTTCCAGTAATTACAGCAGACATGCCGTTCAAAGTGTGACCACTTTTTCGTAAGACCTGTTCTTGTAAGAAATGTGCAACACCTCTCAGATAATTGCCCCACGGAGGTGTCTTTGTGTCCGCAATTGCCTCCAAATTGAAGGTGCATGCTTCATTCATATCTAAAGCGTGAAGGTGTACTTGGCGGTCAGAACGTTTGCTGGCGGCGATGTGGAGATATTTATCAATAGCGACAGGAAACACAAAACCGTCGTTGTAATCTGTATGTTCGCCAATAAGGTTAACCCTTCCTGGTGCAGATACGATGAAATCTGGTGGATGACCGAAACGTTCGTTAAATTTTTCCTTCAATCTATCGCTTAGAATTACTTCTTCTTGTGTCATCCTATTCCTTCCATCTTTATACTGAAATTCACAATTACCTGGACGTTGACGAGGTTAGGAAACCTCGCCAGCGTTATGGTGTAAGGATTGTTGTTCATTGAAATGTAAATATATTTTCCGATTTTACTATAAGTCATAGCTGTTTGTAGGTGGAATTTGTAATGTGTCCGGTTATGCTCAATCAACTGTCGGAGTAGACGTAAAAAACTTCAACAACCGCACTAACACTGTGTGCAATTCCAGACGTGGAATATAGCAATCTACACTAATGTCTGGGGTGCTTGAGTTCAGTTCACGATTTTTTTCAGGCAGGAGCTGTTCTTCAGGAGCATGTAAAGCAGGTTGTGCTTGGAATCGAGGCACATTTTCTGAACGTGATGTACACTCTGCTATAACGATTTCACCGACAGGCAGATGTGGTGTAAACTGTCCTATTCCTGTTTCAGTCAAAATAGTTAGATGTGGCAGTGATTTTTTTGCCAATTCTTCTAACTGTAGCAGCAGCGGCACAATTTCAGAAAAGGAGATTT
Organism: Candidatus Poribacteria bacterium; assembly: GCA_003635185.1. Classification (GTDB taxonomy): domain Bacteria; phylum Poribacteria; class WGA-4E; order WGA-4E; family WGA-3G; genus MSPOR6. The sequence continues at coordinate 21,575 of PYJA01000137.1, read as the reverse complement.
GTACATCAATCGGGCTTGCAGTGCAAACAGAAAGCAGCGGGATTGATTTATTCAACGCACATGTAATCGCTTCAGAAAACACCGTTAAATGTTGTTGTAGTAGGGAAGACTCAGGATCTAAAATAAACAGGCTGACTGGATATCCTGTAATGTTTTCCTCAATAGCAAGGACATCATTTGTAGGGTCAATAGTTTCACTTGAAAGTGCATCTGTAGTATTAAGCGTGTCATCCCCTTTAAGAAGTTTTAGACGATTTTCAATCGATAAACAAAATAATTCCTTGCACTTCGGACATGTAAAACCGTTCCGTTCTAATTCTCCTCGAAAAGACACCTCATTACACTGTGTGCATTTGTGCCATAAGCCGATACTTTCGTCTGCAACTTCGATGTTTCGCGTAGTTTCCATATTCTAATCCATTAGGGTTTGTAAACGTGCAATCTATGCATGGTCGGCATAAATTAGTAATAATTAACGTTAGAAAAAACTTGCAATTGCCTCCGCTTCAGTATCGTATCGGTCAAATATGGTCACGAGTTTCGCCATAACAATAAGGCTCCTAATGTTTCCTCCGATATTAAGGAGAACTACTCTGCCATTATTGCGTCTGATTGAGGCATAGGCAGCAACAATTACACCTAATCCGGAACTATCCATCATTTGGACTCGTTCCAAATTTAAAATCATAAACACTGGTTCACCATTGGCTTCTTGGATTTGGTTGTCAATGATATTTTTCAGTGCAATTGTATTAGGACCGACAAGGTTACCTTCAATATCTAAAATAGTAACACTCCCTTTATGCCGTAGGTTGATTTGCATAAATACTCCTTCTTTTGAAATTTTGCCTTTCTGAAAGCACACCCAAGCCAACTGTGCGTGAGTATAAACATTCGTTAATGGACGTGGCATTCTCCAGTTATCTGGAGGGGCTACAAATTCGGGCTTTGCTTATATTTAACCATCTTGACAATGGTGCCTTCAGCTTCGTAGATCACTTCGTCCATGCACGCTTCCATCAAGAAAAGGCCGCGTCCACTGCTTTTCAATAGATTTTCTGGTTCAAGTGGATTCGCGACATCTTCGCGCTGAAACCCAGAGCCTTCATCAGTTACAACAATTGTGAGTTTATCATCTTCAATAAGAAACTCAAATGTCGCAGTCTTATTAGTATCTTCTTTATTGCCATGTTTGATTGCGTTTGTCCCTGCTTCAATGACAGCTAGGTTTACATGCTCTTGCGTTTCTTCATCAAAATTCATCTCTCTCAGAATATCACTGATAACAGTATCAAGAAGATAAATCAACTGCATTGTGCTTGGGAGAGAAAGGAAAATTCTGAGTTGAGTTTTCTCGCCCACGTGTTAGACTCCTTCCTTGTGAATACAAAATGTCCACGCTAATGCTTCAGATAGTTGCCCTAAAATTGCGCCGACTGCACTTATAGCCTACGGTTCAATTTTAAGCTTACGTTGGGGTTGTCTCATCAGTAGTGCGCTTAATTACAACCACCGCGCGGTCATCCTTAAGTTGTGTCGTCCCGCTAAATTCCATCAGTTCTGTTTGAAGAACATTACAGAGTGATTCAGCGGAAAGTGTTAGATTTTTTGAGAAACAGTCAATCAAACGTTCTTCACCATAGAAGTCGTTTGGTGTTTGCCCCTCAGTTTCGGTTACCCCATCGGTATAAAGTAAAAGAACGTCCCCTGGAGATAATACACAGGTTTCTGACGAAAAAGTTGCGATATCAAATGCGCCTATTAGCATTCCGCCGGTTTCAAGTAGTTCAACTCTATTCCTATTATTTTCAGTTTGTTTGGAACTTTCTGAGTCTGTAATAAAGTGGATGGGTGGACAGTGTCCTCCGTTGGAATAAGTAAACCTTCCCGTGTCTATTTCTAATATACCGTATACCATTGTGGCAAATTGTTCAAGGTCAGTGTTATGAAAAAGTAAAGTATTAATACGTTTTAAAATCGTGGCAGGCAAATGCGCGTTTGACTTTTGCCATGAATCCTCTTCATTGCTAAGCAGACGTGAAGCTGTCTGGATCATTACCATTAAAAGTGCTGCGGGAATTCCATGTCCTTTTACATCACCTAATACGATGCCGAGGTGTGTGTCGCTAAGTGGGATAAAGTCATAAAAGTCCCCAGAAACAGAGGTTGAACTTCGGAACATAGTTGCGAAATCGAAGTTAGAAAAGGTAGGCGGCTTTTCTGGAAGTAACTTGAGTTGAATTTCCGCAGCGGCTTGGAGATGCAAACCGAGTTCTGCCACACCTGCCTCGCTGAAACTTTCACCCATTGCATTAATTAATGGATTGATGTATTTTACTGGGCGTGTTCGCCCCAAAACTGTGTTAATTCGGGCAGTAACCTCTCGCAGATCAAAGGGTTTTGTAATATAGTCGTCACCACCAATTTCTAAACCACGTAACTTATCCTCAGTTTGTGTCTTTGCTGTTAACCATAGGACGGGAATTGCGTTTGTTTCAGTATCTGCTTTTAATTTCTCAATTACTTGCAAGCCGTCCATCTGTGGCATCATAACGTCAAGAAGAATCAGGTCCGGTTGGTCCGCTTTGGCAAGCTGGAGTCCACTTATACCATTACTGGCAGTGATGACATGGAATCCATCAGAAGCCAAACTCATTTCGAGTAGAGCAAGGATATCAGTATCGTCATCAATTACTAAGATAGTTTCAGCTGTTTGTGTGTTTTGAGACACAAAAATTGTTTCAGACATATTTTTAGTTTTAAGTTTGCAATCTTAGAATTATTATCCACTTTGCAGTAGCGAGGTTAGGAAGAAATCAAGAAATCAACGGTATGAATGACGTTTAGTCATTCCCCGGGTATGAATGCCGTTTGGCGAATACGCGTATGGTATTCGCCATGATTCCCCGCCTCGTCTGCAGCGAGTGAAGATGTATATTTATTTTTATAATTCACCATAGTTTGTGCGTCCGTGGAACGCAAACTAAAAGTTTGCGCTACAAATCTCTTAAGATAAAAACGGAATCCAGAATTGGAAGTTGCAACCTTTATCGTTTTCACCTGCATCCACCCAGATTTTACCTTTATGTGCTTCAACGAACCCACGTGCAATTGGGAGACCTAAACCGGTGCCGCCCTGTTCCCGAGTTTGGATATTACTAAGTTGTTGGAACTTGTCAAACACGTTTTCACGTTCATGCTCAGGAATACCAGGGCCGGTGTCTATAACTTCTACGTGAATGCCATCGGTTTCATCTGTAACGCCATCTTCTTGTAGCGGGCGATCTTTTTGGGTAAATACGCGTGAGGTATTTATCATTATTTTCACGTTTACCTCGCCATTTGACGGCGTAAATTTTATGGCATTTCCAACCAGATTCGTAAGAATCTGACCAAGATGTTCCGCATCCCCAGTGAGATCAGGTAAATCAGGTTGAACGTTTAAATCTAATGTGATTGTTTTCTCATCGGCTTGTGGCTTGAGCTCTTCAAGACGCTGCTGCGCAATTTCAGCGAGGTTCACTGGCTCAAGTTTCATCACAATACGCCCCGCTTCAATACGGGAAATATCAAGCAAATCATTAATCATCGTTGCAAGGCGTTCCGACTGACGATGTGCGCGGGTCAAACTCTGTTGTTGAACTTCGTTAAGCGGTCCTGCTTTTCCATCAAGTATCAGTGATAAAAATCCGATGATCGAGGTCAATGGCGTGCGTAATTCATGTGAGACAAGTGCGACAAAATCAGATTTCATTTTATCAATTTCATGTTCACGGGTTATATCGTCAAAGACATAGACCATTCCCGCCATATCTGTATTTTCATCAGCGGAGGTTTCAATGGAAGAAAATTGGCTTGTTACAACACGGAGAATGCGATTTTCTTCTTCTTGGTCTAAGTTAATTTCAACTGTTACCCGTGTATCCTGCCCATGCGTATTTGCCAAAACATTTAGGTTGGTAATCCGTAGCAACTCGGTGAAACGATCAGGGAACTCGGATGTCTCATTAAAGTTAAGCAGATGCTTAGCAGCAGGGTTAAAGTAAAGGATTCGGTCGCGTGTATCAACAACGATGAGTCCCTCCCCGAGACAATCAACGATAGTTGTCATCTGTTGTTCGGCATTGATAAGCTTCTCAACAGCGATTTTCAGGCTGAGGTGCATGTCGTTGAATTCTTGTGCCAGCATTCCAACTTCGTTTTTCGCATCAACAGAAATCATATCAGATTCCACATTTTGGTACCATTGCATATTTGCTATCTGTTTACGGACTTGATCGGATTCTTCTTGGACAACGTCTTTCGCTTCTTGTCCGATGCGTTTTGCTGCTTGTGCCAGCTGCATGACCGGTCGAGAAATTCGCTTTGCTGCCAAATACGCGACTGGTATAACAACCACACAGGATAGAATGGTAACCCACAAGACATACTGGTTCAGTTTAGCAACGCCTGCGTAAGCCTCTGAGCTGGAATATGAAACAAAAACAATCCAGTTAGCGAAATTTTGGTGCGTTTTCCACGTTTGTCGGGGTAGAGGTCGTGTCCTCACCCATCCATAGACACGGGATTCACCAAAACGATCCACTTCACCATTAGCTTCATACCCATAGTAATTCATAACATCTTTAGCTTCAATAACGGCCCTGGATACAGCACCTTCTGTTACTATTCCATCGCCTATACCATAACGACTCTCTTCTGACGCGGCAATAACTTTTCCATATTCCGTTGTCAAAATCGTATAAGTTTCTTCCCCCGGTTGTATGTCCACTATATTTGAAATCTCATGTAAGAGCAGATCAATCTTGAGTACTCCGATAGCCTTGTTTTCAGTCCTTGGAACCGGTCTTTGATTTCTTTCGCGGATTGGAAATGCCACCGTAAGATGATGTACTTTCCGCTTGCTATCATAGATTATATCTTCGGCATAGTCATGGCCATTTTTGTTATTATAGGTTTTTAGCCACCAATCCTGTTTTTTAACGTTTTTTACCTGATGCGATGGATCATTTCTCGGATCGAAATCTAATTCTGGATTGGTTGAGTAAAGTACATCCCCATTTTGATTTGTGATGGTTATCTCTATTTCACTTCTACCGCCCCTTCTATACCTACTACCAGCATAAGTATATAAAAGTCGAAGACTTCTACTATCCTTTAAGCTGCTCCATATTTCAAAAAAATTTATCTGATTTCTATTAGGATTGTTAGATTTAATTACTACATCTCGAATATTCGGTATTTCTAAACGTATATTTCGTATTTTTTCAGAAATAGCGCGGTCCGCTCGGGAAAGTTTTTCTCGTGCCAGTATGACCAATCTGTCACCTACGCTGCTTTCCAAAGCATTTTTTCCTAATTCCCTGATAGTTAGTGAAACAACTAATAGCGGCGTGAGCGAAACAAGCAGAAACATGATAACTTGTTGCCCGCGCAGCCCCATCTTAAACCGAGAACGCATTGCGGGTTTTTTCTCTTTCATTCCTGCTCTCCTATAGATGCAGGTTTCATCGCATTCGCTACAGAACTCATGCTGCACTATTGAGTGATATGTAGAAACCCGCTAATCCCATACGCTATTTGCTATGGGAGCCCTCCTACGAAAATGCGTTGAGCGCGGCTTCTTCAGTTTCGTACACCTCTAAAATTGACGTGAGCCGTGTAACTTCTAATACATTCCTGACCGCTTTCTGTGGGTTTAGCAGCACCAATTTGCCACCCGATCTTTGCAAAGCTTGCAGTGTCACAATTATGACACCAAGCGCAGTACTGTCAAGAAGTGAGACGTTTTTTAAATCAATAACAAGTTTATTATTCCCATTTTGCAGCTGTTGTTCTATTTCCGCTCGAAACTGTGCAACTGTATTACCAATTATTTTTCCTTGAACGTGGACGATCGCTGTATTTTGAGCGTCCATTGTAATATCAAACATTACATAAGACTCCTTCATTGGTGAACTGCTATTGCCTTACCTGCGTAAGCCTGTGAAAGAAGAATTACCGAGTATTTTAGATTCCACCATCAACCCTACGAATAACAATGTAGCAACGATTAAGTTGTGCCACTCGGCTATTGTACATCCCTTCAATTTCCCCACCAAGTTCCTTTAGTACATCCCTGCTTTGACGAATCTCAACGTCCTTCTCACTGGATTTATAGGCTATCCATTTACCTGTAGCATTCAGTAATGGCAAACAATATGCGGCTGACTGCACCAATGAGGCAACGTAACGTGTTAAGACCCAATCATAAGTATTCACAAATACATCGCTTTCAGCACAAATTTCAGCGCGTTCCGCTAAAACCTGAATTGACGAATCTAACCCCAATTGAGAAATCAAATATTTGAGAAACGCCACCTTCTTTTGTGAGGCTTCAACAAGCGTTAGGTGGATATTGGGGATATAGATTTTAAGCACAATTCCCGGAAATCCAGCACCAGTACCAATGTCAATAACTGTGTGTCCGTCTTCAATAGCACAATGTTCAAGAACACTCACAGAATCGAGAAAATGTTTGTGAATTATTTCTGCATCGTCGCGAAGTGCCGTTAAATTAATATGTGAATTCCACCGTTCCAATTCGGAGCGATACACGGCCAACTGTTCAGTCTGCATTGGGGTCAGTGGAAATCCGGTACTGTTGAACACTTCTTCAAGTTGATGACAGAATTGTTTTTCCATGTTTGTTTAGCAATTTTTTCAGTCCAGTGTGTTAATACCTCGCCTGCTTTAAACTATTAGCTGTGCTGATGTAGCATCACCATTAAAATTGAAATGTCTGCAGGCGAAACGCCAGGCAGACGTGATGCTTGTCCTATAGAGGCAGGACGAATTTTTTCCAATTTCTCACGCGCTTCAGTCTTCAGTCCGCGCACATTCACATAGTTGAACGTATCCGGAATACGAAGATTCTCCAATTTTTTGAATTGATGAATTTGTCGTTGCTGTCGTTGGATATAGCCATCATATTTAATCTGTATTTCAACCTGTTCTTTAACCGCAGGTGGTAGTTCCGCCGGCGGCGGCTCCAGAAGTGCTATATGTTCATAGCAGAGTTCTGGGCGTTTGAGCAGGTCTGCCAATAAAGTAGGTTGTTTCAATTCACCAGTTTCAACTATGCTCGCTAATCTATCAATAGTCGCTGCGTTTGGTATCAAACGCGTTTTATCCAACCGCTTCAGTTCTGCCTCAATAAACGATGCTTTCTTTTGGAATCTGCTGTAGGTGTCATCATCCACAAGTCCAATATGCCTCCCGATTTCGGTGAGCCGTAAATCAGCATTATCTTCTCTTAACGCCAACCTATATTCTGCACGTGATGTGAACATGCGGTAAGGTTCACGGATGTCTAACGTAACCAAATCGTCAATGAGAACGGCTATGTATGCTTGGGATCTGTCAAGGATAAGCGGTTCTTCGCCTTTTACCTTGAAGGCAGCATTGATACCCGCCATAAGTCCTTGCGCGGCGGCTTCTTCATAGCCGGTCGTGCCGTTGAGTTGTCCAGCAAAATAGAGTCCAGGCACCTGTTTTGTTTCAAGTGTCGGTTGGAGTTGAGTGGCAGGGGCAAAGTCATATTCAACAGCATATCCAAAACGCATTATCTCAGCGTTCTCTAAACCTTTGATGCTATGCACCATGTCTACCTGTACATCTTCTGGCAAACTCGCGGAGATGCCATTAAGGTAGATCTCATCAGTATCTAATCCTTCTGGTTCAACGAAAACCTGATGTTGGGGTTTTTCAGCGAAACGGGTAACTTTATCTTCTATTGAGGGGCAGTAACGGGGACCTATACCAACAATACGCCCGCTGTACATCGCTGATCGGTGAAGATTTTCTCGAATTACTTCATGTGTTTTTTCGTTGGTATAGGTAAGGTAACACGGCACTTGTGGCTGCGTAATTCGCTCTGTGGAAAATGAGAATGGAAGCGGGTCCTCATCGCCCGGTTGAATCTCCATCTGGCTAATGTCAATAGTGTGTGCGTTGACGCGGGGGGGTGTGCCTGTTTTCAACCTGCCAATCTCAAAACCGAGATTCAAAAAACTTTCAGAGAGTTTTTCAGCGGAAGATTCGCCTGCCCTGCCAGCACTATACGACACATCTCCGATATGAATTAAACCCCTCAAAAAAGTGCCTGTTGTTAGAATCACAGCATCTGCATGATAAGCGGTTTGTGTTTGGCTTTTAATTCCAATGCACTGTCCACTTTCGACAAGCAATTCTTCTACTAACACCTGTTTGATGTCGAGGTGTTCTTGTCCTTCCATGACACGTTTCATCTCATCTTGGTATGCTTTTTTGTCTGCCTGTGCGCGACTGGATCGTACTGCCGGACCTTTTTTAGTATTCAAGCGGCGGAATTGGATGCCGGTCTTGTCAATGTTCTTTGCCATCTCTCCACCTAACGCGTCTATTTCTTTAACAAGGTGTCCTTTGGCAAGTCCACCGATAGCGGGGTTGCAAGACATCTTTGCAATGGTATCCAGATTGATGGTGACGATAAGCGTTTCGCAGCCCATACGCGCAGCGGCAAGCGCGGCTTCACATCCTGCATGACCTGCTCCGACAACAATGACATCGTAATGTTTGTGATATGTATTCATCAGTTTATTACTTCCGAATTAGCATCTTTGGTGTTACGGTTATTCGGTGTTTTCGTTCAACGCCTGCGTGAACTCTTCTGGAGTTTCTACTCGCATTGCAGCCTGAAACAACTGCTTGAGGCGTTGGAGGTCATCAATCGCTTCTAAAGCGGGTCTAAAGGTTTGCTCGACCTCGGCCTGCAATCGAAAAGTTAGGAGCTCAAGAATATTCTCACGCGTGTTTTCTTTTCTACCTCTTTCGCGTGCTTGTGGTGCCACGTATTCTACAATTGGTGGGTGTTGCATGGTTTCCTCCGAGATAATATCTAAAATCGTTTGTGAATCGTAAACTAAATTCCCCAAAACAGCCAAACTTCCGAGATATTCTGGCTTGTTCGGGACATCAATACTATCAGCTATTTGAACACACCGGCGAAGCCACTGTTCAGAATCTAAATCTGTTGGACGTTTCATCAATGGCGTAAAAGGTATCAAACCCGCAGCCTTCAAATCAAGAATCTCTTGCCCATCTATCTCAATCAATCGGAAAACCTGATATTCAATAGAAATATTGTGATTTTCCAGATTTTGCGTGAATTTCCCCGGATCGTTCTCACCTGCATCCGGACGTAGGTAGAGAACATTGGAATATATTGGCAAACGGTAGACTTCAATCGCTCTAATGATGTAACCTGCCATCCGTAGTGGCATCTCTGGATCATAACTATCGGTGGTTTGAAACTCAAAATGTACAAGTACTTCTTTACCGTCATAAAGAGCTTTGATAAGTACGTCTGCCTGATGCATTTCAATGGTCGGTTGTTCAGGAGTAACGACCTCCAGCACGGTGATATTCTCCAATCCGAATTTGAAACAGAGGTAGACGAAATCCTCCGGGTTTGTCTCTACCTGTTTTTTAGAGGTAGTATCAAAACTTGCCATCTGTTTCCTTTCACAGTATTAATTCAGGGCTTACGCATTTCCCCCTTGATAAGGGGGTTAGGGGGGTAATAGTGCTATTTCAGCGAGCTAACCCCCTAAATCCCCCTTATTAGTGGGACTTTAAGAGAAACTGCGTAAGTCCTGTAATTGTAAGAAATTTCATTTTTCTACCTCTATAACCCTTCATAAATAATGTTGACAACAAGTTTACCGACAACCTCTAAACTCTTCGGACTGCATTTGTCCACTGTATCTTCAAGCGTATGCCAATGCGGATAATCAAAATCAATGATATTCACCATCGGTATGCCTACTTTGATTAACGGAACATGATCATCCATAACCCGATGACCTAATTTTCGTTGAAAAGGGGCTAAGCCGAGTTTCTCCGCCCGTTGCCAGATAGCAGTTGCAAATTCAGGATTTGCATCCCAAGAGTATCCTTCTATCGGTATCTGCAAATCCTTGTCACCTATCATGTCCAAGAGAATGCCGTAGTCAGGTTTCCACTTTCCCATATTTTTTGCGAAGTAACGGGAGCCCAAGAACATCTGATCTGTTGTTTTTCCATAATCTTCACCATCAAATAAAATAATGACGATCCGACGTGGTGGCGGTGTCGCTTCTAAAATTCGTGCGATTTCAAGCAAAACAGCCACACCTGATGCACCATCATTCGCGCCAAGTATCGGTTCACGTTGATTATCAGTGTTCGGGTCTCTATCAGCACATGGACGTGTATCCCAATGCGCTGCCAAAAGGAGTGTTTCGCTGTGGTTACTGCCAAATTCAGCGATAATATTGTTCATGTGGAGCGTTTTGCGTTGCGGTGGGTCGTCAATCGTGTCTACTTCAGATGTGTAAGGTTGAAGGATAACAGTATCTGTATATTTTTTGAGTTCCGTGAAAAGATAGTCCTTAGTTTTCCGATGTGCCTCTGAATCTGGGGGACGTGGACCGAATTCGCACTGCTTTTTTAATATTTTAAAGGCGCGGTGGCTGTCAAAAGGCAAAGGGGTCTTTTGAGCAGGTGGGTTCTGCGGCTCCGCACACGCCCACGTGAACATACCACAAGATAGGATTAAAACAAGAATAGCTAATTGTATGATTTTCATCGACTACATCTTTTTCATTTTAAAGTAAATATGGAAATCAAAGAGAGAAATTTAATAATTGAACTCATAATGGAATTATCCATAAATTCAATCCGACTAAGTTTTTATTTTTCATCACTAACGTAAATCTTACCATTAGATACGATTAAAGTTCTGCCTTCTGGTAATGGATATCCGATCACATTGCCATCTAATTTAGTATTTATACTATGACCTGGACGCTCCTTTTTGATCTGGATGCCAGATGTCGTTTCTATAACTTCATACCCATTATTTGACAGCCATTGTCTTGACTCCCCTGCACTCAAATAACCATCAAAGACCAGTTCCTGAGTTCCTTTCGGCGTTTTCGGAGTTACCTGTTCTTCTCGGTCGAAACCAACTCGGATATTGCCATCGTCATCTTTTGTGATCAAGATCGCGTCTGTGAATTTGGGCAATCCTGTGCCCATTAGAAGGCGGTAGTCAGTGCTTTCCGGGATATCGAACTTGTCTTTGTTTTTGTTTAGCCACTCTTTTGACTCTTGGACACCCAACATATCATAGCCTTCCGTTCTAGAAGCATACGACCAGACCGATGATATAGTCGGTTCTTGAGTCTGATCGCCATTTCCAGGCGTTTCTTGTGTTTTTTCAGGCGGTTGACATCCTATCAACACGATAAATATACAGAGTAACAAACAGAATCTGAACATAGTATTCTCCTTTTGTATACGGAGGTTTAACGTCTCTTTGCAGAACGTTTTCATTTTAATTTCATTAGGACTACCGAGATGACTTTACATCTGCCCAACGGATTGTCAGTTTACCTGCCGCAGAAACCAAGCCCCGCAACCGAACCGTTGCCAACTGTTCGCGAACCCCCGCATGCGACACATCTTCTATCCGGTAATAGTAGACAGTGTTCGGTTTTGCTGTGGTGTCTGTCCATTGATACCCGGTGCGTTTGCCTGTCGTGCCTGCACCTTGTATCATTGTCGAATTGACTACTTTAAACTTACCATCTTTCGTTTGACTGCGGTAGATGTAAAAGCCCGCATTGTCCAACTCTGATTCTGTTGTCCATTTCAGCACAACACCGGATTCTATACGATCCGCCCTGAAACGGGAGAGTGTTACAGGGAGTGCCTGACCACTTCCTACGCCTGGTGCTCCGATGTCGTGGGGATGTCCGTAATAGTAGGTAGTGCTGGTTGCCAGTCTTGTGTTTATAGCAGAAATCCATCCGGAAGCCTGGGTACCAGGTAACGGTGTGCCTTTGTCTTGTCGACGTATCATTGAAGCGCGCACACCGTCTTTTGTCACGCTTTTTGGCGGAGACCAAGCAGGTTTATCGTTAGTGTATTTCTTGCCATCAAGATTTCCCACTTCGTCAATTCTTATCCTTGCTGCAATGATACCTGCTTCATTGACCACTTTCCAGAGTCTCATGTAGAACCCTTCCTCACTTAGCATAATGCCCTGAAGGTTAGGTTTCTGCGCATTGAGGTTGTAAATCTGTTCATCCCGAAAATGCTCGGAAGAACGCCCTTGTTTTGAAACAATTAAGAATGTTCCCTGTGGTTTAATAGACTTCTCTCCAAAGACAATCGTTATATTATTCTGATCTCCATTAAAGTTTTCGGAATTGTAGTTTTGAATCTCCAACCGCCATCCCTTCAGATTTACTGGATGTGTAAATGAGCGATTGTAAAGTTCTATCCACTGTGGTAGTTGACCTTCATTTGAAGCAACCATAATTTCACTTATGGCGATTTTTTTTGTATCATCAACAGATTCTTGTGAGAGGAAGGATGTAACGTCCCATAGATTGACTGTCCCATCAGATGTCCCCGAAGCAAGGGTTGTGCCGTCAGGTGAAAACGCCACAGACCATGCTTCAGAGTTATGCGAAAGGTCAACTATTTTCGTCCCTGTGGAAACGTTGCGCAAGTTAACAGTTCCATCGCTCGATCCCGAAGCGAGTATTTTCCCATCGGGTGAGAACGCCACAGAATAGACACTTGACATATGACGACCAAAGACAGCAATATCGCGTTCTGCCGCAACGTCCCACAATTTAATCCAAGAGCTCCTCGTTGAAGCGAGTATTTTCCCATCGGGTGAGAACGCTAAAGAGTAGATACCAGAAGGAGTTAAATCTCTAAAAGAACGAATATTTGTCCATGTGGCAACATCCCATAACTTAATCATACGTTCATAACTTCCAGAAGCGAGCATTTTCCCATCAGGTGAGAACACTAAAGAAAGGACATGTTTATTACCCTCTCCCAAATGCGCTTGAAAGGTGAAAATATCACGCTGCGTCGCAACATCCCACAACGTAATGCTACCATCATGTCCTCCAGAGGCGAGCATTTTCCCATCGGGTGAAAACGCCAAAGCATAAACCTGATTCCAACTATGGAACTGAAGGGTAGCAATATTTTGCTGCGTCGCAGCATCCCACAGGTTAATGTTATAAAGACCACCCGTTGCCAGTATCCTGCCGTTTGGAGAGAATGCTACAGGAGATCCTTTAAAAGTGGCAATATTTCGCTGCGTCGCAACATCCCACAACTCACTGGTACCCCACCCACCTGATGCTATTTTCTTGCCGTCTGGTGAGAATGCTAAAGAATGAACCCCACTTTTATGATTTCCAAAGGTATGGATGATATGGTGTTGCGCGATTTCTGCAAGTATAAACTTAATATAACCCTCATCCCCATTTGTATCAAGAGCCTTCACATGAATACTATGTGAAACAGCCACGGAAAGGCTGACAGGATCTCCACTAAAATTATAACCTTCATATTCAAATTCAACGATGGCTTCCTTTTCGCCTTTTAATCCACGACACGCGATAAGACCGTCAGGACCAAATAAGAGGACTTGGTAAACTCCATCGGGGTCGCTGACTTTTAATCGAATTGTGACGCTCTCAGCACCCGCTGGATATGAACGAGACGACATGAGTTCAATGGTTGGTCCTGGTCCTATTTCAACTGGAACATTGGAATTAAAATAAGGATGCACTGCCAGATATTTAGCAGCGCATGCAGATAATTGATTCTGCCAACCGTAGGACATGATATATTTGTCATCTCTAAAATCGTGTTGCAATCCAAAGGCGTGTCCCAACTCATGTGCTGCCAGGCCAAAGTCAAACCTGGTAGGAATTGTTAATTCTCCTCCATCTTTTTTCCCACTTCCAGCTATACCTCCGCTTGCAACTGTACCTGAATCATAATTAATATATCCTTTACCGTTATCCCAAACCAAAAAATAAACATTGTTCGCCTCGACATAAGATATATCAAACTCCTGGTAAACTTCCTGCCAATATCCACCATTATCAAAATAGTATTCATTAGAGTGTAAGCCATCCACACGATGTACCTTCGGTTCTCCATTGTTATTGGTTTCAAAACGAAAGGTTTTCCTGCCGTGCCCATGTGCTTCCATCTGATCCGCAAAAAAGGTTTGAAGTCTGCGGATCATATCTTGCATATTCTGAACGACTTCAGGGTGATATACCCGGTCATTTGGTAGAAAGTAGATCATCCGAACCATACGCTCCGGTGAGGATGCATCTTGCGCAAAACTGTTTGCCAAGCTCGAGATCATCAGAAAAGTTATCAGTGTTAAGATGAAGAGTGTGTGTTTCATGAAATGGTTTCTCCTATTATTTTTTATCAACATTTTACGTGTTTCGGTAAAGTTGTCCGTACAACATGTTCAAAAAACTAAATGCTTTAGTCCTATCCCTCACATAATTAAAACGAAAATTCGCGGCGGTAGCCCTGGCATTGCTGCAAGCACTATATGCTATGTCAGCCAATTCAGGTGTTGAACAGGGACTCATATAGTCGGGATTTCTCATATATTGGGGATTTGCAGCCAGAAAAACGAGTTCATCGTCCAGATAAGAAAACACACCTTCCAAATCCTCAGCATAAACGATACTGGATTTGTCATCTGCATATTCTGTGACTTTTTTTCAAGATAATAAGAGGATATTCGGATATTATTAAAATATTTCCACGTTTTTATGAGGCGGATGAGTGGTTTGACTTTTTTCTGCAGATCCGCGTCAACTCTTCTGAGATAAGCCTTATGAGCAGCAGGACTTGACAAGCCCCACTCCATATCCTCAACCCAATATCCGTCCTCATCAACTCCGTAAAAGTGCGGAATCTCGTAAATCTTATGTCCATCATCATTAACTTCAATAAAATCCGCCGGAATAACCCGGATACTTCCTTTCGTATCTGTGCTAAACGGGACAACAACAGCTGGACAGTTCTCACCTTGAACCTCTGCTTCTTCAGAGTTCTCATGATCCAATGTTTCTATCCCTTCGTCTGTGAATAATTCTTCGGCGACATTAGGACAGTTGACATACACATAACATTGAAGACGTTTGGATAGAGCATCTCGCGCATCACGAAGTATATCTTTCGGGTCAGACGTTAGGTGATGGGTAGGAATCTCGGCAATATAATCCACCCCACTATATCCAGAAATGCTGGTTCCATTTTCAAACGAACCCATGCGAAAAAACGAAGTCATGCCAAAATGGTCTTCAAGGCATTCCTTTATAGAATTTAGGTAGTTTGGATCTACAGTAAATTCCTCGTGAGTAGGTGTGAGGATGTTCAGCAAATCTATGAGTTCTTGGTTAACTGCATTTTGAGTTGACATTAGCCATCACCTCTAAATAAGTCTAACACGGGTGGTTCATTTCATTTTACCCACCCGCATTAGATAGGAACAGAGAGGTATCACTTCTTCTTATTATGATAACCCTCTTTATACGCCATCTTATTTCGTTCGCGTTTTTCACGCGATGCTTTGTCTGGATCTCCCCAAAATGGTGCAAGATAAGGGTTCTTACTGCCATTTCCCATCTTACGGTCATGTTCACCCTTAGCTCTCGCGTGTTTGGGAGAGTCCTGATAGCGAGCTTACACTGCCCGCCTACCTTCCAACGCCTTCGCGAGGGTTACTTGGTCTATATACTCTAAATCTCCGCCAACGGGAATACCGTAGGCGATTCGGGTAATGGTTGCCTGAAATTGTTCAAGTTGCTGGGTAAGGTAGAGTGCCGTTGCTTGTCCCTCTGTGTCCCAGTTTGTAGCAAGGATAACCTCCTCGACAGCACCGTTGTGCATTCGGTTAAACAGAGAATCTATTCTCAGCGAATCTGGACCGACTCCATCTAATGGCGACAAAACTCCACCGAGAACATGGTAAAGCCCTTTGTAGCTTTCCGTGCGTTCTATTGCCCATAGATCGTCCGACTGTTCAACCACACAGATTTTCTGTTCGTCCCGTCTCGGATTTGAACATATCTGACACGGGTTTATATCCGTGATAGTACCACATATCTTGCAATCTGACAAGTTTTGTTTAACTTCCCTGATCGCTTCTGCGATTTGGTTCGTTTCAATATCCGGGAGTGTTAGCATAAAAAAAGCTAAACGTTGCGCTGTTTTAGGACCGACCGTTGGAAGTTTTTGGAGCTGCATGATGAGCCGTTCCAACGGCTGTGGATAACCTTGCATGTTTTTGCCTATTGACGTTATGGAAGTCCCGGAATCTTAAAACCACCGGTCAGTTTGCTCATCTCATCAGACATCAGTTCTTGTGATTGTTGTAGTGCCTCATTCACAGCTGCCACAACTAAATCTTCAAGCATTTCGGTGTCATCAGGGTCAACTACCTCTGGCGTAATACGGAGTGAAACGAGTTCTTGCTGTCCGTTGACAACTGCTGTGACCATTCCACCACCGACAGTTGCTTCAATGGTTTGGTTCGCGAGTTCTTCGCGAATTTCAAGCATGCGCTTTTGCATCTGCTGCGCCTGCTTCATTAAGTCATTCATTTTCATAATAGTAAATGGCTCCAATTCTCAAAAGAGAACAGGAAATATCTCCTTATTGAGTTTCTAAAATTCTTGCGTCAAATAGTTCAAGCACGGGTCTGATCTGTTCATCTTCTTCGGCTTGCTGTCTACGCATCATAGGTGTGGTTTTTGCTTCTTCCTCTACCGGTTCAGTGTTTTCCGCTTGTTGTGTAACCACTTCTCCCTTAACAAGCTCAATTTGAATCGGTTTTCCTAAGACATCTCTAAATGCCTTGGTAATATCTGCCGTTGCCTCATTATAATTTAAAAAAAACGCCCCAGCAGGATAAATAATATTTATTTGATCTTCTCCTTGTACGTCCAGAACTGCATCCTTAAGTGCGCCATGCACTAAAGAAGGTGAAATTTCCTTAAGTTGTGATTTCACTTCTTCCCAAATAGCAGGCAGTTCGTCTAAACTACGAGCTGCCGTTTGATCGGACTGTTCCGTATTTGAAACCGATTCACTGTTTACCGTAACAATGGGTTTCGGAGGTGCTTGAGACGAGGTTTCTGATTCTTGTGAGGAGTGGATAGGACTTTTTACTTCAACGTTCGACTCCAGGGTTTCACTAATGCGATTGCTACTGGGAAATGTGGGGTTCGGTGTCCGTTCTGATTCTGCCTCGGCACTATCTATTTTCTGTTCTATGGCAATAAGCTTATTGATGATTTCATCAAGTTGAATGGTTTCTTTAATAGCGTTAATCTGAATGAGTGCACTTTCAAGTTGCAATTGGGCATAACCGTACTCTTTGATTTCACGGTTCGTATGCATCAGAATCTTGACGATTCGCGATAGCCGCTCTACCGAAATCTGCTGTGCTTTTTCCTTGAGTGCTGACAACTCAGACTTAGGGTGCTGTATCAGTTCATCAAGTTGACTATCAATAGCAAGAAGCCGTAGATCCCGAAAATAAGCGATGAGTTGGTCAAGACATTGGGCCAAATCCATCCCTTGTTTGGAGAGCTTGTTTAATGTTGCAAGCCCTACAGCAAGGTTGCGTTCTTCAATTGCCGCTGTAAGTTCATGAAGCAGCAAATTTGAACCGAGTCCAAGCGTCTCTTCAACGTTGGCGAGTGTCAATTCTTTTCCGGCAGATGACACTAAGCGTTCAAGAAGATTTTCGGCATCCCGGAGACATCCTTCAGATTGACGCGCAATCAGGGTAAGCACACCATCATCTGCCGAAATGTTTTCATCGTCAGCTATAAGTTGTAAGCGAGGGATTATTTGTTCGGGCGTGAGATAACGAAAGTCAAAGTCTTGACACCGAGAAGCAATAGTTTTTGGGATTTGGGCGTGTTCGGTAGTTGCCATAATGAATATCACATGTGAAGGCGGTTCTTCAAGCGTCTTCAACAATGCGTTGAAACCTTCTGTCGTCAACATGTGAACTTCATCAATGATATAGATTTTATATTTATAGGCTGCGGGAGAAAGTTTGACGTTCTCGCGAAGGTCACGAATAGTGTCAATTCCACGATTTGAGGCAGCGTCCATCTCTATCACATCAAAGGATGAACCTTGCGTAATCGCGCTACATGCATCACATTGATTGCACGGTTCACCCGTAAGGACTTGCTCAAACTCAGTTTCTTGCATGGGATTTAGACAGTTGACCGCTTTGGCGAAAAGGCGTGCTACTGTCGTTTTACCTGTACCTCTTGGTCCCCAAAAAAGATAGGCATGACCGAGGCGCTCGGACCGAATTTGGTTCTGTAACGTGGCGGTCACGTGCGCCTGTCCAACAACATCGCGGAAGTACTGAGGGCGCCATTTCTGTGCAAAAACTTCATAAGACATGTTTTAATCCTTAGACAGATAATATCATCCCTACCCTATATTGCATTTAAGTGTGCGCGTGTAGCAGGTGTACACACTTCATTTTGCAATGTGAATATAATGGCTATGCACCCAGAGTTGACAAGCCTCTCCGGGCGTTGCCCATGTCGTTGGCTCAAGCCAGGCTACCTTGCGTCACACGAGAAAACTTATCTGCCGCTGCTTCCTTCCAGACCTGACGGGGTTCAACAAGCTCTCGTTGCTCAAGACCCAACTCTCAACGCTACGTGCATGGGACAGTCCCCACAAAGACAGGCCGCATACTGGGGATTCAGTTCTGCTATAGCGGTTTGCAGATACAGGGCACCGCTACCTCCCCACCTAGCATAACCAAGTTGTTAAAGTTATTCATCGATTCTGCGCCGTTCAATTGAACCAAAACTGACGCATCTCCTAAAAACTGGCGGAGAGAGTGGGATTCGAACCCACGGTACTGCAAAACAGCACACATGATTTCCAGTCATGCCAGTTCAACCAACTCCTGCATCTCTCCGAAAAGTGTTAGAAATGGAGCAGACGGGATTCGAACCCGTGACCTCATCCGTGCGAGGGATGCACTCTCCCAACTGAGCTACTGCCCCAAAATAATCGAATTTTCGCTTGTTCAAGAAATCTATTGTAGCACAACCTGTTAGTCTGTGTCGTGTCACCGCGAACTAATAGTTTGCGTACAACCAAAAAAACGGAGAGAGTGGGATTCGAACCCACGGTGACTTGCGCCACAACAGTTTTCGAGACTGTCCAGTTCAACCGCTCCTGCATCTCTCCTTATTGTATATGACTATCAGCAATTAGTAGTTGTTTATCTGTGCATTATTTGATCTTGAAGTGCTTTTGTATCTGAGTTGTAAAAGTGATGTCATATTAGTTAATTTCTTAAGTCCTTGTTTTGAAGGTTTATTCTTTTTCCTCTACAACATCATCAAAATCAAGCACCTCTGCGCCCCAATCAAAAGTCTTTGTTCCTCCGTCATAAGCGACCGCGTGATGAGCCTCAATCAATGCTTCTGCAACGTTTATTTTTTTCCCTTCGTGATAACAAAACACATCTGCAACGATACGCCCTGCCCATGTTCCAAAGTCTGGATTGCGAATTTCGATTGCCTGTAGTGCACCCTCAACAGAAGATTTTTCTATCAGGTTTCTCAAAAAATCCCTTGCAGCAACTCCGCGATTATATATTCTTTGCCTTTTTTCTTGTGGCAAACTTGCTGGTATTTGCGACCAGGTTAGCTCGGGTGCGTCAATACCACGGATTCGTATGTCGGTTAGACTATAGATGCCATCTGTGTAACGTTGAACACCCGGCCAAAGCGATAGATTTTCAGTTTGAGGACGATTAAACTTGTGTAGTAATACTAAAACATCTTGAATCGTGTCCCCATCGTAAACGGTCTCAATGTCCTCAATAAATGCATTATATACAAGTGGTTCGGTATCGGATTCAATCTGGGCAAGCGGACCACACGTGATATAGACATTCTCGTCATCGCTGGTATAAGAGCATTTTTCATCATTGAAATAGACATTTTTACCAAAAATCTCATCGGATTCAGACAAGATTAGAGTGTTGCCAGTATCACATCCTACCAGCAATGCAGAACAAAGAAAAATACCGATTAGAAACTGAACAACTATAAACGAAATTCGTCTATGTACACTTTTCATCATTATCGGCGGTTCTTAAAAAATGACTTCAACAGCGCGCTACTCTCCTCAGCACAGATACCACTAACTAATTCTACTTGGTGATTCAACCTTTCGTCTTGTAAAATATTATAGAGTGTGCCTGCTGCGCCTGCTTTTGGATCGTCAGCGGCATAAACAACCTTCGGAATACGTGCCAGCACTATT
The DNA here is from genome assembly GCA_003635185.1 of Candidatus Poribacteria bacterium. GTDB lineage: Bacteria > Poribacteria > WGA-4E > WGA-4E > WGA-3G > MSPOR6. Next base: position 1,337 of record PYJA01000137.1, on the reverse strand, counting down.
GCCCCAGCACACATCGGGCAAGGCTCCAGAGTTACATATAAGGTTGTCCCCGTTAAACGCCAGTTGCCAACCTTTTGTGATGCTTCCTGGATCACCAGCATTTCGGCATGTGCGATCGGATTGCCAGACAGTTCCCGCAGATTATGAGCAGCAGCGATGCAGGTATCGTCTTTAACAAGGACTGCCCCGACAGGCACATCACCTTTTTCAGATGCCTGCCGTGCTAATTCAAGTGCTTTCTCCATCCACAAGACATCACTATTCACAATTTTCTCGGCAGAGTCGGCGTTTAACACTGTTTTTAATTGTTGAACCTTAAACGTTTACAAGACTCAAAAGCGCCTGAGAGGATTCGAACCCCCGGCCTTCTGATCCGTAGTCAGATGCTCTAATCCACTGAGCTACAGGCGCGTTTCACCAACAACATGGTGATTAAAATATGATTTCGTTGGGTTTCGCTATTGCTCTATCCAACGGACAAGAAGATGTATATAAATCAAAAACGGAGAGGGTGGGATTCGAACCCACGATGACTTTCGCCATAACTGCTTAGCAGGCAGTCCAGTTCAACCACTCCTGCACCTCTCCAAAAACATGGCGGTGGGAGTAGGATTCGAACCCACGGTGACTTGCGCCACAACGGTTTTCAAGACCGCCGCTTTCGTCCACTCAGCCATCCCACCATTTTTCATAATTAAGCAATTTTAATTATAACACAAATTAAACCTTATGTCAAGTGAATTAAGAATACGGGTGTGTAAAGTTTTTGTCACTAAGTAAAGGATTATGCGGCTATTGTGTCTGGATACCAATATCTGTCCCAAGCGTTATTTTTTAACAAACATCTCCATTCAAGGATGGGATTGAGCCCTTGCTCTGTCCATCTCATAGAGGTTCGCCTGCATCTTTGGGCAACAACATGTTTGCAGGCACTTTCAATCACACCACTCCCGATCTGATACCCTTTTTCTCTAAACGCTTTATATTGCATCCGTTTCGCATGTTTTTCAAAATACCTCGCTTCTCTTTCTAACATATCCGATACTTCCGGATGCTCTGTGGCTAAAGCACGGATGCGTGCCACGACTGCTGGAATATGCCCATCAAAAAGTAGCGGTTCTACCGCTTTTATCCAAGACCCGATCCCTTCAATCTCTGGTTCACCAAAGGCAGCTTTTGCCACATCATAAAGATGTGATTTCGCATGCATAATATCCACAATCTCAACAGCATTCGGAAAGTATTCATCCGCTATGTTCCATATCCACGCAGCACCATCACCGATAAACACAACTTCTTGGTTCGCTATATCTTCTTGATAGATACCACTATTGACA